>PLZN01000253.1 GCA_003152195.1 Acidobacteriaceae bacterium
AATCTGGATAAGCGCATCCGCGAAGAGACCGGACTGCCGGTTTCGATTGCCGATGATCCCTTGGCCAGTGTGGTGCTGGGCACGGGCAAGATGCTCAGTGACTTCCGTTTGCTGCGCAAGATCAAAATCGACTAACCAAACCAGCGGCTGCGAGTCGATCTCCTGAAACCGGTGCGTTCGCGGGGATGGCAAATCCGCCGATGAGGCCACGGTAATTGTGAAACCGCTTGAATAGCAGGGTCCTCAGGCCCACCACATGGAAGCAGCAATGGACTTGTTTTGAGCCGGTATAAGAACATCCTGTTTCTGGTAACTGTTCTGGTGGTCCAGATCATCGGATTGGCCGTGCAGATTCGAAGGCCAAATCCCACTTCCGCGGATGCGCCGGCGGTGCGCTTAATACGATATTGGGCCATCGGTCTGATGTCGCCGCCAGAAAAGGTTATCCACGGCAGTGGGACCGGACTGCGCGGGTTGTGGTCGAACTATCTCGATCTTCGCCACGTTCGGCAGCAGAACCAGGATCTGCGGGAACAGGTGGGCCGTCTCCAGCTGGAGCAGGCAACGTTGCTCGAAGATGCCCGCCAGGGACAGCGGCTGCAGCAATTGCTGGCCTTCAAAGAACACTATATCTACAGCACAGTACCGACCCAGGTGATTGGTACGTCAGGCACCGACCAATCCCGTGTTCTGTACATCGATAAGGGCGCTAAGGACGGCCTTAAGCCGGACATGGCAGTCATCACGCCCGATGGCATCGTGGGCAAGCTGAAGGACGTGTTTGCCCACACCTCGCAGGTGCTGGTGATTTCGGATCAGACCAGCGGCGCGGGAGTGCTGCTGGAGTCAACCCGGCTGCGGGGAGTACTGCGCGGCAACGCATTGGGCCAGCCGCAGATCATCAACATGCTTCCCGATGATCGAGTCAAACCGGGCGAACGCGTGATCACCAGCGGAGGAGACCAGATTTATCCGCGCGGGCTGCCTGTGGGAGTGGTCGATCGGGTAGTCGCCGATACCCAGAACCCGCCTTACCTCGACATCATCATCAAGCCGGCCGCCAATTTAGGGCACCTCGATGAGTTGCTGGTCATCACCCGGGCTTCGGATCACATGCCGGAGAAGGAGAAGCAGGATCTGGTCCAGAGTGCAGCCGAAGGGGCCGCCGTGAGTCAACGGCGGGCATCGGATATCCTCGCTGAGCGGCTCCCCGGCCTGAACGATCCCAACGCGGTCGTGGACCCGAAGCAGGGCCAGCAGCACAGCGATGCTGCGGCTGCGGCTGCGGCTGTTCCTCCGAAGCTACACCCGCCCCCGGCCTTGCATGCCGATCATTACAGCCCCGATGCGACGCCGCCGGCCAACGCGTTGACCCCGGGTCACGCAATTGTCGATCCCAGATATGCGCCGGAGCCGGGTGTCCAGGCGCAGGTTCGTAACACGGCCGATGGCAAGCCCGCGGCGGCCGGTACTGGCGCCCGGAGCCCCGGCGCCGCAGTCCCGGGACAGGGGGCTTCGCCCGGCACGCCTCATCCAGCAGCTAAGCCGAAGGCGCCCAAAGCCCCACCAACTGACCAGCCGGCCGAGGCGGCTCCTGCTCCTGAGCCCAGCACCGCCCCACCTGCATCTGCTGGAGATGGGGGGCCACCCCGCTAATGGCAATCTCCGCATCAGCAGCGCGTCGTGAACTGGATGTGCAGCGCTATCCCCTGCTGGTGGTGGTGCTGGTCCCGTTGTTGGCGATCTTTGTGCAGGCCCTGATCCCCCGTTTCGTCCCCAGGTTCGACATTCTCGACCTGCCATTGCTGGTCACGATCTATTTCGCCGTAGGCTGGCGCAATCCGATCGCCGGCACGGTAACCGGAGCGGTCATCGGATTGATTCAGGATGCGCTGACCAGCCGCCCCCTGGGAATCAACGGGATCTCGCAGTGCGTCGTCGGCTTCCTTGCGGCTTCGCTGGGAGTCAAAATAGACGTTGAGAATCCCGGAACACGGCTGCTGATCAACTTCGCGTTCACCTTGCTGAACATCGTGATTTACCTCTTTATCATGCATCACATGCTGGCGCAGAACCTGGGTACGAACTGGCTGCATGAGGTCATCAAGGCGGTGATCAACTCCATTGTGGGCGTCTTTTTCTTCGATATCCTGGACCGCGTAAGGCCGCGGGACTAGAAAAGCAGCGGGGTGGGAGAACCCTTCGAATCATGGTCAATCGGGAAGAGAGAACGCCGGCATTCAAGCTCACGATCGTGCAGTACGCGATCGTGGCACTTCTGCTCGTGCTGCTCTCCGGCCTGTGGCGGCTGCAGGTCATCGGAGCGCAGAACTACCGCACCCTGGCGGAGCAGAACCGTATCCGCAAGGTGCCCATCCTGGCTCCCCGCGGTAAGCTGTTCGACCGCGAGGGCCGTCTCATCGTGGACAACTACCCCTCCGTCTCCTGCTTTCTGATCCGCGAGCCGGGCCGCGATCTGCGCGCTGATTTTCCCCTGATTTCCCGCGGCCTCCACATGACCACGGAGCAGCTTGAGAGCACGCTGACGCACTATGCCCTTGCGCCCAAGTATCAGCCCATTCCGCTTAAGCAGGACATCACTCCGGACGAAGTGGAATTTATCGAGGCCCATCGCGACGAGCTCCCTGAGCTGGAGACCATTGACGAACAGCGGCGGCTTTATCCCCGCAACGGCTTCGCCGCCAACCTGATCGGCTACGTCGGCGAGGTAAGTGACGACATGCTGAACGACCCGCGCTATGCCTACTACGAGCCTGGCGATGTGGTCGGTAAATCGGGGGTAGAGCAGTCCTACGATCAGCTTCTTCGCGGACAGGATGGCTCGCAGGACATCATCGTGGACAGTCATGGGCGGGAAGTTGGCATTCTGGGCAGGGAACCAGCGGTAGCCGGGCAAGGGCTCCGACTGACCATCGATCTCGACCTGCAGCGCGCTGCCGAGGCGGCCATGGGTGATCGCAATGGAGCGATCGTCGCCATCGATCCGCATACGGGAGCCGTGCTCGCCCTGGTATCGCGGCCCGCTTTCGACCCCAATGATTTCTCCGTGCGGGTCTCGCGTGAGGAATGGAACAAGCTCATTACCGATCCCCATCATCCCCTGTTGGATAAGGCGATTCAGGCGCAGCTCGCGCCAGGATCTACCTTCAAGATCATCATGTCGCTCGCCGGCCTGGAGAACGGGATCGCGCAAGACATGCATGTGAACTGCCCCGGCGGCGGCACATTCTATGGCCGCTTTTTTGCGTGCGATAAGCGGCACGGCATGGTTGACATCCTGCACGCGATACCCCTGTCGTGCGACACGTTCTACTACACCATGGCGGAACGGCTGGGCATCGAGAAGATCGCCTATTGGGCCCACAAAGTAGGACTGGGGCAGAAGACGGGCATCGATCTGCCCGGCGAGGTCAGCGGCACCATGCCCTCGGAAGAGTGGAAGATGAAGACTTTTCATGAGAAGTGGTATGCGGGGGAAGTCATCTCCGTCGGCATCGGACAGGGTGCGGTTACCGTCACGCCCATTCAGTTGGTCCGGGCAATTGCCGGCATTGCCTCTGGCGGCGTCCTCAAGCGCCCTCACGTGGTCGAGGCGGATCAATTGCCGGCCGAGTACCGCCAGGCCATGTACGATTCGTATCCCGGCTCGGCGGATGCGACGATTCCGATTAGTGCGGGAACCTGGGAGACCATTACCGATGGCATGGCTGGAGCCCTGGATCCACACATGGGCGGCACGGCATCCGCGTCGCACCTGGACAACATAGATTTTGCCGGGAAGACCGGCACCGCGCAGGTGGTGAACCATAGCGCCGGCATGGACAAGGTGTCGGCTGACGTTGCCTCGCGCGCGAATGCCTGGTTTGTTGGGATCGCGCCACGAAGAAATCCGGATATTGCGGTTGTGGTTTTGGTGGAGCACGGTGGCTGGGGTAATACTTCCGCTCCGTTGGCGGCGCGGGTCATAGAGACATTTGTGGATAAACAGCGGCGCTTGAACAACAACCTGCTGGAGGCCAAGGTGCCTTCGAAGATCGAGGTGGGCGCGGTGTGGTCCGAACAGCCGGAGCAGGAAGCAAGCAGTGCGCGCTCCGCGCCTGCCGCGGTTGCTTCCAAGGGCGAGGACCAGGCTCTTCATGGCGGTCACTTCCTGCTGCCACCGCCGCCTTCGGGCGACAAGCGAAGGCCCGGCGCGGTGGCCGGCGCCAGCCAAGTGGCTGCGGTACAGCGCTAGGGAGACGGAGCGGCATGCGGCGATTTATCTCATTTCGCGATTTTGACTGGTTGCTCCTGGGCCTGGTGCTGCTGCTTTCGGTCATCAGCATCTTTGAGATCTACAGCGCCACCTTGCACACCAAGTTTGTCGGGTTCGAAACCAAGCAGATCTTTTGGCTGATTGGCGGCCTGGTGGCCATGTTCATCTTCTCGCTCATCAATTACCACCGGCTGCTTGAAGCGGTCCACTGGGTCTATGGCTTTTGTCTGGTCTCGCTGGTAGCGGTGCTTATCGTCGGAACTAAGGTGCTGGGAGGGCGGCGCTGGATCAAGCTTCCCGGTGGCATTCACTTCCAGCCGTCAGAATGGGTCAAGGTGGTGTTGATTGTCGCCATGGCGCGATACTTCTCGAATCTGGCCGGCAAGGACCTTACCTGGAGCGATATCTTCAAGGCCGGCCTGCTGGTCGGCGTGCCGATGTTGCTGGTTCTCAAGCAACCGGACCTGGGTACCTCGCTCACCTACATTCCGGTGCTGATTATCGGGCTCTTCCTGGGGGGTCTGCAGTGGAAGCAGGGGCTGATTCTCACCGTCGCCAGTCTGATCCTGATCGTCCCGGTCTGGTCCAAGGTGCTGAAGCCGTACCAAAAGCAACGGCTCACCAGCTTCCTCAATCCCGACACCGATCCCAGGGGGAGCGGCTACCAGGTGAAGCAATCCCTCATCGCCGTGGGCGACGGAGGCGTCTGGGGAAGGGGAGCGACGAAAGGTACGCAGACGCAAGGCGACTTTCTGCCCATTCCCTATACGGACTTTATCTTTGCCGCCTTTTGCGAGGAACACGGCTTCGTCGGCGCCGTCTTTGTACTCCTGATATACTTCCTCATATTGACGCGTTTGATTCAAAATGCTCAGACAGCCGCAGACGTGTCCGGTACGTTCCTCATTATGGGCGTGGTCGCTGTACTCGTCTTTCAGATTGCAGTTAACGTCGGAATGGTTATCGGGCTGATGCCGGTCACGGGAATTCCTTTACCTTTAATGAGTTACGGGGGATCCTCGGTACTGTTCACTTTTCTGGCTCTGGGTATGGCGATGAACGTTCGCATGAGCCGCTTTGTGAATTAGAGCAGCCGGCCTGAGGCCAGGGTTTCCGGCCTCCAGTCGAGCTGCAGCGCAGGCAGTGTCAATAAACTAGAGCAGTATCGCAATTACTGTGGCCTGATAAAG
>PLZN01000083.1 GCA_003152195.1 Acidobacteriaceae bacterium
CGCATGTTCACGCGATACGCCAGCGTTCCGTAGAGTCCCATCGCCACCAGCACAATCGCCAACAGCCCAAAGAACTCGGCCAGCCGGGCAAACATCAGCTGCTGCGAGATGGTCTGCTCAAACTGCTTGCGTTGCAGTCTTGGCTTAATCAGCGGGACATCCGGGTCCATCTGCGCGACCACCTTGCGCACCGCCGGCAGGATCGCCAACGCATCCCCGCGCACGCGCATTTCCACATTCATCTCGCCCTCGGCTGGACTTTGCGCGTAGTCGAACCAAGCCATGGGGATAGGCTCCTCCTCCATGCTGCGATACTTGTGGTTCTTCACCACGCCCACTATCACCATTCCGTCGACTTGATGCCCCAGTGGGTTCTGGTTAGGCAGAAAGTGTTGCCCGAACAGCTCATTGACCACGGCAACTTTTTGCGACGTTGCGTTATCCGCATCCGTAAACTCGCGCCCCAGCACCACGGGCACACCCAACGTGTGGATAAAGTCCGGGCCTACATCATTGTTCCGCACCACGGTGGACGACCCCTTCGTCACGTCCGGATCTTTGCCGTCAACCGTCACATTGCTATTGTTCGACCACCCCGACCCCAGCCGGTTCTGCATCACCGCGACAGATTCCACACCGGGCAGAACGCGCAGCCGGCGCTGCAGCTCCTGGTAAAACTGAACCAGCTCCGCTTCCGTGCGTACGCTCTGCGGGTTCAGGCCAAACACCACCAGCCCCTCGGTCCGCATCCCCAGCGGAATATTCTGCAGGTTGCGCAGGGAGCGAATCAGCAACCCGCCACCCACCAGCAGCACCACGCACAGGGCCATCTGCAGCGCGACGATCACCTTTCCCGTCCGCGTCTTCCCCGCATCTGCGCTCGAGGTCGCCGCCGAAGTCTTCAACGCCAACTCCGCACCGCCGGCAATGGCCACGCGAAACGGCGCCAGGCCAAACAGCAGCGCGGCCAAGACCAGCACGGCCAAGGTGAACAGCAGGACGGTCTTATCCGGCGCCAAACTCGACTCAATCAGCGCCCACCGGCCCAGGACCCGCGTCGCCAGCTCTGCAAAACCCCAAGCGAGGGCCCCGCCCACCGCCACCAGCAGCAGGCTCTCGGTCAGCAACTGGCGCAGCAACTCGCCGCGCTGCGCACCCAGCGCCAGGCGCAAGGAAAATTCTCTTTGCCGGGTGGCATTGCGCGCCATCAGCAGCATCACTACATTCGTCAACGCAATCAGCAGGATCAGCCCGACCATGGCCATTAACATGCGCACCGGTTTGCCGTACTGCCCGTCGTAGCCGGGAAAATTCTTGGCATCCGCAAAGCTCAGCACCGGCGGTTTCTCACCCGGCATCGGCGAGCCCAGCCCAACATACGCCGCAGTCTGAAAGACGCTCTGCAGCCGCGACAGGGCTTGCTCGCGGCTCACCCCGGGAGCCAGCCGTCCCAACAATCGCATGCACCACCACGTCTGGTCCTGCTGGTACAGCTTGCCCTGCTCCGGCGGATTGCCCAGCACATTGAACTCCAGGCGATTCTGCAGGGGAATCCAGAAGTCCATCGAGCTGCCGGCTTCGGTCCCTTCAAAACCTTCCGCGGTCACGCCGACCACCGTGAAGGGAACGCCTTTCACATACAGAACTTTCCCGAGGATATTCGGGTCGCGGGAAAAGCGCCGCGTCCAGTAGTTGTAGCTGATCACCATCAGCAGCGCGGTCTCGTCCTGGGCGGTGAAGCCGCGTCCGCGGGCCAGCTTTACGCCCAGCCCGCTGAAGAAATTGCCGCTCACCATGTCGGCCTCTGTCTCCTCCGGCTGCGCGTCCACACGCACATTCACTTTGTCCACGGAAAGCTGCGCCACTGCAATTACATCGGTCAGCGCACCGCTCTGCCGCCGCAGCGCGTCGTACACCGGATACGAGAACGACTCCTGGGAATTGATTGTCCCCGTTCTGGGCGGCGGCCCCGAGGTGCGCAGATACACCACGCGCTGCGGATCGGCCACCGGCAGCGACCGCAGCAGCACCGCATTCATCACGCTGAACACCGCCGTGTTCGCGCCCATCCCCAGCGCCAGCGTGAGAATCGCCGTCACGGCAAATCCGGGGCCGTGACGCATCGAACGCAAGGCAAAGCGAAGATCGCGCAGCAGCTTGTCCAGCCACGACCATCGGCCCTTCCTATAGAAGCGTTCCTGCGCCGCACGGACATTGCCGAACGCACGCCGCGCCTTGCAGCGCGCCTCGTCCTCGCTCAATCCCTCGCGCTCGAGGTCGTCGGCTTCGAGCGCAAGATGCGCCTTGATTTCTTCGGCGAAATCCTCGGTACTCCGTTTGCGCCAGAACATAGCTATGCTTCCTCGCTGCTCGGCCCCATGCTGTTGTCCAAAATCAATCCCATCGCCCGCGCCAACCGCCGCCACTCACCGGCCTTCTCGACCAGCTGCTCGCGTCCCTTCGGGGTCAGCGAGTAGAACCGCGCCTTGCGGTTGTTCTCGCTCACNNCAGGTCCAGCGTGCCCTGCAGCAAGGCGATGCGGTCGTCGTTACTTTCTTTGGTTGTCATCCGACCCAAGTATTGCCCCGTTTGGGTCGGATGACAACCCAAACAGAGCAGCCTAATTTTCTCAACAGAATTTCAGGCCAGCGTCTGGATCTCCTACCGGAACTGCAACGGAACAACGGGTCTCGGCGATCACGGGTGTGATTGGAAGGCTAGGGGTGAAGGCTTGCGTTTCCCACATCTGACGCAAAGAGCGCGTCAGATATGGGGCACCCATTGCCTTGTTGCGCTAAGGGAGCTAGCGGAAGAGATTGGTTTTCGCCAGATCGATCACCTCGTCGCCCCGGCCGCTGAAGACGGCGCGCACCATGTAGAGGCTGAAGCCCTTGGCCTGCTCGGCGGTGATGGTGGGCGGCATGGAAAGTTCCTGGCGATTCACAATGACCTCCACCATTGCGGGGCCATCGTAGCCGAGAGCCTGCATCAAGGCCGGACGCAGTTCCTCCGGTTTTTCTACGCGCAGGCCCAGGATGCCGGCCGACTCGGCTAGCTTGGCAAAGTCTGGATTGACCAGGTCGGTGGCAAAATCCAAAATCCCGGCGGCTTTCATCTCCAGCTCCACAAAGCCGAGGGAGCTGTTGTTGAAGACCACCAGCTTGACCGGGAGCTTCAGTTGACGCAGCGTCAGCAGCTCGCCCAGCAGCATGGCGAGGCCTCCGTCGCCGGAGAGGCTAATCACCTGCCGCCCGGGAAAGGCAGCCTGCGCCCCGATGGCCTGAGGCAGGGCGTTGGCCATCGAGCCATGCACGAACGAACCTAGCAGGCGCCGCTGGCCGTTCATGTGCAGATAACGGGCAGCCCAGATCGTGGGCGTGCCCACATCGCAGGTAAAGACGGCATCGCCGGCAGCCAGCTCGTCCACCATCTTGGCGACGAACTGGGGGTGGATAGGCGTGCGGCCGGGCTCGCCGGTGGCAAGATCGTCCAGCGCCTTGCGAGCAGTCTTGTAGTGCTGCAGACAGGTATCGAGGTAAGCGCGGTCCTGCTTCTCTTGCAGCAGCGGCCGCAGCGCATCCAGCGTGTGCTTGACCTTGCCGATCAAGCCCAGGTCGACTGGCGTGCGGCGCCCGATCTGCTCCCCGCGCACATCGACCTGGATAATTTTGGCCTTCTTGGGAAAGAACTGCGGGTAAGGAAAATCCGTGCCCAGCATCAGCAACGCATCGCAGTTCATCATCGCGTGGTAGCCGGAGGAAAAGCCCAGCAGACCGGTCATGCCGACGTCATAAGGATTGTCGTGTTCGATGAACGCCTTGCCGCGCATCGCGTGCACGATCGGCGCCTTGAGCTTCGCGGCCAGCGCCACCAGCTCATCGTGCGCGCCCTCACAGCCCGCGCCGCCCAAAATGGTGACCTTCTGCGCCTGGTTGAGGAACGCGGCTGCCTGCTCCAGTTCCGTCGCCGAGGGACAGACCACCGACGCAGACTGATGGATGCCGAGAGCCAGCGCAGGAGAAGAACACTCCCGCTGCAAAACATCTCCCGGGATGACCACCACCGCGACCCCCCGCCGGGCAATGGCGGTGCGCATGGCTATTCCCAAAACTCGCGGCATCTGGTCCTCTTGGGTGACCGTTTCGCAGTAGTAGCTGCAATCCTTGAACAGATGCTGGGGATCGGTCTCCTGGAAGTAGCCGCTGCCGATCTCCTGGCTGGGCACCTGGGCGGCGATGGCGAGCACCGGGACGCGGCTGCGATGGCAGTCGTAGAGGCCGTTGATCAGGTGCAGATTGCCCGGGCCGCAGCTTCCGGCACAAACCGCGATTTCCCCGGTGAGCTGGCTTTCCGCCCCCGCCGCGAAGGCCGCGGCCTCCTCATGGCGCACGTGCATCCATTCGATTTGTTTGTTCTTGCGAATCGCCTCCGTGATGCCGTTCAGCGAGTCGCCGGCCAGACCATAGACACGTTTTACGCCGGCCTCGACCAGCGTCTCGACAAAGACCTCGGAGACTTTCATCGCCATTTATTTCCTCGGAGGGCGCTAAAGGATGTTCACCGCCCGCGCCGCCAGGAGGGCGAGGGTGGTAAGAGAGATGCTGGATTGAACCATCATGAGCCCCTTGGCCCAGCGGGAGAGCACGGGCGAATCCGTGGGAGAGAATGCCGTGCTGGTATTGAATGCCAGGAAAAGATAGTCCACAAAGCCGGGCGCCCAGCCTGGGTCGACCGGTTTCTGCGTCGGTGGAGCGAGGGTCATTTGGGGAAAGAGGAAATCTCCTTCGGTATGGTTGCCGCGAAGATTGCGCGCATGCGGTCCTCCCGCGTCCAGCCGCCAATACCACGAGGCGAAGACCAGAATGTTGGCCACCCAGAGGGCAGCAGCCGAGCGCAGCAGACCCGATGGCGCCAGCTGGTGCCCGGGAAGGGAGCGGACGAGGAGAAAGAGCGACCAAAGCATTGCCGCAGTGGCGATGCCCAGCACGATATACCCGAGAACCTGGTTGAGGGCAAAGGAGCCGCGGAGCCGGGCGATCACCACCGGGACCATGAGCACGGAAACCACCACCAGCAAAAGCCAGGATGGACCAAAGGTCAGCGGTTCCGGCAAGGACAAATGCAGGCCACCCACCCCCAGAATGGCGACAACTGCAGGCCACGCCGGTTCGGGTTTTCGCAATGGTTTGGCAGAGGTTTGGGTCATGTTCGTGCCGCCGAGGCCGGATCGGGCACAGAAATCATGGAAAACGTTCTCAGCACAGCTTATCCTTTCCCCTTCCTTCGGTCCCTTTGCCGGCGCCGGAAGGGATGCCTGCGGCCGCGTCAGCAAACCCTCACGTGCCTATTCGCGATATAATTCGCGCCTATGAAAAAGCCGATATCCGTGTACCTTATACTGTTCGCGCTCTGCGTGGCGCTGCCCCTGGGTCTACTTGTGATCAAAGCCTCCGCTGTTCCCGAAGCGCCGGTAAAACCGCTCCTGGTAGCCACCAACCAGGGTGATCGCGATCTCAGCATCATCGATCCGGCGGCCGCAAAGCAACTGGCCACGGTGCCGGAAGGGGGCATCACGGGGCACGAGGTCGCAACCTCGCCCGATGGCCGCACCGCATACGTGCCCATCTATGGCAGCTCGGGCGTGGGAAAGCCGGGAACCGACGGCCGGGAGATGGTAGTGATCGACATCCCCACCCGTGCAGTCACCGGCAAGGTTGACTTTGGCCATGGTGTGCGTCCCCACTGCCCGGTTTACGACCGGGTACATAATTTGCTCTATGTGACCACGGAGCTGGACCAGACAGTTTCCATCATCGACCCGAAGACGCTGACGATCGTCGGCACCATCCCCACCGGGCAGAAGGAATCGCACATGCTGGTCATCTCCCGCGATGGCCAGCGCGGTTATACCGCCAACGTGGGCCCGGGTACGGTCTCGGTGCTGGATATGACCGGCCACAAGACGATCGCGG
Organism: Acidobacteriaceae bacterium; assembly: GCA_003152195.1. Classification (GTDB taxonomy): domain Bacteria; phylum Acidobacteriota; class Terriglobia; order Terriglobales; family Acidobacteriaceae; genus PALSA-350. The sequence continues at coordinate 5,973 of PLZN01000083.1, forward strand.
TCATCCCCATATCGGCCACCACCCAGCGCATCGCCATCTCCAACGACGACAAGATGGTCTTTACCTCAGACCAGACCAAGCCCCAGCTGGCGGTGATCGATACCGCCAGCAACAAGATCAAGACGTGGGTGCCCTTGCCGGCTGTGGGCTACGGGACGTCTCCCACGCCCGATGGCCGCTACCTGCTGGTCACGCTTCCCAGCGCCGACAAGCTGGCGGTGGTCGATCTCGCCACGCTTAAGGTGGTGCAGACGGTGGACGTGGCTAAGGATCCGGTTAAGGTTCTCGCCAGCCCCGGCGGCAAGGTCGCATACGTCTCCTGCTCGCGGGCCCACCAGGTGGCGGTGGTCGATCTGTCGCAGTGGAAGGTACAGTCGCTGATCGATGCCGGCGCGGGCGTGGACGGCCTGGCTTGGGCGGCTCCCGCCACCCCGGTTCACAACCACCTCCGGGCACCCCTGAAGAAGTCCGTGGGCGAGTAAGGCTGCCGGAGACGAACCCAGACCTAAGCAAAGCCTGGAGAAAAGAAACCGCAGATCTCTCCAGATCCGCGGTTTCTTTTATGCCGCCAAGGAATTACGAGGACAGAAGCATCGGTCGCGCCCGGGGGGCGAAATCGTGCCCGTGTACGTGCTAACGTTGAAGATCAACCATTTCTCGGTAAAGGAATTCGCCTTGTCCGCTCCCCCTGGCTCTCTCTCTGCTCCCGCCCTGCGCAAGACCGCGTTAAATGGACTCCACCGGCAACTCGGAGCCAAGATGGTCGACTTCGAAGGCTGGGACATGCCGGTCGAGTACTCCGGCNNCGATGTCAGCCATATGGGCGACATCCAGTTTCGCGGCCCGGGTTCACTGGCTGCGATCCAGGCCCTTTCCATGAACGATGCGGCGAAGCTTGCCGTTGGCCAGGCGCAATATTCGGCCATGCTCTATCCCCAGGGAACGTTTGTCGATGACGTGCTGGTGCACAAATTCAGTGACAACGACTACCTCCTGGTCATCAACGCCGGAACCCGGGAAAAGGATTATCAGTGGATCCGCTCCCAGGTGGGATCCTTCGCCGGCGTGCATATCAGCGACTACAGTGACCACTACACCCAGCTCGCCATCCAGGGGCTCCGCGCGCAGGATACGCTGGCCAAGCTCACCCGGGTGGACCTGAGCGCGATCAAGAATTATTGGTTCACCTGGGGCACNNCCGGCTACACCGGAGAAGACGGTTTTGAGATCTACTTGCCCTCCGACGAGCCCACCAGCGCCCGAGTATGGCAGGAAGTGACGGAAGCCGGCGAACCATTCGGCCTGCTCGCCTGCGGACTGGGGGCGCGCAACACGCTTCGCCTGGAAGCCGCCATGGCCCTCTACGGCCATGAAATCTCAGAAGAGATCAATCTCCTCGAAGCCGGACTGGAACGCTTCTCGAAGCTGGGCAAGAGCGACTTTCTGGGCTCGCAAGCCCTGTTGCACCTGCAGCAGAGCGGCGCACCCAAGCGCAAGCTGGCCGGCCTGGAGATGGTCGATCGCGGCATCGCGCGGGATGGCTACAAAGTCTGCAGCCTGGAGGGCGAACCGATCGGCTACGTGACCAGCGGCTCGCCCTCGCCCTTTCTGAAGAAAAACATCGCGCTCGCCTACTTGCCTGTTGACCGCACAGCGCCGGGCACGGAAGTAGCGGTCGAGGTGCGCGGGAACCTGGTCAAGGCCAAGGTGGTGCCGACCCCGTTTTATCGCCGTGCCAAGAAACCGGTTCAGGGAAAGCAAGCTTAAACTGTAGCCGGACACGCGGATTTTTTGCGGCCTCAAGGCCTGTCCCTGCGCCCACGCTGCAAATTGCACGATTCCCTAGAGCAATCACACAGTTGGTATAAACCAGGGAACGAACCTCGACGCCGCCGTCCCTTGAAGAACGGCGGCACATAGCTGATTCCTGCTGCCACACTGTATCTGTGTGGTTGCTCTAAAATAAAAGAGGAGATCAAGACGGATGGCCTATCCAGCGACGTACCGCTACACGCGGGAGCATGAATGGATCGAGGTAGGGGGCAAGACCGGCAAGGTGGGCATCACCGATTATGCCCAAAACACCCTGGGAGACATTGTCTTCGTCGAGCTGCCCAAGCCCGGTTCCAAAGTAGAACGGGGCAAGGTCTTTGGCAGTGTTGAGTCGGTGAAGGCCGTCTCCGACCTATACTCGCCGGTGACCGGGACGGTGATCGAGGTCAACGAAGAGCTGGCGACAGCTCCGGAAAAGATCAACGCCGATGCCCACGGGGCGTGGATCCTCAAGGTGGAGATCGCCGACCCCTCCGAGGTCGACCAGCTGCTCGATGCCAAGGCCTATGAGAAGTTCGTCACCGAAGAGACCCACTGAAGCGTCTCTGCGCAGCTCGATGCATTCGATGCAAGTGGCGAAGCTAGAGAGCCGGATCAGTCAGTAACACAGGGACAGAGGATTCAAGATGCGCTATTTGCCGAAATCGCCGGGCGAACGGATCGAGATGCTGAGGCAGATCGGCGTCGGCTCGATCGACGATTTGTTTTCCACCATCCCGCAGGAATACCGTCTGGAACGGGATCTTGATGTGCCCCGCCAGATGGGCGAGTCGGAGATCGTCGACTACTTTCGCAACGCATCGTTACAGAGCGCGGCCGGCTACACCAGTTTTCTCGGCGCCGGCGCCTATCGTCACTACCGCCCCGTCATTATCGATTCGCTGGTGCAGCGGGGCGAGTTCCTTACCTCCTACACTCCCTACCAGGCGGAAATCACCCAGGGAACCTTGCAGGCCATCTTCGAGTTTCAGACCATGATCTGCGAGCTCACCGGCATGGAAATCGCGAACGCCTCCATGTACGACGGCTCGACGGGCGCCCCTGAATCGGTCAGCATGGCCGTTCGCATCACTCGCCGCAACGGTGTCTTCGTGGCCAGAACGGTTCACCCCGAGTATCGCGAAGTGATGCAGACCTACGCGCAGCACCAGGGCCTTGCCGCCAGGACGCTCGGCTACGGGGACGACGGACGGCTCGACCTGGCCGAGCTGGAACAGAGCGTCACCGAGGAAACGGCCTGCGTCCTGGTGCAGTCGCCAAACTTTTTCGGGGTCATCGAAGATATTGCCGCCATCGCCGAGATTGTTCACAAAAAAGGCGCGCTGCTGATTGTCTCCATCGCCGAGGCCATTTCGCTAGGGGTGGTGTGCCCTCCGGCGGAGGCCGATATCGTCTCGCTCGAAGCGCAATCCTTCGGCGTGGCGCTCAGCTACGGGGGCCCCTATTGCGGCGTGATCGCCGCCAAGGAAAAATACCTGCGGCAAATGCCCGGCCGCCTGGTGGGCGAAACCGTGGACAAGCAAGGACGCCGCGGCTTCGTGCTCACCCTCTCCACCCGCGAGCAGCACATCCGCCGGGAGAAGGCGACNNCCATCTTCCTCACCGTCTACGGCAAAGAGGGCATCCGCGAGCTGGCGTTGCACAACCTGGCCAAAGCCAGCTATGCGGCGCAGCAGTTTTCCAGCGTCGGAGGCGCCCGGCTGCTCTTCTCCGCATCGCCTCGTTTCCATGAGTTTGTGCTCCAGACCTCCGAATCTCCGGAGCAGCTCAACGCGCAGCTGCTCAAACAGAAGGTCATCGCTGGCCTGCCCCTTAGCCGCTGGTACCCGGAACTGGGCAACGCCAGCCTGTGGTGCACGACCGAGCTCAATACCCGGGAGCAGATCGACCACGCCGCCTCCCTGCTACAGCATGTCTCCGAAGAGGCCCTGACCCGGGCTTGAAAGGCAACACCCATGGCCAGCAAGACCGCACAGCCGTTTGAAGGCACTCGCCATAAGGTCCGCTCGCACCTGAGTCAGAACGAAGCTCTGGTTTTTGAAAAGTCCTCGCCCGGCAAGAAGGCCTACAAGATGCCGCCGCTCGATG
>PLZN01000112.1:0-3163 GCA_003152195.1 Acidobacteriaceae bacterium
TCCTCCAACAACCCGGTTTCCCGCTCATTTGGACAGCTCTGGGGTTGCTCACCGGGCAATGGGGAAGAAGGCCAGCGGCGTTAGCAGCGCGGCGTCGGCGGCGATACGCAAGTAAAGCGGGGAGAGGCGGGAGCTGCGAGTGTCGAGAGCAAAGAGCAGTCCACTGCTGAGAAGCGCGGCAAGATAGACGGCCATTAGCCCGCGTGAAGGGGCAAGCACAGCCGCGGCAAGCGAAAACAGCGCAATCATGGTTACGATCGGACGCAGATGCAGGCTGGCCCAGCGAGTCGTGGCGTGCGGGTTGCCAAGCGCCTGTGGCAGTGTGCAGCCTGCTTCCCACTTCTCGATGCCCACGCAATTGACCCAGCAAAGCATGGCAAAGAATACGATCGCCGGGGCCAGTTGCACTTTCCCCAATCCGGCGCCGGCGCTGAGGCGGGACCAAGCGGGCACGGCGGTGGCGGCTGCGAAGAGGATGCCCACGGCAAGTTCCTTGGGCAGCCGGGGCGCGTTGGGGTATACGGAGGCCGTCCTGCGGTGGACCGCGAAAAGATAAAGAAGTGCGAAAGCAGCAATCCATGCGTCATCGCGGCGCGCCTCGGGGCGCATGCGGGTTAGGACGAACCAAGCCAGGAGGACGACCAAGAGCGATGCTGCCACCAGGAAGGCGGTGCGATGGCGGGCGTGAAAACGGTGGCGCTCCTGGACCAATTCGCCCGGCCGCTGGCGAAGTCCGTCGAGAATGCGATCGGCTACGTAGAGCAGCCAGGTGCCGAGGGCGAGAAGCAGCGGTGGGACAAGCGACAGGCGGAGATGCATGGCGCGGGCGAAGAACCACGACCAAAGGGCAGCAACCGTTGGCGCATCCAGGCTGAGCAGATGCCACCATTCGGCAAGATTGTAGCGGCGACGGGCCAAGATCCAGTGTACTTCGCGGCGGCATGCCAAGCAGCTACTTCTCAGCGGAGCCTGGGTGCCCCATATCTCACCACGCACTTTGTGGGGAGATGTGGGATTCCACTGCGCTGTCCTCGGCAGGCTTCGTCCATTCTCGTGACCGAGAATTGAGATCCGCGGCTTCCCACATCTCGCACAAAGGACGTGCGAGACCCGAATTCCCTGCACGCTGATCTGCCAAGTCCCGGGTGTGCGGCTCTCATTAAGGTAAGCCGCATGAACCTTGTGGAACCCACCGGCCCCAACAGGAAATTCGGGGATATGGGGGCACCCATGATCGTTGGCACGCGAGAATTATTGGATGGGTTTCTTCACAGCTGTCTCCACGTCCCTAGGGCAAAAGCAATGGTAGGGGCTTCGCCCCGTCTTTTTCGTCCCACGTACGCTTGGGCGAACGTGGGGCACCCTCTCGCTACTCAGCGCACATCGGTGGGGCAGCCGCAAACAGGTGCAGATTAGTCCCCAGCAGGCGGGCCAGCAGCGGGATCACGGCCGGCCACCGGCATGTTCCGCGCCGTTTTGCGCCGCTTCGGCTTCGCCGAGGACGACTTGGGAACAGCTGCAGGGACCGCTGCAACTTCTATCTCCGGCTGCGACGCCGGTTCCGGAATGCTATCGATGCTGTCTCGCCCCTCGGCTACGCGGATGAAGAAGTCCTGCGCGCTGAAACGCTTGCCCTTTGGCGCGCGGACGCGTGGGTAGTCGCCGCTAGCCGTCTCCATGCGCGACTTGGCGGTGTCCGCGAGATAGGCGGCCAGGATCTCGTTGCGAATACGATGGCGGATTTGTGCGTCACGGATGGGGAAGACAACTTCACACCGTTCAAAGAGGTTGCGCGGCATCCAGTCGGCGCTGCCGCAATAGATTTCGTCCTCGCCCCCATTGGCAAAGTAGAAGATGCGGCTGTGCTCGAGAAAACGGCCCACCAGCGAGCGCACGCGAATATTCTCACTGATACCGGCGATCCCGGGCCGAATCGAACTGATCCCGCGCACGATCAGGTCAACTTGCACGCCGGCCTTGGAGGCGTCGTAAAGAGCTTCAATCACTCTCTGTTCGAGCAGCGAATTCATCTTGGCGATAATGTGCGCCGGCCGCCCGGCCGCGGCGTGTTCGGCCTCGCGATGGATCATGCGGATGAGGCTCTCCGCCAGGGTAAGCGGCGCCACCAGCAGGGGTGCGTAATCATCCGATTCTGAGTGCGCGGTGAGGTAGTTGAAGACACTATGGACGCTGGCCGTGATCTCCGGGTCGGCCGTCAGCAGGCTGATGTCGGTGTAAAAGCGGGCCGTGTTTGGGTTGTAGTTGCCGGTTCCCAGGTGAGCATAACGGCGGGTTACGCCGTCCGGGTCGCGGCGTATGAGCAGGGCCAGTTTGCAGTGCGTCTTGAGCCCTACGATGCCATGGAAGACCTGCACTCCGGAGTCTTCCAGATCGCGCGCCCAACGGATGTTCGATGCTTCGTCGAAGCGAGCCATCAGCTCCACCACGACGGTCACCTCCTTGGTTTGCGCAGCCTCGGTGAGCGCATGGAACATGTGCGAGTCGGAACTGGTGCGGTAGAGCGTCTGCTTCATGGAGATGACGGCGGGGTCCTCGGCCGCCGACTCGATGAAGTCCTCGACCGTCGCGTAGGAATCGAAGGGGTGATGCAGCAGAATGTCGCGGTCGCGCAGCTCGTCGAAGAGGTTCGCCGACTTGGGATGCAGGTGGTAGTGGCGGCCATGAAAGTCGGGATACTTGAGATCGGGCCGGGAGACCTGGCTGGAAAGATTCATCAGGCGCGCGAGGTTCACCGGCGCGTCGGTTTGGAAGACCTGCCAGGGGTCGAGCTCGAAGTTGGTGCGCAGCCGTTCCGCGATCTCCGGCGTGGCGGAGGACTCGATCTCCATGCGCACGGCGTCGCCCTTGCGCCGGTTGTATAGCTCGGCGCGGACGCTCTCCAGCACACTGCGCGACTCCTCCTCCTGCAGGTNNTGCGACTCGATCAGCTTGTGCAGCAGGATGAAGTCGAAGCAGCCCTCGTCGCCGGGAAGCGCAACCAGGCGCGGCAGCGCGCGCGGCACGGTGACCACGCCCAGCGCGGCGGCGGCCCTGGGCAACGACCTGGCCCTGCGCTTGGAGTGCAACAGAAGCGCGATGCACAGTGCCTTGTTCAGCACGCGCGGGAAGGGATGCGACGGGTCGATGGTCACCGGCGTCAGCA
>PLZN01000112.1:3280-3493 GCA_003152195.1 Acidobacteriaceae bacterium
AGCAGGCTGGCCACGCGGATCTCCACGAACTCGTCCAGATTGCTCGCCGTAATGGCCAGAAACTTCACCCGCTCCAGCAGAGGATTGCCGGCGTCCTGGGCCTCTTCCAGCACCCGCTGGTTGAAGAGCATCCAGCTCTCGTCGCGGTCGAAGTATAGGCTCTCCTGCGCGGGCGCGACGGTCTTCTTCGCGGGCGGGGTTTTTGCGGCAGCC
>PLZN01000101.1 GCA_003152195.1 Acidobacteriaceae bacterium
GCGACTGCTCCATGGTCATCATCCCCTCCGCACGCCCGGTGGAGATATGCGAGCGAATCTGGTGGTCCTGAGCGGTACGGATCAAATTGCGGATTGCGCTCGTGGCCATCAGAATTTCGACGGCTGGGTAGCGGCTTGCATTATCGGCAGCCGGCACGAGTTGCTGGGTGACGATTGCCAGCAGCGCCAAGGATAGTTGTTGCCGAATTTGAGACTGATGCCCTGCGGGGAAAATATCAAGGATGCGCGAGATGGTCTGAGAGGTATCGTTGGTGTGCAGAGAGGAAAGCACCAGGTGCCCGGTTTCGGCTGCCGTGAGCGCTGCAGTCATAGTCTCGCTGTCACGCATTTCTCCCACCAGTATCACGTCGGGATCCTGACGCAATACGGCCCGCACGGCTTGCGCGAACGAGGGTGTGTCATGGCCTACCTCGATCTGCTCCACAATCGAGCTTCGGTTTGCATGCTGATACTCGACCGGATCCTCGATGGTTATGATGTGATCGCGACGCCGGGCGTTGATCAGGTCGAGCAGTGCAGCCAGCGTTGAGGTCTTGCCGCATCCAGTGGGCCCCGTAAGCAGCACCAGGCCTTGCCGCCGCTCCGTCAGCTGGGCCAGCGCGGCGGGCAGGTGCAGCGATTCGAGCGACGGGATCTGCGCAGGCAGCAGACGAATGCTGGCCGCCAGCGTACCGCGCTGATAGTGGAAGTTGGCTCGGAATCTCCCGATCGGACCGCGCACGAAACAGAAATCCAGTGACTTGTTCGTTTCTAACTCGTCCGGCTGATGGGCCGTTAACAAGGGGAGCAGCAAGCTGCGAAGTTCTTCTGCCGACAACGGCTTGCCGGCAGCTGGGGTCAGGGAGCCCTTGACGCGCAGCGCGATTGCCGATCCGGCTACCAAGATGATGTCGGAAGCGCCGCGCTGGACGGCAAGCGCAAGCAAGCGGTCGATCGACGCATTTTCGCCAGTTCTCGTTGCGGCCGGGGAACGGTTCAGTTCGTCGACAAGCCGCGACAGCTCACTTCCGTATGCAGCCATAGAGTCCTTTCATCAGGAGGAGTAGAGATTACTCGCTCTTGGCGACGCCTTGCAATCATGTTTTCAGCGGCAAATTGGTAACCTCGTGCTACCTCTGAAGAACGCCTTCCTGCAGAAATAAGGATACGTTAAGGATGAGAGCACCGCCGCCGCGGTAAGCCGCATGAATCCAATCCAGCTGTGCCAGGGGTGCCTGGCGGTAGAGAGAGTATTTTTGTTTTGCTTGGAGCAACATACCTACGATGAATATCCTGACTCGACCTGTACCCTTTGCGGATCATCGCATTCCGCGGACCATTTCGACTGGTCGATCCGGAGAGCCAGGCATGGGGAACGGTGCGCGATTCCGTACGGAAGATGGTTTTGTTCGAGGTACAAGGGTGTCCATCGACCCATTACCATCACAGTGTGCGAATCCTCAAATACTTCGTTCTTGCCTTGGCGCTCCTCCCGGTCCTTCTGCTCCTGACGCTCTGCGCAAAGGCGCAAACTCTCACCACTGGAAGACATCGCCAACACCCGCAAGATTGCGGGAGTCGTCGCCGACGGACACTATCTTTCAAGAGATGATCTTGAGCAGCTCCGCGCTCGGCTCAAGCAACTTGCAGCTACTAAGTAGGTCTCCAACCCGCCTTTCTTCGGGAAATTCATGCGCGTTGGTGCGGTGCTGCTGTGAATCCAGCGCTGCGTTGGGTTTAACCTAACAGAATGAATCGCCGAAACTTTCTTCGTGCCAGCGCCTACGTGTCCGCAGGAGTGATTGCTGGAGTAACTCCAGCCCTTGCCGCGGATGCCGATATTGAAATCACGGCCCAGGAGACCGGGGCGGAAATTAGCCCTAATTTATACGGTCAATTTATTGAGCATCTCGGCGGCGTCATTTACGACGGCATCTGGGCCGGACGGGGTTCGAAAATTCCGAATATCGACGGCATCCGTAAGCAGTTCGTTGATGACATGAAGCGCATTGGAGCGCCCAACTTTCGCTGGCCCGGCGGCTGTTTTGCAGACGGCTACCACTGGCGGGATGGCATCGGGGACCCGGCAAAGCGCCCCCGTACGTACAACTATTGGCAGGCAAGCATGGCGAAAGGCCTCGATGATACCGAGACCAACCAGTTCGGTATTCACGAATTCATGCATTTGTGCCGGCTCTGCGGGGCCGAACCTTACCTCGCCACAAACATGGCGTCGGGCTCTCCGCAAGAGTTCCATGATTGGGTGTCCTATTGCAACGCCCCTGCGGGCACCGTCTCCCTGGCAAGCGAACGGGCGAAGAACGGAGATACGGAGCCCTTCGGCGTGCGGTTTTGGGGAGTCGGCAATGAATCGTGGGGTTGCGGCGGAGACATGACCCCGCAGGAGTATGCAACTCTTTACCGGCGGTTCGTTACGCAATTTCCGGCCTATGCTCCCAAGCCGTTTCTGGTCGCTGTAGGTCCACGCGGACATTCCAAAGACCTCGATCTGGGATGGACAAACGGCTTCTTCGACGCGATGCAAAACGGTCACAGGCCGCGGGTGGACGGCCTGTCGGTGCACTACTACACAGATTTCAGAAACAGCCCGGAGAAGGTATCAACGTTCGACGCTCGAGGGTGGTACGACGTTATTCGCGAGGGCCTGCGCACCGAGACGGTCATCGAGCAACATTGGGCGGCGATGGGCAAATACGATACCGAGCACCACACCAAGCTGGTGGTGGACGAGTGGGGTGTCTGGTATCGCCCGGGCGAGGAGATCGCGCCGGCGTATTTACTTAGCCAGCCACTGACGCTTCGCGATGCGCTCCACACGGCCGTAACGTTCGATGTCTTCAACAGGCACGCGGATAAGATCGCGATGGCGAACGTAGCTCAGACCATCAATTGCATTCATTCCCTTTTCCTTGCACAAGGGGACCGTTTTGCGCGCACACCGGTCTATTACGTTTTCGAGATGTATCGCAACCACATGCGATCGCAGCTGGCGCTGATGAACATTCGCTGTGACGAACTCAAGGTCCCATCGCGCAATGGCACTGCGACTATGCCGGGACTGTCGGGTTCGGCGTCTGTCAACGGCAAAACGCTGACGGTGACGATCACCAACCCATCTTTGGATTCACCGGTTGCCGCCCAAATTCGATTGACAAGCGGCAGTATCGTCGAAGGACGCGGGAACGTGCTGACGCACGCAGAGATGAACGCCGGCAACACATTGGACCGCCCTAATGAAGTTAAGCTTTCTCCTCTGCCGGTCACGGTTCGCGGCAACAGGACAGAGATTTCAATTCCCCAGCACGCGGTTGTTTCGCTTGAGCTGAAAATGGCGTAGATACGAGCATCATCCGGTTCACGGGGCGCCGAGTATCCATCCTTCGATCTCGGCGAGCTTCCGCTCCTCCGAGCTGAGAGCGGGAGACATGAATTGAATCAGGCTTCCGTTCACGTCAGCCTCACGCAGCCTCTCAGCTATAGAGCGGGCGTAGTGTTGATGGGAGTTCAGGCCCTCGGGAGGAAACAATTTGCTCCGCAAAGCTGGATAGACTTCGGCTATGACAGAGCGGCCGGAGGGAACATCCCAGCCATCAAACGGCCAGAAGTGCACCCGGTCTCCGGCCTGCCTGCGTATTCGAAGGAGCCAGGGCAGCCCAGCATGGGTCGCCTTTGCGACCGATCGCGGTGCATCAAAATGAAAGACAGACTTTGATCGGCCTGCTCTTACCTCCGTGAGACGCCTCCAGCGCGGGCTTCCGAAGCGAGCGAAGGCATCAACACAGACTCCGTCTCGAACAAAATCAACGTATACGTGATCTTCGCCGGTCGGCCAATGGCGCTGAAAATCCATAAGGAACGCCGTCCAATCGAGCGGAAGCCGATGCTCCCGAAAATAGGCGAGTGGAAACGAGAAACCGTGATCGATGCCTACCAGCGTGGCCGCATCATCCTGCAGCAGCCGCTCGGAGAGCCATGCGGCGATTGCGGCCCGCGTCCAGTATTTGCGCGGGGTGGCAGGGGGCTCCACTTCAAAAGGCTGTGCCGTCCGATCCGCCATATAGACCCGTAATCCCCTGAGGCTCGAATTCGGCACCTCGGCGCCTGAATAGTGAATGCCGATGTAGCGGAGAAAATGCATTCCCACGTCCTAAGCCGGTTCTTCAGCGCTGGATCTCAACCAGCAGAACCCAGGCCGCCGGCTGATGTAAGGATTGTCGAGCGGGTGCCGGTTACCGGGACACCGTGGTTGCGTGCCAAACAAGTATGGCCGATAACGATCGTAGATTGTTCCCCTTCCTGCATAATCAAGGCAATGACTTTGCTCTGGAAACCGGAGAACTGGTCTCTTCGCCTGGCTGAGCTCGAAGCCCGCACCGGCGACATCAAAGAGGCGCCGCTGCGACGCGACGTCCGCTCGCTGGGCATGCTTCTTGGCCAGGTTCTGCGCGAGCAGGCGGGCGATGAGCTGTTCGCGGAGGTGGAACAACTGCGGCAGATTGCCATTGCCCGCCGCGAAGCGCAGAACGACAACCCGCAGAATCAGGAATCTGAAGCCGGGCAGCTCTTTGCCACTGCGTTAGGCAGCGTTCACTCACTGAACCTGGTCCAGGCTTATCGCCTGGCGCGCGCCTTCGCCTTCTACTTCGAGCTCATCAATCTGGCCGAGACCAACCATCGTAAGCGCCGGCGGCTGTCTCTCCAACTCTCCGGGGAGGCGGAGACGCAGCGCGGTTCCCTGCGCGGAACTCTCCGCGCGATGCGCAATGCCGGCATCACCTCCGAGGAAGCCCTGGACTGGCTGCGCTGCATCTCGATTGTCCCCGTATTTACCGCGCATCCTACCGAGGTTGCGCGCCGCGTGGTGATGTTCAAGCGGCGCCGCATCGGAGAACTGCTCGAGCAGCTCGATCGCATCCCGCTCTCCGATGAGCAACTGGAACGCTTCGAAGATGGCCTCACCGCCGAGATTACCGCGCTGTGGGAGACCGACGAAGTTCGCACCCGCCCCCCTACGGTCCGCGACGAAGTAAAAATGGGGCTCGACTACTACGACGCTTCCATCTATGCCACCCTGCCCGGGCTCTATACCGAAGTCGCGGCGGCCTTCGAGGCGGAGTATGGCGTCTGCCTGAGCCTTACAGCGATGCCGGTCCTGCTTTCCTTCGGGTCATGGATCGGCGGCGACCGCGATGGCAATCCTAACGTTACGCCGCAGGTTACCCGCGAAGCGCTGGCCATGGCTCGTGAGCATCTGCTGGCGCACTACCAGCAACAGCTCCAGTTAGTGCTCGATCTGCTCACCAGTTCGGCGCAGCAAGTGCCGGTCAGCGGCGGACTCGAGCAGCGGCTGCAGAGTTATCTCGAAGCACTGAACACCACCGGACTGCAGGCCTTTGGAGAGCGCTACGAGCATGAATCGTACCGGCGATTCCTGAGCTGCATCCGGGTGCGCCTCGCCGGCGCCGGCTATAACCCCTCACCCGGAAGCCCAGCGCTATCCTTGGATGCAACGCTTGCTGGTTTACCTGCGTACACGTCCGCCCAGGAGTTTCTCGGGGACCTGGAGATTCTGCACGCCAGCCTGGTTGAGAACCGCGGACCGCGGCTGGCCCACTCCCTGATTGATCCATTGATCCTCGAAGTTCGCAGCTACGGCCTGCACCTGCAGACACTCGACATCCGCCAACATGCGCGGCTGCATGCCGCCGCGCTGGAAGAAGCCTCTGCCTGGAAGTGCGACCCGGCGCGCGGTTCGTCGGTCCCGCCGCCGCTGAGCGCACCGTCCGCCGACGTGATCGAGACCTTCCGCACCATCGCCGAGCTGAAGGCATCCGGCGCGCCGGAAGCCATTCGTCACTACGTCATCAGCGGCGCCTCGAGCTCCGAGGATGTGCTGAATGTCATTTGGCTTGCCCGCCTGGGGGGCGTGCGCGTCGAGGGTAGCGGCGATAATCCGGGTGACCCTGGACTGATGCCGGTGCCGCTGTTCGAGTCCATTGAAGACCTGCGCAATGCGCCAGTCATCTGCCGCGAGCTCTGGCAGTCGCCCAGCTATCGCAAGTTATTGGAATCCTGGTGCAACACCCAGGAGATCATGCTGGGTTATTCCGACTCCAACAAGGACGGCGGCATGCTCACCAGCACGTGGGAAATCTTCCGCGCGCACCGCGCCCTGCACGAGGTTGCGCGCGAATGCGGCGTGCGCCTGCGCCTCTTTCACGGCCGGGGTGGCACGGTCGGCCGCGGCGGCGGTCCTACGCACCGGTCCATCTATGCGCAACCAAGCGGCGCCTTTACCGGCCAGATCCGCATTACGGAGCAGGGCGAAGTGCTGAACTGGAAATATGCCGACGTCATCCTCGCCGAGCGCAATCTCGAGCTTATGATCGCGGCATCTCTCGATGCTCTGACGCGTCCCAATGCGCGAAACCCTGAGGGCCACTTTACCGGCATTCTCGCGCCGGAGTGGGAAGAAGCGTTTGCCGAGCTCTCGAACGTGGCCTTCTCCTTCTACCGCGAGCACATCCTTGACGACCCGGAAGTGGTGCAGTATTTCGAAGAGTCCACGCCGGTAGCCGAACTGGAGCATGCCAAGATCGGTTCCCGCCCATCGCGCCGCGGTGGCCGCCGCAGTTTGGCCGACCTTCGCGCCATTCCCTGGGTCTTTGGTTGGACGCAGAGCCGGCAGGTGGTTCCGGCGTGGTTCGCCGTGGGCCACGCACTCGAATCCTACGCGCAGCGGCCGGGCGGGGGCGCCGTCCTGATGACCATGGCGCGCGAGTTCCCGCTTTTCATCGACCTCGTCCGCAATGTGGAGATGGCTCTCGCCAAATCCGATTTTGGCATCGCTCAGCTCTATGCCTCGCTGGTTACCGACGCAGGCGTCCGCGATCGAGTCTTTACCAAGCTCGAGGCCGAATTCCATCGCACCCGGCGCAACATTCTCTCCATCACAGGACAATCGGAACTGCTGGAGAACAACCAGGTGCTCGCCCGCTCCATTCGCCTGCGCAATCCCTACGTAGACCCCATAAGCCTGATTCAGGTCGACCTGCTGCGGCGCAAGCGCGCGGGAGACAATTCAGATGCCATCAATCGTGCCATCTCCGCAACCATCAACGGGATCTCTGCTGGCCTGAGAAATACCGGCTGACGAACTGCGCTGCCTCGGATTTCCTGTCGGGGCTTGGGTGGCGTCTAGGAACTTCATGCGGCTTTCCTTATCGAAANNGCCGCGCAGTAGGAAATCCGGGGTGCGCTCCGGACAGGGAGCTCTTTTTATGGGGCGTACACCAGGAGCAGGACACTCCCGACATTTTCATGCCCCTGGCTTGTCTTCCTTGATTTCCGTCGCGCGGTCATTGGCAAACGTCACTGCGACTTTTCGTTGGCCGGCGGTGTAGACAACCGTTCGATTTCCATAATCAGACGATCCCGACTGCTGGATTTGTCCTAATGACATCCTCGCCTGCAGCTCGCTCATCCCCGGCTTGACCTGGTGCTCGTCGATCGCTTGCCAAACACTTACCGGCCAATAGCGGTAAAGCTGGTGCGGATCGTCGTAATAGAAAAGGTCATCGGTATAGAATTTGGCTTCGCCCTGCTCCACGCCGCCCACGGGAACTGCATACGTATGCGCGTCCCCCGGCTGGCGAAAGACAAAGAAGAAATTACTGGTGCCCCGGGGAATGCGGCCGAGCCAGCCAGGCGGCGTCGGCTGGCCTTCGACGTCGATGATCTGCAGGGCGGCAACACTCGGTAACAGCCCCAATTTGTGGCGAAGTTCAGCCGCGTGGCCATCATAGGGGTAGTACTCGAGCGTGTAGCCGGCCTGCATCCAGACCGTCTTTCCCTTCAGTGCCTTGGCCGATTTCAGGTCGTCGATGTATAGCTTGCGCGGAAAGACGGTGTCGTCCTGCGTGATTTTCCGCTCCGCGGGCTGCTCCTTCACCATGACCGGCGCATGCCGCTCCTCATAGATGGACCAGATGCGCCAAGCGCCAAACAGCAGCACAGGCAGCGTTAGCAGGCCGATGACCTTCCACTGGTTCATTTCTCTCGCGCCTCCACAAAATCCCTTGAATCCTCGTGCTAAGATGCGCCCAAAGGGGATATGGAGACACCTGTGGAGGACAAGATCAATCTGGCCACGAAGCTCGCGACGTTCTCAGAGTATTTTTCGCCACGTACCGTTGCGCAGCTCAACAATCTTGATGTGATGGTCGTCAAGGCTAAGGGTGAGTTCGTTTGGCACAAGCACGATGAAACGGACGACTTCTTTCTGGTACTCAAGGGGAGCATCACCATTCAAATGCGAGATGGGAACGTTACCCTTGGTCCAGGCGAAGTATTTGTCGTCCCGAAAGGTGTCGAGCACTGCCCAGTCGCGGAAGAGGAAGCTCACATCCTTCTGATCGAGCCCACGAACACACCGAACACAGGCAACCCTGAAACGGCAGCCACACGAAGGGTCGTATGAAGTGTGCCCGCCGAGTGACGCCTAACCCTTCGTTCAAGCGGGCGCGTGACGGCGCCGCTTAACTCAAACGTTAGGCATCACCCGACGCCACGCTCTGCTCGTCGGCACTAGACCCCTGTGCCCCCTGAAGCGGCAAGCTCCAG
>PLZN01000100.1 GCA_003152195.1 Acidobacteriaceae bacterium
GACATATCATGTGCTAACGACATCGAACCAAACCGCTTCTCACAGATTGTCCTCGCTGGTGCTAAAGTGGCGTAAGGATTTTCAGTTTCGGTGTAAGCGGAAAAACTGGTCTTGGCGCGGCCGTTCCACCAAAGAACGGCTGCACATAGCCAACGTCTACCACAACAGCGTAAAAGTGAAAGCATCGCCCGACCACCATGCCAATAGCCGACGATCTCGCACGCATCGCAGTCCAGGAACAGGAACTCCAGTTTGCCAGCTTTGATGAAGAGACGGCGTGGACGCTGGGCACGCAACTGCGTGCATTGGCAGTCGCACGCAAGCTAAGTCTCGTGATCGATGTACGGCGTTTTGGGTGGCCGCTCTTCTATGCGGCGCTGGCGGGAACCACTCCCGATAACGTAGAGTGGGTCCGCCGCAAGAGCAATACGACGTCTCGGTTTCATCGCAGTTCCTACGCTATCGGGCTGGAGATGGAAGAGAAAAAGACCAACCTCGCCGAGCGCTACGGGCTGCCCGTAGCCGACTATGCCAGCCATGGCGGCAGCTTTCCCCTCCGCGTATTGGGGGCGGGCGTCATCGGTTCGGTTACCGTCTCCGGTCTGCCGCAGCGCGAGGACCATCAATTGGCAGTGGAAGCTCTCTGCTCGCTGCTAGGCCGTCGCTTCGAAGCGCTGCGACTTGCGTAGCGGGCAGATGATGCTCATTGACTCGAAGGCGCGTGGCGAAGCACAACATATCTCGAGGACCAGCGGCGCGCTTCCAGAAGCTTAAGCCTCAGCCGGCTCAGGTTGCGCCCGAACAACGGCTTGCCGCTCCCCAGCACAACCGGAACAATGGCGAGCCGATACTCATCGAACAGCCCCTGCTCCACCATTGGTTGCGGACAGGTCGGCACTGCCAAACACGAACATGTATCCTTCGCCGTGGCGCGTTAGCTCCTGTACCTCGGAGGCCGCGTCATCGACCCCCGGCTCCTAACGACAGCAGACCGATAAGGTAGCTCGACCGGCTAGGAGGGACAACCGGTTTGCCTTCTGTGATGGCGCAAAGCCCTTCTCATTGACAAAATCAAACAGGTGATTAAAACTATTGTTTGAATATGAATAGCAATCGCTCACAAGTCAAACTGAAGGCAGCAAGGCGTACACGTCGGCAGCCGGCCTCAGACCCAACCCGCGAGAAGTTGCTGGATGTTGCCGGGCAAATTTTTGCTGACCGGGGCTATAAGGCGGCCACGATTCGCGAAATTTGTGTGGCGGCGGGAGCGAATGTTGCCGCTGTAAATTATCACTTCGGCGATAAATTGGGGCTGTATACCGAGGTTTTGCAGCAATCTCTGCGAGCTGCCGAAGTCGAAGCCGTTCAAAGCGCTCTCGATCAGAACGCGTCCCCGGAAGACATTTTGCGGGCTGTGATTCGAGCTCGACTGCGGAGCATCTGCCGCGGAGGCCTGCCGGATTGGCATTTTCGAATCCTATCCCACGAGCTGGTGCAGCCTACGCCGGCCTTTCCACAATTGATTAATAAAGTAGGCCGGCCGATCTTTAAGCGGCTGCTGGAACTCATCGGAGGAATGATTGGTTTGCCTCCCAATGATGACAAGACTCGGCTCTGTGCAATCAGCGTGATGGGGCAAATCCTTGCCTACGTCTTTACGGGTCCACTTTTGGCGGGAGTTTGGCCGGAACTAACGATGACACCTGAACAGGTGGAACGCATTGCGGATCACATCGGGGACTTTTCACTTTCGTATCTGCAGGAGTTTCGTTCGAAACATGGAGCGGTCGCACCGGTAAGAAAACGGAGGGTAAACGAATGACGACCCCCACACTTCAGGGCGTGCCAGTACAGCCACAGCAGCGGAAGCAGTTAGACGCCGATAGTACGAAGCCAGATGTACCCGGCGATGCGAAACCTGTCGCCACGCGACGCCGCCGAATCATGATGATCGTATCTGGCGTGGTCCTGATTGGCGCGGCGATTCTTGTTTGGAGAGTCTTTTTTGCTGCACCCGCTGTCCCGGACAGCATCGTTGCCGTGAGTGGCCGGATCGAAGGCGACGACTCCGCCGTTGCCTCCAAGACAACCGGACGCATTCTTGAGGTTCGCGTGCGTGAGGGTGACAGCGTCAATACTGGAGACACGATAGCCATTCTCGACGACGCGCAGATCCGGGCGCGCGAGAACCAGGCTCGTGCAGCTCTTTTGGAGGCGGATGCGAAGGACAAAGCCGCACAAGAACAAATCGCCGTCCTTCAGGATCAGTTGGAACAAAGTCGATTGCAGGTAGTCCAGTCGAAGCTCGATACAGAAGGGCACGTGGGGCAAGCGAAGGCCGATCTGGCAACCGCACAGTCCGAATTGGCCCAGCAGCAGGCGGCGTATCAGATTGCCGCGTTCGATAAAGATGCCTATACACGCCTCGCGAAATCCGGGGCAGTGTCGGAGCGCCAGGGACTGCAGGCCTCGACGACGGCCGATCAGCAGGCAGCGGCAGTTGCCGCCGCGAAGCGCCGCGTTGAGGCGTCACAAGGTGCACTGACGACAGCAGAGGCAAGTCTGTCCAACCCTGGTATTCGCGAATCGCAGGTTGCCCTGGTTCGGAGACAGATCGCACAGCAGCAAGCCGAAGTCGCGAGCGCAGCGGCGCAGACGCAACAGGTTCGCGCCGAACTTGCAGAAGCGGAAGACAACCGCCGGGACCTGACCATCAAGGCGCCATTCTCCGGAACGGTGATGACGCGCGCGGCGGAGCCGGGCGAAGTGGTGATCGCAGGAACCGCGGTTCTCACGTTGTTGAATTTGAGCAAAGTGTATCTGCGCGGCTTCGTGCCCGAGGGCCAAATCGGCAAGGTGAAAATAGGACAGGCGGCTCGTGTCTATCTCGACTCGAATCAGCAGAAACCCATCGACGCTTACGTTTCCCGGATTGACCCACAGGCGACATTCACTCCGGAAAACACCTACTTCCGTGACGACCGCGTCAAGCAAGTGGTCGGCGTCAAGCTGCAGTTGAAAGGCGGCTTCGGATTTGCCAAGCCTGGCATGCCCGTTGATGGCGAAATCCTTGTACGTGGGGACACGTGGCCGAAAGTCAGCCGTAAATGATCACTACCAGTCCAGCTCGGATCGTGGAAGATCACCATGGCATCACCGAACAGCCGGCCATTGATGTTCGCGGCCTGTCGAAACGCTATGGCAAGCTTGAGGCCGTCCGCGGAATCACATTGGAGGTTCGCCGGGGCGAGATTTTTGGCCTGATTGGCCCGGACGGGGCTGGCAAGACTTCAACTTTTCAGATTCTTGCAGGAGTAATGGAAGCAACCTCCGGCAGTGCGAACATCTTTGGCCGTGCAGCGCGCGAGATGCGATCCCAGACCGGATATCTCACGCAGACATTCAGTCTGTATCCCGACTTAACGGTCGCAGAAAACATTCGCTATAGCGGCAATCTGCGCCGCATTCCACCGCATGAGATCACTGAGCGAGGTCTTCAGTATCTTCAATTGTTTGATATGGACCGATTCGCGGACCGGCTCGCTGGGCAGTTGAGCGGTGGAATGAAACAAAAGCTGGCGCTCGTTTGCGCGCTCGTTCCACAACCCCGGGTGCTGCTGCTCGATGAGCCAACCACGGGTGTCGATCCAGTATCCCGTCGAGAATTTTGGGACGTTCTTGCTCACTTGACGGAAGAAGGTTTGACGATTCTCCTGGCGACCCCGTACCTGGACGAGGCCGAGAGGTGCCATCGCATCGCGTTCATGTACCAAGGCGAGATCCTTCAGATCGGCACGCCAACGGAGCTGTGCACCAGCCTGGGCGCGAAGCGGATCGAGCTGCGCACGGCAGACCTGAGGAAGGCGGAAAGTATGCTTTCCCGGGAGACCGGCCCAGATAAAGACATTATCGACGTTCAGCGGTTCGGCGACCGGCTCGACTTGCTGGTGCGCGATGCAGACAAAGAGCGGAAGTGGCTTACCGAAAAGCTGAAGGGTGCGGGCCTATCCGTCGACGAGATGCGTGTCGATGAACCGACACTGGAAAACACCTTTGTCGCCAGGTTGCGTGCTTTAGGGCGAAAGGCCGACACAATCGAGTTTCCCGCGAAAAAGGACCACAGCAGCCTGCGCGGACAAGTTGCGGTCGGCGCGGCAAATCTCGTCAAAGAGTTCGGAACATTCACCGCGGTAAGAAATGTCAGCCTGCAGATTCGGAATGGAGAAGTATACGGACTCCTCGGAGCGAATGGCGCGGGCAAGACAACAACCATCAGGATGCTCTGCGGGCTGCTGGATCCAACCAGCGGAACAATGGAGTTGGGGGGCACAAGCGGAAACCTGAGATCGGAGGCTGTGCGCAAGCGCATCGGTTACATGTCACAGAAATTCTCTTTGTATGACGATTTGACGATTCGCGAAAACCTCGATTTCTTTGCGGGTGTGTACGGCGTCCCTGAAGAGGAGCGCGAAGAGAAGATTCGATGGGTGCTTTCCTTTTCGGGACTCCAGGGAAAGCAGGACCAGATCACGGGCAGCCTGCCGGGTGGTTGGAAACAGCGCGTGGCCTTTGGCGCCGCCATCATGCATGAGCCGGACATTCTCTTTCTGGATGAACCGACCTCGGGCGTCGATCCTCTGGCCCGGCGCGCGTTCTGGACGATGATCAATCGGCTGGCCGACGGCGGCGCAGCGATCCTGGTGACCACGCACTATCTTGAGGAAGCGGAACAGTGCAACCGCCTGGGAATGATGGTCGCGGGCGAGCTTGTCGCCGAGGGCACGCCCAGCGGCATCAAGAGCCAGCAATCCGGACACTTAATAGAGTTCATCGTCGACCAGCCTCAACGCGCCGCGGACCTATTGAAAAGCGACACGGAGCGTTGGCGAGTCTCCCTCTTCGGGGAACGTCTGCATTTGATTGCGGAACAAGACCCGGCCACTGCCATCCAGCAAACCACAAAGCGGCTCGAAGAGAATGGGCTCCATGTGATCAGTGCCAGGGAAGGCCGCTTCTCGCTGGAAGACGTGTTTATCGCCATCGTCGAGCAGACGCGGCCGCAGGGCAAGCCGGTCACGCAGAACTAAAGAGGAGCAGGGATGAGGCGCATTGTTGCGCAGGCGCGAAAAGAGCTAACCCAGATCGTTCGAGACTGGCGCACGCTGGCCCTCGCGCTGGCTCTTCCTGTGGCCCTGCTCCTGCTGTTGAGCGTGGGGCTCTCGCTCACGGTGAACGAACTTCCGCTCGTGGTGCAGGACTTTGATGGTTCCACAGCGTCCAACGGACTTATCGACGCTTTCCGCGCTTCGATAACGCTTCACGTGGTTTCATGGCCGGTGGACAAAACCGCCGAGGAGGCGCTGGCCTCGAATGCGGCACGAGCCGTGTTGATCATTCCGTCTCACTTCGGGCGCGACATGGCGCGGGGCGTCAACGCGCCGGTCCAACTCATGGTGGACGCCTCGGATGCAAACACGGCCAAGTTAGTCTCCGGAGATGCCAGCCAGATTACGAGCGCGTACAACCAGCGAATGGCCGGCGGAATGCAAACAGGACCAGTGCAAGCCGCCATTCGGCTCTGGTTCAATCCGGGACTCTCTTCGAAAAAGTTCTACGGCCCGGGAATCTTCGTGCTTGCCCTCTCCATGTTCCCACCTTTGCTCGCTGCTCTGGCCATGGCGAAGGAGGGTGAGCAGAAGACAATTCTGCAGGTTTATGTCTCCAGCATCCCCGCGCATGAGTTCCTGCTGGGGAAGATCATTGCGTTCATGGCTGTGGCGCTGGCGGAGTGTCTCGTCATGTCTTTGCTGCTGTTCACTTATTTTGGTCTGAGTTTTGCGGGCGACCCTACGCCGGTCGTGATTGCCACGATCCTATATGCCTTCTGCGTGGCGGCGTTTGGAACGATGATTGGAGCCATCATTCCGAACCAGGCTGCGGCCTTGCAAGCCGTGGCCGTGGGCGGATTTCTGCTCGTGTTTTTGCTCTCAGGTCTGATATTCCCGGTCGAAAACATACCGGAGGGGCTGCGTTGGATTTCGTACATTGTCTGGGGCCGGTATTACATCGAGATCGTCCGCGACGCGCTTTTACAGGGCGGTGGCTGGCCTGCCGTATGGTTCCAGGTTCTCATCATCGGCGTGATCGGAGCCGGCTTCTACGGGCTTGCCTGGCACGGCATGAGAAAGATGCAGGTGAAGGCCTAGACCATGAGAAAGCTCTTGCAGTATCTGTTCAACTATCGCCTTCGTGCATTGATCAAGAAAGAGTTCAACCAGATTCGGCACGACCGCCGGCTAGCTTTTTCTTTGATTGTCCCTCCCATCCTGCAGTTAACTCTGTTCGGGTTTGCGCTGAGCGCTGCGGTATCCAATGTACGTCTCGGCGTGGTCGACGATAACCGGTCGCCCGAGAGCCGGGAGCTGATTGCGACATTTACCGAGAGCAAGAGCTTTCGCCTGGCGGGCTATTATTCCTCGGTCGATCAACTTGGCGATGCGATCAGCCAAGGCAACGTCGACGCCGGGATGGTCGTTCCTTACGACTATGCGCGGGACCTGGTGCGGGAACGCCAGACGACTGTTCAATTCCTGCTGAACGCTACGAATGCGAATACCGCCACGATCAGCCGGGCATACGCGGAAAGCATGATCCAAAACTACGACAACGGACTGCGGAGCCAGGGAGTTTCTGCCCGTATCCAACGAGTTACCGGATCGCAACTCGGCCTTCGCGGTCAGGTACAACTGCAGCCCGCGTTTCTCTACAACCCGGGCCTGGTCGATTCGTGGTTTATCGTGACCGGTGTGCTGGGTTTGCTGCTGATCCTGAACAGCTCACTGGTTGCATCCGCGGCCATGGTCCGCGAACGGGAGGCCGGGACGATCGAGCAGTTGCTCATGTCTCCGGCAAGCACGTCCGAGATCATCATCGCCAAGATCGCACCCTTATTCTTGCTGCTGTTCCTGATGATGCTCGTGGCCTTCGGCGTGGTCAAATTTGCCTTCGGTGTTCCGTTCCAAGGCAGCGTTCTCGTTCTGCTCTGTGGCGGAGCTCTGTGCATTTTGTCTGGCATCAGCATTGGCACGGTCATCGCCACGTTCAGCAAGTCAGCTGGGCAAGCACAACTGACGAGCTTTTTTATCAACCCACCACTTTCTGCTTTGTCTGGAGCGCTCAATCCCATTGAAGCGATGCCGAGATGGTTGCAGCCTCTAACGGTCCTGAACCCGATCCACCACTTCGCAACCATCGTTCGTGGAAGCACGCTCAAGGGAAGCGGGTTCATGAACCTTGCGCCAAATTTCCTGGGCTTGCTCATTTTCACGCTGGTGTTTGTCTCGCTTAGTATCTGGCGATTCCGAAAACAGCTTAGTTAGGGATGAGGGATTTTGATATGAACGATAGGAAGACTAGGATCGGGCCAGTCCTTCGGATCGGTAGAACCGTCGCGATCTTTGGCCTGGGAACTTTTGTAATCGCACCCCTGGGGTTCGCCCAGGGCCTCGCCCCGCAGAACCAATCGCAGCATACGCAAGCAGATCCACTCCCGCTCTCGGGGCGGGTTGGACAGAACGGGTCGGTGATCGCGGTGGAGGCGCCGATAGCGGGAACGACAAACAGTGTAAATACGATAAATCCTACAGTTGAGGTCCAGGGAGCGTATACAGGCAGCACGAGGAGCACGGCGAGACTGCCATTTTCGGGCAAGCTTTCTCTGCGCGAAGCCATCGAGAGAGGACTCAACTATAACCTTGGTGCGGTGGGCCAGAGCAACGCGGTGCGTCAAGCCCAAGGCCAGAGTCAGGTTGCACGAAGCGCCCTGCTTCCCAATGTGAGCGGCTATCTGGCCGAGTCTCTGCAACAGGCAAATCTCGCGGCGGAAGGTTTGCGCATTCATGTGCCTATTCCGGGCTTCACCTTTCCGACGATTGTGGGACCCTTTAACAACATCGACTTGCGCGGCAGCCTTTCTCAATCGATTGTCGATCTGACTGCGTGGAACAATTTGCGGTCGTCCCATGAGGTCTATCTCGCCACTCAGTCTTCCGCGCGGGACGCGCGAGAGCTGGTCGTCCTTGCGGTGTGCGGTGCTTACCTTCAGGTCATCGCAACGAGGGAAAGAGTGAAGTCCGCGCACGCTCAATTGGAAACTGCAACTGCTCTTTATCAGCAGACTCTGCAAAAGCGAAATGTGGGAGTTGCGCCCCAAATAGACGTCGGCCGGAGCGAAGTCGAAGAGCTTACGCAGCAACAACGAGTTATCTCGCTCGAGAACGAGGTGGCAAAGCAGAAGATCAGTTTGGCCCGCATGACTGGACTGCCGCCAAGCGCCGACTACGATCTTACCGATGACGTGCCTTTTTCGGCTGCGCCTGTGCTTAGCTTGGACGATGCGCTCAGCCAGGCGTTTGCGCGCCGTGCAGATCTCAAGGCGGCACAGGCGCAGACTCGCGCCGCCGAACACGCGCTTGCCGCTGCTCGCGATGAGCGCCTGCCCTCACTTTCAGTGAATGGCAACTATGGAGCAATCGGAACAAACCCGTCGCAGGCCCGGGCAACGTTCGCCGCCGCAGCCACTCTCAATATTGCGCTTTGGCAGGGAGGCCGTACCGAAGGGGACATCAAACAGGCACAGGCTTCTTTGGCTCAGCGGCGAGCGGAACTCGAAGACCTCCGGGGCCAAGTGGAAAGCGATGTGCGCAACGCCTACCTCGATCTCCGGGCGGCATCGAGTCAAGTGAAAGTGGCGCAGAGGAACCTTCAGGTAACGAGAGAAACGCTGGACCTGACGCGGCAGCGCTTCGATGCCGGCGTGACCGACAATGTGGAAGTCGTCCAGGCCCAGGAGTCTCTCACATCCGCCGAGCTTGACGTAATCAACAGCATATTTGCCCACAACGTGGCCAAGCTCAGCTTGGCACGGTCGATTGCGAGCGCGGCCGATAACCTGCAGCAATTCCTGAGTCTCCAATAACGCTCCGCGGAGCAGGGCGAGCGACCCTGCTACCCCGGCGGAACTGCGAGCCGCTGGCCAGGCCAACGGCTGAGCACCAGCGTTACCACTGCCGACACCGCGAGCGTGGCAGCGACCACATACAAGCCGCCGGCATAACTGCCCCACTTGTTTTTCAGCCAGCCGATGAAGAAGGGGCCGATGAATCCACCAAGATTACCGATGGAATTGATCAAGGCAATACCCGCCGCAGCGCTGGCTCCGGATAGGAACATGGTTGGCATGGCCCAAAGTGGAGCTTTCGCTGCATTCACGCCAACGTTCATCAGCACCAACGCAAGCATTACACCAACGACTGTTCGCGTCGTGCCGCCCCAGACAAATCCAAGACCCGCGGCAACACAAGGAAGGACCACATGCCAGGTTCGCTCCAGTGTTCGGTCGGAAAGACGTGCCCAGGCGATCATGCCTACGATCGCCACCGCGCTGGGCACGGCGTTGATCCAGCCAACTGCGAGCGGTGAAAATCCAAACTGCCGGGGAATAAGAGGCGGCCAAAGCCCAAGCGCATGGAGTCCGGCTGAGGTACCCAAATAAATCAGGGAAAGTGCCAGCACGCGGGGATCGCGCAGCGCACGCCAGACGCCTACGGTATGCGCTGAGCGGGAATTGCTGTTGGCACGTTCCGCGTGCAAGGTGGCAACCAGCCACGCACGCTCCTCTGGCTGCAGCCAATGTGCCTCTTCCGGTCTGTCCTTCCACTTTGAGAACAACAAACCCTAACAGGATCGCCGGCAGCGCTTCGATAATAAACAGCCACTGCCAATTACTGAGGCCGGCAAATGCAGGAAGCTTCATGAGCGCTCCCGAAACAGGCGAGCCGATCGCTGTCGATAAGGGTGCTGCGGCCATGAATGCCGCCGCTGCCGCCGCCCTGTGCCGGGCAGGGAACCAGACGCTCAGATACAGAATAATGCCCGGAAAGAAACCCGCTTCCGCGAGGCCGAGCAGAAAGCGCAGGGCGTAAAAACTGTGCGTGCCGGTCACAAATGCGGAGGCCACCGAGACCATGCCCCAGGTCACCATGACCCGGGCGATCCACAACCGCGCGCCCACGCGATAGAGAATGAGATTGGAAGGCACCTCAAAGAGAAAGTAGCCAAGAAAGAAGATGCCGCCGCCTAAGCCGAACATCGCGGGCGCCAGACCGATCGCCTTATTCATGGTGAATGCGGCGAACCCCACATTGACGCGGTCGAGAAAACTGACGAAATACAACAGCATCACGAAGGGAAGAATGCGCCACGTTATCTTGCGCACAACGCGGGCTTCCAGATCGGGAGTCATGAATGTCCAGACGGATCAGGCTATCGTCAAATGACTCTGGGAAGTGGCAGCGATCTGCGCGCAGACGGCCTCGGTCACCTGAGCGGTCGTAGCCGTGCCGCCAAGATCACGCGTGTGCAGCAAAGGGTTCGCCGTGACATGTTCAACAGCTTTCATCACGCGCTCGGCAGCGCCCGTTTCACCCAGGTGCTCGAGCAGCATCACTACCGACCAGAATGTGCCCACCGGGTTGGCCCAGCCCTTGCCCATGATGTCGAAGGCCGAACCGTGGATAGGTTCGAACATGGATGGATAGAGACGTTCGGGGTTTATGTTGGCCGTGGGTGCAATGCCCAGGCTGCCGGCCAGTGCAGCCGCAAGATCGCTCAATATGTCGGCATGCAAATTTGTGGCGACGATGGTGTCCAGTGACTCCGGACGATTAACCATGCGTGCGGTAGCCGCATCGACCAGTTCTTTGTCCCAGGTAACATCGGGGAATTCCCGGGCAATTTGCGCCGCAATCTCGTCCCACATCACCATCGCGTGCCGCTGCGCATTGCTCTTGGTCACCAGCGTGAGTAGCTTGCGCGGACGCGACTGCGCGAGTTTGCAGCCGAAGCGCTGAATCCGCTCCACGCCCGCACGCGTCATCATCGAAAGATCCGTTGCCACTTCAATCGGCAATCCCTGGTGTACGCGGCCGCCTGCGCCGGAGTACTCGCCCTCGGAGTTCTCGCGCACGCAGATCATGTCGATGTCGGCCGCGCCGCGATTCGCCAGCGGCGAGCTCAGCCCGGCCAGCAGCCGCATCGGCCGCAGGTTCACGTACTGATCGAACTTCTGACGGATCCCGAGGATCAGGCCCGCTGACGCCGCGTCCGAGACGCCGGGCGCGCCGAGCGCACCCATGTAGAGCGCGTCGAACGTTCCCATGCGCTCATAGCCGTCCTCGTCCATCATCCGCCCGTGCTTCAGGTAGTACTCGCAGCTCCACGGCAGGTCGCTGAACGACACCGACACGCCGCTCCCGCGCGTCGCTTTTTCAATCGCGGCGATCCCCGCGGGGATCACTTCTTTTCCGATGCCGTCGCCGGCAATCACTCCGATCGTATGCGCCATATCTACTCAGCATAAACGCATTTCCGGCCGCGCCCCGCATGTTCCCCTTGCTTACCTAGGGCAAGATCCTGTAGCCTCATCTAGGAAACCGATATGAGCAAACCGACCGATCTTGTGCAGGGCACCCTCGAC
This sequence comes from Acidobacteriaceae bacterium, assembly GCA_003152195.1. Lineage (GTDB taxonomy): Bacteria > Acidobacteriota > Terriglobia > Terriglobales > Acidobacteriaceae > PALSA-350. The sequence continues at coordinate 11,537 of PLZN01000100.1, forward strand.
CTGCTCCTGTTGAAAATCCTGGCGCTCGAGCCGCTGCACGGGTGGGCCGTCAGTCTTCGATTGAAATCGATCTCCGGAGATGTGCTGCAGGTCACCGACGGATCCCTCTACCCGGCATTGCACAAGCTGGAGCAGGAGGGCTGGATCACGGCCGAGTGGAAGCAGACCGAGAA
>PLZN01000505.1 GCA_003152195.1 Acidobacteriaceae bacterium
CGCGCTGGTAGTAGTCAAGGGCATGAACCCGGGCCGGCTCGTCGACTTCGTCCCACTCCAACACGCGGACGCCATTCTTATAAAGAGACGGGCGAAGGTCTTCCGTCCAGCAACGGTACTGATCGCGGACAAAATCGTGCATATCCTGGACCACGATATCCAGGGTCTGCTGAGGGGTGAGGCCGTCGAAGCCCGGCTCGGTGTATCCATCTTCAATGCGTTGCATGATGCCGGCAACGCGAATCTCGACGAACTCGTCCAGATTGCTGGCGGTAATGGCCAGGAACTTGACCCGTTCCAGCAAGGGATTGTCCTGATCCTGGGCTTCCTCAAGGACACGGCGGTTGAAACTCAGCCACGATTCGTCGCGGCCGATAAAGAGACTTTGCCGATCTTTGTGCACATTGTCCATAAACGGGTTAGGGCAACCCACCGATAGTACTTATTCTGTCTACCTTACTAAAGGGTGAAGCAAGATGAATCGGCGATGAAAGTCAGATCTGTACGGTAGATTTGCACAGCGGGGCAAAGATTTGACGCCCGGAGCGGGGTTGGGGGAGGATGGAGGATGACAAGGTTTTTGTGCGAGCGGCTGTTTGCAAGGAGGAGCGCATGATCGAGCAGGATTGTAGCCAAGCGCCAGAGGCCAGCAACCTCATGGCCAAAGAATCGGCTTTGCAGCTTTTTCAGATCGCAGCCCTGATGCTGGGCGACGAGCAGGAAGCAGTTTCTCTCGTTGAGGAGAGCGTGGCGAAGGTAGAAGCCGACCCTTGCGCCGACGCCCCGCTCGCGTATGCGGAGGCGCGCTCCCGTCTGGTGGAGACTGCCGTCCGGAGGATGGCCGGGTTGTACCCCGAGGCGTTCGCTGTTCCAACAGCGCAGCCAGCCGATGGAGCCTGCATTGAAACCGATGACCTGGGCGCGGCGGGCTTGACCGGCGAACAGTTCGGTGCGCTGATCTCAGGCGCAGGCCGGGCCGGGATGCGGGAATGGCTGGAAAGGCTGGCGCCAGCCCTGCGGGCCATCTTTGTGCTGCGCGCTGTAGCCGGACAAGACGGTGAGCAGACCGCCGAGAGCCTTCGCCGGAGTGGAGCGACGGGAGCGCAAGCGTGGCGGCGAGACCAGGTTGGGAACGCTTATCGCGAGGCGTTGTGCTCGCTGGCTACTTGCTTAATGAGTTCGCGTCCCGCGCTCATGCCGGCTTGAGGCCGGTGCAACGTACCTCACGCTCCCTCCCACTCTTTGCTGCCGGCTTCAGTCATGGGTAGCCGCTGGCCCGGAAACCGGTGCGTCCAAGCTCCCCGGTGCTCTTCTTTTTGAATTGTTCAGAAGCCATTCGGCATCGAATCTGTGGTGCATTTGGCGAGAACGATTTCACCCGCAGGCGTACCTCTGATCCGCTGAGCGTGACGCGGTTTTTTGTCAAGAAAAAGACCTGTGAGCGCATTTTCCTGTGGCCTACTTGTTTCCGCATCACAGGAACAGGAGAAATGCTTCCGATGAGCCGGTGCGGGCATCGGAATGGGAAATCCGGTTGGTGTGTCACCATGGGGTTGGGCCCCGGGTCGGCCATGACCCGAAGTTGGGGCAACGGTTGCCTGCTGAGGTTGACTGATAGATGAGATGGTACTCGGGTGCATTGCGGAGCAAAGGGTGCCGGTCTGTGGTGATGCTCCTCAGCTTGACCTTTAGCCCGGCTCTCCTGCCGGGCCAATCCGCGACTCCGACGGGTAGTGGGTCGTCTGGCAGCGGGGGGATGTCTGTTCAGGCGATGCCGGCGCAGGTGAATAGCAGCACCTACCAGGGCAGCATTGTTAAGCAGCCCGCGGTCCCGGGAGTTCGTCCACTCTCGCTGGATGAGGCGATCCGCATGGGATTGCAATACAACCTGGGTCTCGTGCTTTCCGGTGTGAACGCCAGCACAGCCGGCGCGCAACGGCTGCAGCAACTCCAGGCTTTGCTTCCCACCGTGAATGCTTCGGCCAAGGAAGCGGCACAACAGACGAATTTGCAGGCCGAAGGTTTGAAGATCCCCGGCTTCCCTGCCATCATCGGGCCCTACGGCTACACGGATATCCGGGCGTCGGCGCAATGGTCGCTGTTAAATCTGTCATCGCTTGAAAACTATCTCGCCTCCAAGCATAACTTCGAAGGATCCAAGCTCTCGATCGAGGACGCGAAGGACCTGGTGGTGCTCACGGTGGGGAATGCGTACCTCCTCTGCGTCGCCGACGCGTCGCGGATCGAGTCGGCGCAGGCCCAGGTAAACACTTCCAAGGTGTCGCTCGATCAGGCAGTGGCGAATCACCAGGCGGGTACGGCTCCGCTTTTGGATGAGTTACGCGCCCGCGTGGACTATCAGACGCAGCAGCAGACCCTGATCACGGCGCAAAATCAATACGAGAAAGACAAGATTGCCTTGGCGCGCGCCATCGGCCTTTCCCTGGAACAGAACTATGCGTTGGCCGACCAGGCGCCCTTTCAGGCGCTGGACAACCTGGACGCCAATGCCGCGGTCCAGCAGGGACTGGCGCACCGCCGTGACTTGCAGGCGCTGCAGCAACAGGTGGACGCCGCCAAAGCATCACGATCCGCGGCGACCGCCGAACGCTACCCCACGGTGGCCCTCTCCGCTGACTATGGGGTGATCGGGCCGACCCTGGCCCATTCCCATGGAACCTTCGACGCCGTGGGCACAGCCACCGTGCCGCTATTTGAAGAGGCCCAATTGCGTGGCGATGCGCAGGCCGCGCAATCGCAACTGGAACAGAAACAGGCACAGTTGAACGACCTGCGCGGTCAGATCAGCGCCGATGTGCGCGACAGTATTCTCGACATACAGGCGGCCGCCCGGCAGGTTGCCGTCTCGCGCAGTAACGTAGAATTGGCGACCGAGGCTTTGAGCGAGTCGCAGCAGCGTTACGCGGCAGGCATTTCCGACAATCTTGCGGTATCGCAAGCCCAGGCATCCATGGCGCAGGCCAACGACCAGTACGTCTCCAGCTTGTACCAGCACAACGTGGCGAAGCTCGCTCTCGCCCGGGCCTTGGGCATCGCGCAAACGAACTATAAGGATTACGTGGGAGGAAAGTAGCGGTGGCGGAACAGAATCTCGAGTCAAGCCGTTCAAGTACCGTCGAAGAGGGGCCCCAGGCTGGCATCGATGAGCAGCAGGACCTGGACGGTCCCGGTAACCCTCCCAAGCAAAAGGGGCGGCGGCGGTTCGTCATCATCGGCGTGGCCGCTGTTCTTATCGTGGGCGCCCTGCTCTTCTGGTGGCATTCGACGTATTACGAGGACACCGACGACGCACAAGTGGATGGTCACCTGATACAGATCAGCGCGCGGGTTGCCGGACAGGTCATCAAAGTAAACGTAGAGCAGAATCAATACGTGCAGGCCGGCACCTTGATTGCCGAGATCGATCCCAGGGATTATGAGGTCGCGGTACAGCAGGACGAAGCCAGCCTGGAAAGCGCCGAGGCGAACTATGAAGCTGCGCGGGTAAACATACCCCTCATCAATGTGAACACCAGCACGACGCTGCAGTCGGCTTCCTCGGGGGTGCGAAGTTCCGACGCGACCGTGCAGCAGTCGCAGCGCCAACTGGAAGCCGCACAGGCCCAGGTTGCTCAGGCGGAGGCGAACAACATCAAGGCCCAGCTTGATCTGAAGCGTTACACGCCGCTGGTGGAAAAAGACGTCATCTCGAAGCAGCAGTTCGATGCCACCGTGGCCACCGCGGATGCGTCCCGGGCGGCACTCCTGGGAGCTAAGGCCAGCGAGATTGCCGCGGAGGACGCGGTTCGCATTGCCCGCGACCGGGTCGTGCAGTCGCAAGCTGAGTTAACGAATGCACAGACCGCGCCGAACCAGATCAAGATTCAAAAGGCCAAGGCAGACCAGGCCGCTGCGCAGGTGGAGCAGGCACGCGCCCAGCTTGCCCAGGCCAAACTGAATTTGGGTTATACCAGAATTATTGCCCCGGCCAATGGCATCATCACCAAAAAGAGCCTGGAAGTGGCCCAGAACGTCAGCGTAGGTCAAAACCTTATGACCCTGGTGTCTCTGGACGATATCTGGATCACGGCAAACTTTAAAGAGACGCAACTCCGCATGATGCGTCCAGGGCAGAAGGTAAAGATCCACGTGGACGCTTACGGGCGTGACTACGACGGCACGGTGACCCAGATTGGGGGCGCCACGGGCTCGATGCTGAGCCTCTTTCCGCCGGAAAACGCCACCGGCAATTACGTAAAGGTGGTGCAGCGCATCCCTGTCCGGATCGACCTGACGGATCGGAACGAGGACCGGGACCACCTCTTGCGTCCTGGCTTGTCGGTTGAGCCCACGGTTCGCATCAAGGGGAGCTAGAGGCCGCTTGTCCCACATGTGCCCCACTCCCGCAGTAGAAAGGTGAGTTCGGCCATCCACAGTATTTGGGTCGGAAGCGAGAACCGCAGGTCCCTCCACTGCGCTACGCTCCGGTCCTAATGAACA
>PLZN01000307.1 GCA_003152195.1 Acidobacteriaceae bacterium
GCGCTGCTGCCGGCATTGAATGGCGGAATTTAACAACCGTAGCGCCGGGAAAACGAATATCCTTGAGGAGTTATGCCTACCAAAAAAGAGCTTTTGACTTCCCCTATCCGGCACATCGACATCAAGCAGCACAATGTCGTTCCGCTGGTTGACGCGATGCGGTCCATGGCTTACAGCTCCCGTGATCTTGCCCGGGCAGCTTCCATCTACGAGCGCATGCTGCGCGACCAGGATTGCGGTGTGATTCTCTGCCTGGCCGGATCGCTGATCAGCGCCGGGTTGAAGCAGATTTTNNATCGTGGACCAGGATTTCTTCGAGGCGCTGGGCTACCAGCACTGGATCGCCGACGATCTTTACCGCCAAGGCACGGAAGACGCTACCCTGCGCGAATTGATGATCGATCGCATCTACGACACGCTCATCGACGAAGAAGAGCTGCGCCTATGTGACGAGACCTGCAAGATCATTGCCGATTCGCTGGCCCCCCGTCCTTACAGTTCGCGGGAGTTTATCCGCGAGATGGGCGCTTATCTGGAGAAGCAGGGCAAGACGCCGGCGAAAGGAGGGGTCGATAGCATCATCCTCGCCGCATACCAGATGGATGTGCCCATCTTCGTGCCTGCGTTCAGTGACTGCTCGGCCGGCTTTGGACTGGTGGCGCACCAGCATGGACGCGGCGACAAACCCAAGGTGTCGATCGATTCGGTCAAGGATTTTTACGAGCTGACGCAGTTGAAGATCGCCAACCCGGCCACCGGCCTGCTGATGATCGGCGGCGGCGTGCCCAAGAATTTCGCCCAGGACATCGTGGTTTCCGCGGAGATTCTCGGGGTCGATGCCCCCATGCACAAGTATGCAATCCAGATCACGGTCGCCGACGTGCGCGACGGCGCTCTCTCCTCCAGCACCCTTAAGGAAGCCAGCTCCTGGGGTAAGGTGGACACTACTTTCGAGCAGATGGTCTACAGCGAAGCCACCCTTGCGCTGCCCTTGATCACCGGCTATGCCTATCATAAGAAGGCTTTTGCGGAACGGCAGCAACGCCGCTGGTCGCGCTTGTTGGAGCCCGTGACGGCATAGCATCCGGTGCGGCGCGGTGCGAGTTCGGGCAGCAAGCTTGCCCGGGCGGCTAGGCCGTGTGTTTTGGTCCACCATGGCACAATCTGCCGTAGTACTAAAGTGGCAGGCAAACCCGTTCTTTTTCTGCGGTTTCCACGTATACTTCGAGGCATCCCCCTAATGAGTTGTCCATCAACTTCCCGGGGGTTCCACCGTGTCTCTGACGCTTACGATACTGGGTTTGGTCTATGCCGTACTTTTCCTCTCCTTCTGGTCTCTGGGCCGTATGTCGGCCCTGTCTGACAGGTTTGTAGAGAGCCGTGCTAATGTAATTCCGTTCCACCGCCGTTAGAGCGGTTTCACAATTGGTGCAGACCGAAGGGGAGAGGCCTTTGGTGGTTTTCTCCCAAGGAAAACCACGCCTCCCGGTCTTTATGAGGATACAGTAATTGTGAAACCGCTTTAACATCGAAGAAGAGCAAGTGCGTCAGCGACCGTAAACCATAGAACGCGCTGCTCATCCATTGCAGGTTTCCCCCGATCCGACCCGTTGATGGTGCGTGAGTTCTCCTTGCATGCGTACGTTGACTACATCTAGGCACTTTGGGTCCAAAATGAGTCGCCGTATACTCCGGAGAGATACCGATAGCATGGGCCAGGATCGTCCCTCCCGCTGGGACGGGCTGACTTGGCGAGAGCTCATCAATTAGACCCGCATCGATCGAGTAAGCGTGACCTGGCTTCGAGATAGGCTGCCGTCCACCATATTTTTCGCGGTTGCGCTGCTGCTCTCCGCTTACGGCGGATTGGTGCTGCTGCTCGGTCACGGCGGCACTTTCTCCGCCGCCGTGATCACCTGGGCCTGCGCCCAGGTACTGCTGATCGCTCTCTGCGTCCACACCTTTCTCGACGCTTCGCGGCAGGATGAAGCGGAATTGCAGGTGCAACAGGTCGCTCAGTTGCAGCGAAGCATCCTGGACTCCGCCGGTCCCATGATTCTGGCAACCGACCTCGCAGGCAACCTCCTGATCTTCAATCCCGCCGCCGAAAGGATGCTCGGCTACCGCTTTTACGAGGTTGTAGGACAGCTCAACGCCCATGATCTTTTTCCCGAAGGCGAACTGGAGCGCGTGGGACAGCTACTGGTTTCGCGCCTGGAGCGTTCTCCGGCCATCGACCTGGAGAGCGTTTCGGCCGAGCTGAAGCACTATGTACAGTACGTCACCAGCTTCCCGGTTAGCCGGGTACGCGGCTTTGAAATCCTCTGCCGCCGCAAGGATGCAACCACCTTTCCCGCAATGGTTTATCTCTCCGCGGTAAGAAACGCTGAAGGTGCGCTGACCGGGCTCCTGGCCATTGCGACCGACCTGACAGCGACCAAGCGGGCCGAGCATGCGTTGCGCGAAAGTGAAGAGCGCTACCGCGATCTGTTCGACAACTCGCAGGAAATGATTGCCACCCTCAGCCCCCGCGCCAAATACTTGTACGTCAATCCGGCCTGGCAGACATGCTTTGGCAAGAGTGCCGCCGCCTTTGAGAGCCTGGTCAGCTTCGAGGCTGCCTTTCCGCCGGAGATGCAAAACGATGCTGCGGCCCTGTTTGACCGCGCCCTGCGCGGCGAGCGCATCGATCGCGCGAACCTAAGGGTGCAGGATGCAAACGGGATGTATCGCGAGCTGGAAGCCAGCCTGAGCTGCCGCCAGAACCGTGGCGAACCCGTATCGGTGCGCTGCATCTTCCGTGACGTGACCGCCCAGTACCAGCGCGAGCGCAGATTGGCGATGCAGCTCGCGGTCAGCCAGGTGGTGGGTGAGTCCACCACATCCGACGAAGCGCTGCCGGCGATGTTGGAATCGCTGGGAACCAATCTGGGCTTCGATATGGCGGGGCTCTGGTTCGTCAGCAGCGACCATCACACGCGCTATCTGGCGGGCTGGTACGCTCCGGATCGAGCCTGCGCGGAGTTTCACCGCGACAGCATTGGACGCGTGCTGCAGAAGGGCAAGGACCTGCCCGGCCAGATCTGGGCGGCAGAGAGCCCGTGCTGGATTGAAGACCTGCAGGAGAGTGGCAATTTCCTGCGCGGCAAGTCTGCCCTGGCGGACGGGCTGGTCACCGGTTGGGGAGTTCCCGTCCGCGTCGGCAACCAGGTCATCGCGGTGGTCGAGTTCTTCAGCCGCCAGAAGCAACGGGAAGATAGTGAAATGATGGCCACGGTGGAAACCGTCTGCGCCTCCATTGGCCAGTTTATGGCCCGCTCAGCGCAAGAGAGCCGCCTGGAAGAGTTGAACCGTCAGAAGGAATCGATCCTCAACTCGGTGGCCGACGGTATTTTCGGGACCGACTCCGCAGGCCGTATTGTCTTTGTCAATCCGGCGGCGGCCAGTATGCTCGGCGCCCACGCATTCGATCTGATCGGCCGCACCGTGCACTCGGTGGTGCACGAGGAGCGCAAAGACCGCGAGACGTGTTCCGATCAATGCCGCACTGGCCGTGCCTTTCTGGTGCGCGAGGGCACCAGCGGGCAGGATGTGTTCTACCGCAGGAATGGTGTCTCCTTCCCGGTTGAGTTCTCGGTAACGCCGATGGTCGAGCACAACGTGGCGGTGGGCAGCGTGCTCAGCTTCCGCGATATCAGCCAGCGCTACGCGCTCGACCGCATGAAGGATGAATTCGTCTCCACGGTGAGCCACGAACTGCGCACCCCGCTCACTTCCATTCGCGGATCGCTGGGCCTGCTGTCGACGGGCCTGTTGGGCGAGATGGGCGACAAGGCGTCGAACCTGCTGCGCATCGCGGTGAGCAACTCCGACCGGCTGGTCCGCCTGATCAACGACATCCTCGACCTGGAGCGCATGCAGTCGGGGCGCGCGCCCCTCACCTATCGCAACTGCGACCTGGAAGAGCTGGCGAAGCAGGCCATCGACGCCATGACACCCATGGCGGAAGCCGCGAAGGTACAACTGCTGCTTGACTCCGGGCCAGTGCAGGTAGAAGTGGATCCCGATCGGCTGCAACAGGTGATGACCAACCTGCTAAGCAACGCGATCAAGTTCTCCGCGCCCCAGTCTCAGGTCACCGTTTCGCTCGAGCGGCTGCTCGACGGAGTCACCGTCAGCGTGCGCGATCACGGCCGTGGCATTCCTAAGGACAAGCTGGAATCGATCTTTGACCGCTTCCAGCAAGTCGACGCCTCGGACGCAAGGCAAAAGGGCGGAACCGGGCTTGGCCTCGCTATCTGCCGCACCATTGTCATCCAGCACGGTGGCCGCATCTGGGCGGAACGCAATGAAGATCGCGGCTCCACTTTCCGCATGTTCCTGCCCTCGGTCACCCGGGAGGCCGATACGTTGCGTCATGGTGGCAGCTCTGCCTCCCCCACGGTAAGCACAACTTCGGTCCTGGTCTGTGATGAGAACCTGGAAACTCGTGCCGTTCTGGTTGAGAGCCTGCGGCAGCATGGCTATTCCGTGCTCGAAGCAGCCACCGGCGAAGAAGCCCTCATAGTAGCCCGGCAAACCCCGATCCATGCCATCCTGCTGGATATGAGCCTGCCCGGCCTTCATGGCTGGGAAACTCTGCGCCTGTTGCGGGACGATCTGCGCACGGCATCTATTCCCGTCGTGGTGCTGAGCGCCTTCGGCGCTCTCAACGATCCCGAGGTGGAAAAATCCGCGGATGCCTGGCTGCAACAGCCGCTGGAGACAGATTCGATGTTGGCTGCGCTTTCCCGGGTCTTGCGGGGGGAAGAGAGACCCCCTCGCGTGTTGCTGGTAGAAGATGATGCCGATCTTGCCAAGGTCATCCTGGCCACCTTCGAGCGCGCCGGCGTCCAGGTACATCACGCCGCCACACAACGCAAAGCCATGGAGCTGTGCATCGCATCGCGCCCGGACTTGCTGATCCTCGACATTAGTCTTCCCGATGGCGATGGCTTCGGCATCGTCGACTGGCTGCGTCAGCAAAACGAGATGAAAAGGCTCCCCTTGGTGGTCTATTCCGCCCAGGACCTGAGCGAAGGAGAACGCAAAAAGCTTCGCCTTGGACCCACGCAGTTCCTGACCAAGGCGCGGGTCCAGCCACAGGATGTGGAGACGCTGGTACTAGCCATGCTGCGCCAGCAACCTGAAATTAGCGAAGTGCCCCTGGGATGGGATGGGACCGCTCCCACCAGTCTCTGAACGCCGCCGAGAACCTGCATACCGCCAAGAAAAGACCTATGACACGCCGTATTTTAATCATTGACGACGAAGACGATATACGCCAGGTTGCCGCCATGAGCCTGGAGACGATCGCGGGTTGGGACGTTATTCTCGCCAATTCCGGCAAGCAGGGGATCGAACGCGCCGGCAAGGAGCAGCCGGATGCGATTCTTCTGGACGTCATGATGCCGGAGATGGACGGGCCCACCACACTGCTCAAACTCAAGGCGAGCGGTCAGACCTCCCACATTCCCGTTTTGCTGCTGACAGCGAAGGTGCAAGGCCCAGATCAGCGCAGATTTGCCGAAATGGGAGTGGCGGCCATCCTGTTCAAGCCATTTGATCCTCTAACCTTGGCACGGCAGATTTCCACGGCGTTAGGCTGGAGAGAGGATGGTTGACCCTTTGAATAAGAGAGACGAGACCGCTGCCACCCTGCCGCCCTCGCCGCAGGCGCAAAGCCCGGAGCAAAAACTGCAGACCATGCTCTCCGCCCTATGGGAGCGGAGCAGGCACACCGTGGTGGAGCGCGCAGCGCTGCTCCAGGAGGCGGGGAAGCTGTGGGCCAACGACCGGCTGGACGAGACGACACGGCTGCGCGCGGTGGACTCCGCCCACAAGTTGGCGGGGGTGCTGGGCACCTTCGGCCTACCCCGGGGTACAGAGCTGGCCCGGGAGGCGGAACAGGTCTTTGGCCAGCCAATCCCGCCCAGCAAAATCGAGATCGAGCAGCTGCTCGATCTGCTTGCGGAGTTGACCAGCATGATCGACAGGGGACCCGTTGGCCCCCGCTGAGAAGAGTAGCGACAACGTCAGGTTGGTCACAGTAGGTAGCGCAGCGAAAAAACGGGTGCCCCATCCCCCCGGATTTGTTGCACTTTCCGCCGTTTGACATCAAGCTCCGATCTCATTTGCTTTGAGTCGTGATAAATGCTTTGAGTCGTGATAAATCCGGGCTAAGCCAGGGCTAGGCCTCTTCAAGGATCGAGCCGTAGGATGGAGTCATGAACGACTTGGGCCGGCTGCTCATCGGTTTGGGATTGGTCCTGCTCGTGGCAGGGGGCTTGCTGCTGCTGCTGGGCCGCACCGGCATCCCGTTGGGCAGGCTTCCCGGAGACATTTCCTACCGGGGCAAGAACCTTTCCGTGTACTTCCCCTTGGGAACCTCGATTTTGGTGAGTATCCTGCTCTCCCTGGTCTTCTATTTACTCTCCCGCTTTCGCCGATAGGTTGCGGATGACCGGAGTCCGCGGGGCAGGCTTTCTGTTCGGACTGCACCGCGTGTAGACTCGACCTTTGGTGGAGGCATCTGTGCCCAATCCGGAGGAGTCACTGAGCCAGCTTGGGCTGGTTTTCCCGGAGGCTGCGGCCAACCTGCGGCGGGTGTGGCGAGTCGGCCAGCTCGTCGGCGAAGTAAGAAACCACATCGAGCGTGAGTATGCGGATGTTTGGGTGGAAGGCGAAGTCTCAAACTATCGCCCCGCTCCTTCCGGCCATCTCTACTTCACGCTGAAGGACGGCGACGCCCAATTGCCGGTAGTGCTCTTTCGCCGCCAGGCGATGCTGCTGCGCTTCCGGGTGGAAGATGGCCTGCAGATTCTGGTGCGCGGGCGGGTCTCCGTTTACGAGCAGCGAGGCCAAATGCAGCTGGTGGCCGAGTTTGTTGAGCCGGTGGGCGCGGGCTCGTTGCAGATCGCCTTCGAGCAGTTGAAAGCCAGGCTGCAAAAAGAAGGCCTGTTCGCCGCGGATCGCAAGCGGCCTCTGCCCGCCTTTCCTCACTGTATTGGCATCATTACCTCTCCCACCGGCGCGGTCATTCGAGACTTTCTCAATGTGGCTGGGCGTAGACACTTGGCGCTCCACGTACAGCTCTATCCTTCTACAGTGCAGGGCGAGACGGCTGCTCTTGAAATCGCGGCGGGCATCGCATTCTTCAACCAGTCGCGGACGGTTGACGTGATCGTGATCGCGCGCGGCGGCGGTTCGCTCGAAGATCTGGCTCCCTTCAACGGTGAGTTGCTGGCCAGAGCCATTGCCGATTCTCAGCTGGCGGTGGTCTCCGCCGTGGGCCACGAGACAGACTTCACCATCGCCGATTTTGTCGCCGATCTGCGTGCACCCACACCCTCGGCCGCGGCGGAGCTTCTGACCGAGGCTCAGCATAAGGTGGAGGAGCGCCTGGAGCAACTGCACCGGCGCCTGACCCACGCCTGCCGCTACCTGCTGATGTGCGCTCATGAGCGCTTCGCCCGGCTCTCCGCGCCGGCGGCTTTTGCGCGCCTGAGGAATGCCTGGGCGCGTCGCCAGCAGCGGGTGGATGAGCTGCAGTACCAGCTGGACGCAGCCTGGCATCGCCACAGCCGCGATATGGCGGAAAGGTTGCAGAAACTCGAGTCCCGCCTGCTGCGTCAGGATGTAAGCCATCGCATGCGCATGGTGCGCGAGCGCCTGGCCATGCTGGATGGACGAATCGGCCGGGCGGAACAGGAACTGCTGCTGCGATGTAATGCCCGGCACGCGCATGCTGAGGGGCGGCTGCAGACCCTCTCTCCCCTGGCGGTACTGAATCGTGGTTATGCCCTGGTCTTCGACGAGGCAGGAGTCCTGATCCGGGATGCATCGGCTACCCGCGAAGGCAGCCTGCTGACCACCCGATTCGCCGACAGCACGCTGACCAGCCGGGTCCTCGAAAGGAAGTCGCCGCCAGGCAACTCATGAGAAAACTCTTTGGAACGGACGGTATCCGCGCAGTCGCTGGAGAGGCTCCGCTGGACCAACCGACTATTTTTGCCACCGGAGTCGCGCTGGCATCCTCGCTAAAGAAGCGCCGCCCTGCCCCTCGAGTGCTGCTGGGGGCGGACACACGCGAATCGAGTCCTTGGATCTCGGCTGTGATTGCTGCCGGCCTGTCTCGAGGGGGTGCGGAAGTGCTGAGCGCCGGCGTGATCACCACGCCTGGCGTGGCCTATCTGACGCGCAAACATCAGTTCGCTGCCGGGGTGGTGATTTCCGCCTCCCACAATCCCTGGCAGG
>PLZN01000182.1 GCA_003152195.1 Acidobacteriaceae bacterium
AATGAAGGAAACGCGGGCCTAGCTCGCGGATCACGAATGATTTCGGAATGACGACGTTGTGATTTGGAAGCCGAACCAGATCTTCGACAAATGCGGATAGGAAGGGCGATATCTCGCAAGAGAAATCGCCCTTTCGCTTTCTCCGCTCATTATCTCTTCAAGTCCTGATACTGCCTCCCGATGGTTCCCGCGCTGCCTCATCTGGTGCGGAAGACCCGGAATCGAGCCCGGTTATGAACTCCGTGGGATGCGTTCGATTGTCTCGGATGCGATGGCTGAGTTGTCCTCCGCTATGCTCGTAGGTATGGCTTCAAGTACGTGTCCAAGTCGCGCCTGATTTCATCGGGATTTGTGACCTTGCGGCGGCTGGAATCAGCGCCGGGCGCCGGCGGAGCAATGCGCGTAGTTGTGCCTGGGCGGAACACACGCCGGGCAATCAAAACGTCGACGTCGCTTTGAGCAAACATCGAGCTGGCCGCTTCAATGCGTCCGAATTGATCGAACGCGTCGCGGACCTTGCCCGCGTGATATGAGTCATAGGCGGAAGCGTAGAGATCGGCAAGGCTCACGAACGGGCAATGGCCCACGAAGCCCCGTTCCATCTCCGTGATCATGGTGGCGACTCCCTTGCCGGAAAAGCAATTGAGTTGGCCGTTTGTGCGTCTTCTAATTTCCGTCACCCGCTCGAGAGGATCGCCCGCTTCATCTTTTACATAGCGAAACGTAGGAATGGTGTTGAACATCTCGACGATCAAGTCGACGCCGAAATCGCCTCCGGTTTGCGCAAACAGCGGCAAGGATGTCGCCTTTCCCAGCCGCTGATAATAAAGCAGCAATTCGGAGACAGCTGTCACGCCAGGCGGGGCTATACAAATGATGGCATCCGCACCAAGCTTCTCCGCTTGCTTGGCATAACGCCCGGTTTCCTTGAAATCTCCTGTGCGGCTCTGCACGCCGATCACGATCGCCGTGGTACCACCCCGGGCAGCGGAGATGATGGTCTCCGCACCGCGCATCCTTTCCTCTTCGGTCAGCGTCGTCCATCCACTGGCGATCTGTGGCCACGCCAGGCCGTGCACGCCGCCTCGCCTGCAGAATTGCACCTGCGCAGCCAGTCCGTCGAAATCGACTTCATTCTGCACGTTTACCGGAGTAAAGCCAATCGGGAAGACCCCGGCCAGTCGCTTCGTCGCCGTCTGCGCATGGATAAGGTGTGGGACCGCTAACGCGGCTGCTCCTAACGAGAGAGCCCCAAGGAATTGCCTTCGATCGAAACCGGAAACCCCTGTCATAATTCCTCCCCCTCCGCAGTCTTTTCTGAGGTCGTAACAAATCTTTGAAAGCCGATTCATTTGAAGAAAATCAACCGGGCTTTCGCATCAACAGTGGACGCATCGACGCCGGGAACAGACTTCAGGTCGGCCAGGCCGTTGAATTTCCGCATGCTCCGCCGCGCAATGATCGCCTGCGCCGCTGCTTCCGGCACATTCAGCACGATCTCCAGTTCGTCCGCATGGGCCGTGTTCACGTCGATCGTGGTCATGGTGCGGTGGAGATAGTCCATGATGTCATCGAACTGCTCGTCGGTGCCGCTGGCGCCCCGATCCACCATTGTCTGCACGGTGTCGTGCCAGGCGTTGTAGCTCATGGGCGTGTCCATGACGATTTGCAGATTGTGGCACTGGGCGCAGACCGCTTTGAGCGATTGGCCTTCCCGTGCCAGGCCGGGAGCCGGAGGCGCGACGTCAGCGGCCCAGGCCACGGCGAACAGGGCCACAAGCAGCAGCCCGCCACTTAAGGGAATCCTCAAACGGCGAGCCATGCGCGTAGGCAAAAACGTGTTCAAAGCAAGTGCCTCGGTTGAGTGATTACTGATTTGTGGCCTTTGCGGCGGTCACCCCCGTCAGGGTGATCGCCGCGCCGCCCGGCATCGGCGTGACATGCGGACCGACGCCCAACTCCTCCGCGGTCTGGTAGTCGCCGAAACCGTTGGCGAACTGGTTGGAGACCCGCTGGGCGTGACCATTGTCGAAGGTGATGTCCAGCAGCTTTTCGCTGTACATGGTGTGTCCATATTCGTCCTTCATCTGGCCGACGACTTTGTGCGTATTCACCTCGATGATGTCGCCCGACGAGGCGTAGGCATACTTGCCGTCCAGACCGAAGGTTATCCAGTAGGTGCCCGCCGGGGTGTCGATGGCGTCGATTTCCTTCGGATCCTCAGTATTGGAGAAAATGTGGATCTTCTTGAAGATGCCGTCGGCAAGCCAGATTTCCTTTTCATCCGGGGTCAAGGCGATACCGTGGCTGGGGCAGCCATGGGGCATGCGCGGATGCGGGGTCACGTTCCATTTCGACTTCCAGTCCACGCTGGTCACCTCGACCGATTTGATCACCCGTCCGGTCGCGACGTCGGCAATCAAAAAGCCCAGGAAGTTGTTGTTGTTGGCGTAGATCCTGGTCGAATCCTTGTTCAGCACGAAGACGCGCACATTGTCGGGGAAGGGGATGGTCTTGATGACCTTGCGCGAGTTGATATCGGAAATCGTCATCACTTTGTTGTTGGGCGACATGAAGGCCGTCTTGCCGTCCGCGCTCAGATTCAGATTGTGCGAATTCGAGCTTTCCGGCGCTTCGAGCTTGCCGATCAGCTTGCCGGTCCTGGCGTCGACTTCGTACCAATAGTCCTGCAGGTCGCCGCCGACCACCACAATCTTGCCGTCCGGGGTGACCTGGGGACGCTCGCAGCATTTACCGTCCAGCGTCACAGACCAGACCATCTTGTCGGTGCCCATGTCGATTGCGCCCAACCGGCCGCGCGCCGCGATATAGATGAGGTTCGTGACCGGGCTGGCGGCCACCCCGGAGACCTGTTCAGGGCTCATGCTGCCGGCATATTCCCAGGTCGGAATACGCTTGACGAAGCGGTAATCGTCGTTGGCGTCGAGCACCACGAGGCCTACGCCATTCAGCCAGCCGGGCCGTTCGAGCGAACCGGGCAGCGCGACATAGATTAGATGCCGGCCGCGGGGACGGAAGGTGTCATTGACCTTGGCGGGCTTGCCGGAAGCGCTGGGCGCGGCAGCGGCGGGCCCCGGCGACTGGGCCATGGCGGCGATCACACCGCCGAGGAACAAAGCAGCCAATAGTTGCGACGTCGACTTGAGTTTGATTTCCATTTTTCCCAAAGAGAAGGTTTTGCGCAGGATCTTATCCAAGACTTTCTGCCGGCGACCTGCCTTCAAGGTTCTCCGCGTCTCTATGGGTACTTTTCAAATAGACGTCTTGTCAAGGAACATGCGTCTGGCGAGACGCGCCCCCAGGATAGGGTTCGATCATTTGCAATGTCAATTGCAGAACGCTGGGTGCAAAGCAGGTATGCATCGATAGAATTTTTTCAGCCAAAGTATTGATACACTCGTTCTTTGAGTTTAGGGTACTGACATATCACATGAGAACGGTCTTCGCCATGTTTGCAGCATTATCTTAGGACGTCATCCTCAAGCTCTCCCGCGCAAAAAGCCGCAACTTTGCAGATCATGGGCAGCCTAGAGTAGGGGTTTCGCAGTGAGAGCATAGCGTCCGTTGCCTATGGCGGCAGCTCCAACTGCTCGGCTGCGACGCTGGCCGGCTGCCCCGCCCTGGACCGCATAGAATCTTCTCAGCGAGGTAAGCCGGATGAGCAGTGATGTGGAACTGAACGAGATCGGAGTTCTGAAGCGGCGTGAGATCGAAGCTCGCCTTCTAGCGCCCATCGTGGATGCCCTCGGCCAGAAGTTTGGACGACAAGAAGTTCTTGAAGTGGTCAGAAATGTTATTACCGGGATTGCACGCCGGCAGGGTAGGGAACTAGCGATCAGCCTGGGTAGGAACGATCTGCAAACCTATGGAAAGTCCGTCGAGCCGTGGAGCAGAAGCGGCGCGTTACAACTGCGAATTCTGGATCAAAATGAAGACGTCCTGAATTTCGATGTGACGGAGTGCAGGTACGCAGAGCTCTACCGCGGCCTGGGCATCGAGGAACTTGGCAGCATACTCTCCTGTGGCCGCGATGCAACCTTCATCGAGGGCTTCAACCAAGAGATCGTGCTCGAACGGAAACACACTATACTTCAGGGCTCCCCGGCTTGCGACTTCCGCTTCAGCAAGCGGCCAGATGCTCAAGGGTCAACCGAGTAGCCGTACAGCCACACGCCTTCAACCGCCCGACAGCCGACCAGTGTGGCTGGCCAGACCGGCACAACGAGCCTGGCCATTCCGTCGATTCAGAAGTTGAGCCGCGCGGAAAGCCTGAAAGGTCCGAGGACCAAGCGCTGCTCTGCACATCAAATAAGTTGAAGGACATGGGAGAGCGATTCCATGAGAAGGGTATTGTCAGGTAGTTCTGTTGCAGAAACCGAATATAGACAGGGGAAGTCCATGAAGAGGTTATTCGCACTCGCTGTACTGGTCGTCGCGCTTGGCTTGAGCGTAGGCGCGCACGCACAGAGCGCCCTGTCGGGTACCCCTTCCAGTTCCAGGACGCTCTTCTGGATGAATAATGATCTCCCGTCGGTCAACTCGTTTCTTGCGCACAGGGAACCTCGAAGACGTGATGTGGACGGACCGCGACGCGCTCTCCGCGATGGTGAAGAAGACGGCGGACATACTGCACAAGGAGCACCTCCAGCTGCAGATCGACGTCGTCCCGAATGCCCCCGGCCATGCCGGCGAGACGGCCTTTGGCAAGTGGATCTTCCAGGAGTGGCGCGGGGCCTACGACTTGAAGGCACTGGGCGAGCCGGTCGACCTGCTCTGCCTGATGACCAATGACCAGAGCACACACTGGACCACTCCCGGCCCAGCCGGCGGGGTGATTCCGGTATCCGGATTCCCGTAGCTGGCAATGTTGAAGGCGTCGAAGCGGAAGCCCACCGTCTGCTCGCGAACAACATGAAAGTCCTTTAATGCAGACATGTCGACGTTGAGGTATCCGGGCCCGCGCGTGTTGCCATTGCTCGCCGTTCCAAAAGCATTCGGCGCAGGGGCGCCAACTGTGCATTCACCGTTGTCAACACCGGGTGTGGTGCACGGAGTTGCCGAGGGATCCGTTCCATATCAGTTATTGATACTGCGGTTCACGATCTTCAGCTGGCGATATTGGTTGGGTCGCGAGTTACCGTAACTGTTGGAGTTATTTCCCGGGCCCACAATGGTTTCCGGGAAGCCGGTGTAGACTGTATGATTCTCGAGCGATGGGGCCGAACCTTGGTGGAACAGGGACCTAGTGATGATGGATCTTGAAATTTGTGTCGATTCGGTGGAGTCGGCAGCAGCAGCCGAGTCCGGTGGAGCGCAACGGGTAGAGTTGTGCAGCGGCCTCATCGAGGGGGGCTTGACGCCGAGCCTGGGATTGATTCGCGCCGTGCGGTCGCGGATGGGGATTGCCGTGCACGTCATGATCCGCCCCAGGGGTGGAGACTTTCTTTATTCCGATGAAGAACTGGCGGTGATGCGCGACGATATAGCGCAGGCAGCGCAATCGGGAGTGGAGGGCGTAGTACTGGGTTTGCTCACCGCCGACGGGTACGTGGATGTGAAGCGGACGCGTGAGCTGGTCGAGCTTGCCCGGCCGATGGAGGTCACTTTCCACCGTGCGATCGATATGACCCGCGATGTCGAAAGGTCGCTTGAAGACGTCATTGAATCGGGTGCTGATCGAGTGCTGACATCCGGCGGAGAGCAGACCGCCATGCTGGGATGCCGGCGCATCCGCGAGCTGGTGCGGGCCGCGCAGGGGAGAATTGGGCTGATGGTTGGCGGTGGCGTGCGTGCGGAGAATGTGCAGGAAATTGCGCATGCGACGGGAGTGGTCGAATTTCACGCGGCGTTGCGG
>PLZN01000511.1 GCA_003152195.1 Acidobacteriaceae bacterium
ATGGGCGCGTGTACCCATCGCGTTCCATCCTGCCCCTCCCAACTGGCGAAACTGCCCCAGGTGCCTTCGGTCTGGAAGTTCACGTTCGTGTTGGAAACGAGAGGGCTGCGAAACAGCGGAGTCTCGTGGTTCGGTCCGCCAAGCGATTTGCTGTCCATCAGAAAATAGCGGCCTTCCTTGCCGGAGCCAACCAGGAGATCCCGTCCCTTGTAGGGAAATACGGCGGGAGTCGTGTTCATGTCCAGGTCTCTCTTGGTCAGCCACGCGTGGTTGGTCGGCGTGTAATAGTCCTTGAGCGTCAAGCTATCGTTGGAGGACGTGAAAGCCAAAACGCCGGTCGATAACTTTCCGGCTGTGGCATCGTAAGGGCCATCCCCGGTCTCAATATAGATGGTCCCGTCTGTGCCGATCGCGGGACCGGCGGTGCCGAATATTCCTCCCTGCGGAGGAGTGGAAGAAAAAACCTTTTTGTTGGTGAGATCTACGCCATACAACTCATTCGGAACGCCATTACAGCTTTGCCCGGTCACCGTGTAGACAACGTTATCCATCAGGTTTAAGCCGTAGGCTTTTCCATAAATTGTCGGCAGCATCTGTATCGGCGCTTCTTTTTCCTCGCCTGTGGCCACGTCCAATGTGTGCAGGTAACCGTCGCTGGCGAGTACATAAACGAACCGCTTCGCGGGCCCGGCTGGCGTAACCACCGGTGTTGCTGACAACGCATTGGTGCAAATAAAGCCGCGACCTTCCCCCGGCTCCTGTGGCTTGTCTGACGACCATTTCAAGTGCTGCTGCCAGATCATCGCGCCGCTATGGGCGTCCACTACGTAGACGTCATTCGAGCTGCCCGCTAAGATTGCCAACGTTTTAACGCCACTTGCCGTGTTCACACCGGAAACGATGAGTGGCTCCCGAAACGACTGCATCCCCATCGGCTTGTTATCGGTCTTTAGCTTCCAAAGGAGCCGGATGTCTTTCGCGTTATCCGTCGTGATTTTGGTTTCGTTTCTTTGCCACCCATCACGCTGTTGATTGAAGCTGCCAGTTGGCCACTCCGCAGCCCCCGTGGACTGGCCCAGGGCCACATGCAGCCCTGCAGAGGCACAGCCGAGGCAAGCGAACACGACAACAGAAAGCACCCTTTGTAGGACTGCGGAAAACCCACTTACATTCACGCTGGGAACAATATCAATAAGGAAACTCTGTGTCAAAGATGCCCCTTCTGCCGGTCGTCGTATCATGAGCTTAGTCCACTTCCGTTGGAGGAAGCATGTCCACAACCGCCAATACCTGGGTTGAGTTTCGGTCCCCCGCCGCCTCTGTGCCCTGGTACATCTGGGCCGGCGTTCTGGCCGTTACCTCATCCTCCATTGGTGGCGCATGGGACGTCTCATGGCACCGCTCCATCGGCCGCGATACTTTCTGGACCCCAGCGCACATGGCCATCTACGCCTGTGGTGTTCTCGCTGGAATCATCTGTACATGGCTGATCGTTTACTGCACCTTTTGCCGCAATACTCAGCTGCGTGATGCATCTGTCAGTGTCTTTGGACTCCGCGCCCCTCTCGGGGTCTTCTTCGCCGGGTGGGGAGGCGTCGCCATGCTCATGGCTGCTCCCTTTGACAACTGGTGGCACAACGCCTACGGTCTCGACGTCAAGATCGTCAGCCCGCCGCACGCCTTGCTGATCCTCGGTCTCCGGGCCGTTTCTTTCGGAGTCCTGTTCCTCATCCTCGCCGCGATGAACCGCGCCGCCCAAGCCGACGCCGCCAGCTTCAAGCTTCTTCAGGTGCTTTTTCTTTACGTTGGGGGCCTCGCCATCACGGGCCAGATGTTCTTTCTGCAGGAGTACACCTGGGACGTGAAGCTTCATCAGGCGATTGCCTACATCGCTATGGGAATCGGCCTGCCCATGCTCTTCGCCACCTTCTCGCAGGCTTCCCGCTCGCGCTGGGCTGCGACTTCCACGGCCGCCGTCTATACCCTCTTCGTCATCGCCGAGATCCTTATTCTTCCGCTCTTCCCTGCCCAGCCAAAACTCGGCCCGGTCTTTAATCCCATCACCCACCTCATTCCAGCGAAGTTCCCCATCCTCATCCTCGCCCCGGCGTTCGCGCTTGATCTGCTCTGGCAGCGCTTGCGGAACTGGAAGCCGTGGCAGATTGCCCTCGTCTCCGGCGTCGTCTTTGTCGGTGTTCTGACGGCAGTCGAATGGCCCTTCGCCCACTTCCTGCTGTCTGACGCCAGCAAGAACCGCTTCTTCGGCACCATCTACTTCGACTACAATTCGCGCGCCAGCGGCTATGACCGCATGCGCCAGTTCTTCTTCCCCGATCACGGCGCTGCTCTCTTCAGCGGGCTCTTGCGCTCCGTCCTCTATGCCTCAATCTCCACCTGGATTGGTCTCCGCTTCGGCCGCTGGATGCGCGGCGTCCAGCGATGATGCGCAGGGGCAGCCAGATAGCTTTGGCTTTGTTCATCGCCCTTACGCTTGCCCTCCCCGCGTACGCCCACATTGGGAGCAAGGATGTTTACGAGGAGGTGAATGCCGGACCGTACAAGCTCTTCGTCACTATCCGCACGCCCAACGTCATTCCAGGCGTTGCCACCATTGAGGTCCGCAGCTCCGGCGCCCCGGTTCGATCCATTCAAATCACACCGACCCCGTTGACCGGCGACGCCGCGAAACACCCGCCCAGCTCTGACCCCATGCGCCCCTCTGCCGATGACCAGACCTTCTTCACCGGCTCCCTCTGGCTGATGGCGGCGGGCTCCTGGCAGGTCCACTTCGACCTCGACGGCGCCGCAGGTAAGGCCAGCACCAGCGTGCCGGTCCCCGCCATGCCCCTTTCCATCCTCCCCATGCAGCGCCCGCTGGGAATCGCCCTCGCTGTTCTCGCTCTTATCCTTATCGTCGGTCTGGCCGGCATTGTCGCTGCCGCAGTGCGCGAATCCCGGCTGGATCCCGGCTTGCCTTCCAGCGCAACGCAACGCCGCCGTGCGCTCATCGCCAGCGCTTTCACCCTGGTCTTCACCGCCCTCCTGTTCTATGGAGGCTACAAATGGTGGAACATCGAAGCTGCGGCCTATGCGGCCGACATCTACCATCCGCTTAGCCTCAGCCCCATGCTCTCCGGCAACACGCTCGACCTCAGGATTGGCCGCTACGACACCGACGCCCTGCACAGCTTAAGGGCACGCTCGAACAACGACCTGCTGCCCGACCACGGCCACGTCATGCACCTCTACGCTATCCGGCAGCCGGGCATGGACGCCGTCTTCCACCTCCACCCTGCGTTGGTCTCCGCCGGCGACCTCCGTATGAACCTGCCATCCATGCCTCCGGGTACTTACCGGCTCTACGCCGACATCGTGCACGCCAACGGCTTCCCTGAAACCCTTAGCGCCAATCTGACGATTCCGCCGGGCCTGCCGTCCGCTCCCCTTGCACCGGAAGACGCCTCCGCCGCACCACCCGCACTGTCACAGGGCGAACTCGGAACCGTCTACAAGCTTCCCGACGGTTACACCATGCTTTGGGACCGCCCAACCGAGCTCAGCGCGAATACTGCCTATGCGTTTCGCTTCCGCCTGGTCGACGCCGCCGGCCACCCCGCAGCTGACGCGCGGCCCTACCTGGGGATGGCCGGTCACGCCGCTTTCGTGAAGACGGACGGCACCGTCTTCGCCCACACCCATCCTGAAGGCTCTGCCGCTATGCAGGCCGTGATGCTCGCCAATGGCGCTTCCGCAGCGATGGGCGGCATGGACATGACCGGCCCTCTGTCATCCGCTGGTTCCGATGCAGCCGCCGCCGGGGATCACATCCCGCCCACGGTCGAGTTCCCTTACGGCTTTCCCTCGCCGGGGCGTTATCGCATTTTCATCCAGATGAGGCACGCGAACACCGTCGAGACGGGCGCCTTTGACGCAGAAGTGCACTGACTCGCGGCTCAGTCGACTCTGTAAGTGTTTAAGCCTGAATTGGCCGGCTTCAGCCCCGATGGTATGCTTCGATTTCCCGTCGGGTTGGAGGTATTGAATTCATGCGCGAGCATCATTGCATCGGGCGCAGTCTGCTGATTCTGCTGGTATCGTCGTGCGTTTCTATGCTGACGGGCATGGCACTCGCCGACCCGCCGAGCGGCTCCGATGCAGAAGCTAAGCTCACGATCAGAAAAGCGCTGGAGCAATGGCCACGGGATTTCAACGACAAGAAAGCGGCAGCGGTTTGCGGGCTGTTCGCTTCCGATCTCATCGAACACTTATCCCGCTGGCCCTGACCGGAACTATGACGCGATGTGTGTCCATTTAACTCACGTTCTACACGATTCACAAAAGACGTTTCGCTACGATCCGCCGCAAATTGAAGAGATGTTGGTTTCAGGAGCCATGTCAGCCGTGCGATTGACATGGACACTGCATGTCAAACCAGGTAACGGATCACGGGAGAGTACGATCATCGAACGCGGCATGGATGTCTTCCATCGCCAACCTGACGGGAGCTGGAAAATCAGGATCTCTTATGCCTATCCCCTGGAGCCGGCACGCGCCATAAAAAACGTATATATCGCTAACTCGAAGCTTCCATCGGGATGCAAGGAAGGACTCGGACCAGTGCGATCAGAAATACGGAAGAGTTTCAGTGCTTGGAAGTGTGAACCCTGTCGACCCCGTGCCACACGCCCGGACGCCATTCCGGCGCCTGCACCGGCCACTTCAGCCTCTTCTCTCCGTCCGGCAGCACGGTCGTCAGCACCCAGTCGATGCGGTCGGCTGCGTCCTTAAGGATCGACTGCAGCGATTGATCGCTCTGTACCGACGCCGAAAACACAATCGTGGTCAGCGCGTTTCGGATATGGTGATTCACTTCGGCCGCAATTTCCATCCTGCGCGCCAGAATCATACGCCTACGCTTCTCATAAACCATCAGTAGATAAGAAAACACGGAAGCGACAATACATGTATACAGATCGGACGCATAGATCCTACTCGCATGATGCACCAGGCAATCTAGGCCAAAGCCGCAAACCCCAATAAGCAGACCCAATACAAATGCCGAGATGAAAACGCGCGCATCAAAAAGCGGATGACAGCGGAACAACCTTTGACTAACTCTCAATACAGACATAACTGTCGTTCTAGTGCCGCCGTGCGCCGGTTCCGCGCAAGCGATGTTGCGGCCTAATATCAGGTGAGCATCTTCGATGCCTTTCATAAACGCCATCGCAACATCCGCGGTGACGATCTAAAGTTCAACTGCCGCAGCCAGACGGACCACTGATTTTCATCGTTGCCATTAGAACCGCTTAAGCATAGGCATCTTCGATTCATTCTGAACCCGTTCCGACGGCACCCGAAAAGCATATTCGCTATAAGAGCCCCTGTAGCCACGCATTCGAGCTATAGGGGCAAGAATCGGAAATAGCGCTCTCTGCATGAACCGTGGAGGTTTTAAGAAGTGGATGACGTCATCGAATTCATTGGCTATTACCGCAAGCTGTAAAAGATTCGGCATGCCCCTTGGATCCGTCTTGCCATCCTGAGCCAGACCGATCATGTTTCGTATGAAGGCTTCGAATCGTTTAGCCGGCCGAATATCAATCGTCAGTTTCGCCTCACAGATTCCGGCATTCCAGAACCGATGAGCCACCCCTGAGGGGATATCAAATGTCTTACCCAATTTTGCAATTGAAATCGCACCGTTCACACAAATACCAACATGGCCGCTCACCACTGTCAGTCGTTCGTGGATGGCTGGATGCAGATGCAGAGCGGAACCAAAACCCGCTCCCCGCAGCTCTAAGTCGACAACCAACCGTTCGCCCTTTGTTTCGCGCGTGCCAAGACGGACGGTTGCCCGTTCGCCAGTGATCGGATTGTCAAACACATCGCCCTGTCTCAACATAGATATCCCTGGGAGCGCGCATTGGTTGTGCGCCCCGTGGTTTGTGCGCTACCAGGAACCAAGCTTAGCTAACCAGCCTCTTCCGGACCGCGTAAAGAACGATCTCCGCGGTATTGTGGACATTGAGTTTCTGCATCAAGTTTGTTCGGTGGCTCTCGACTGTGTACGGGCTGACGTCCAGGAGCACGGCCACTTCCTTGTTTGTTTTTCCTTCGGCAAGTAGTTGGAGCACTTCTTTTTCCCGCGCGGTCAGAAGGTGAAATGTGTCGGAGAGGCCCTGTTGCTTAAGCACCCGCATGTAATCCTCAAGCAGCGATTCGTTGATTGCCCGGCTGAAAAATGGCTTTCCATTCGCCACAGCCCTGATTGCCAACAGCAGGTCTTCTTCGGCTGACTCCTTCAACAGGTAACCTTTGACGCCCACATTGAGTGCCCTCAATAGATAGCTCTCATCCGCGTGCATGGTGAGAATAATGACGCCCGTTTTGCTATTTACCTTTAATATCTGTTCCGCCGCTTCGATGCCGTTCAGTATCGGCATTGCGACATCCATGACGACGATTTGTGGAGAGAGGGTCGCGGCCATCGTCACAGCCTCCCGGCCGTTTGCCGCTTCCCCAATGACCTCAAGCTCCGGATATTGCTCCAGAAGGAGCCGCAGGCCCTTGCGCACCACTCCGTGATCGTCCGCGATGAGAACCTTGCAACTCATGTCTTATCTTGCTTTCTATACGCCGTCGGCTTTTCGTAGTTTGGACTTGTCGTTTTGGACGCTGTTGCAAGAGATTTTTCATCGGCCCCCTCTCGTTGGAGAAGTAAATTGCCCTCTAAGACAACGCTAGGCGGAAGGGGGTCCAAAACAAATCCCTTGGAGACACTATTGACAAGCCTAAATGACAGGAGACGACGCAAGATCGTGAAAGCCTGGTCATTAGGATACGCCCGGATCGAGCCTGGCGGGCAATTCGAGACTGATCAATGTTCCGCAACCGGACTCCGACGATACGGACATACGCCCTTGCAAGGCGCGCACGCGCTCAGTCATACCCATCAACCCGAGACCGTGGGTTTTAAGAAGTGCATCAAACCCCCTACCGTCATCTTGTACGGAAGCAATCACTCGCGTGTCATCCTGCTTTACGATGACAGTGACGCGGCTAGCGTCGGCATGCTTGCCGCAGTTCGTCATGGCTTCTTGAATCGCGCGGTACAAACACAATCGAAGCGCTTCAGGCAGGTTGTCGAGCTTGCCTTCAATGTTCACGGAAACAGGTATACCGCACCTGCGCGAGAACTCTTTTGCCTGCCAGTGCAGCGCTGGTTCCAGTCCAAGATCATCGAGCATGGAAGGTCGCACCAACAAAGCGAGATTCCTCACGGAACGAAGGGCTTCTTCCGCCAGCCGCTTTACGCTATCAAGTCGCTGCCGAAATTCTTCATCCGGGTCGTAATGCGACAACGTCCCCAATTCCATTCGCAAACCTGTCAGTATCTGGCCCACTTCGTCGTGAAGTTCTCGGGAGATCGTTTTTCTCTCCTCCTCCTGTACTCGCACCAGCTGATTAGATAAACGCCGGAGCTCTTGTTCCGCTTTCTCGGCGCGCTTCCTCTCTGCCTCTGAGACCTTATCGAGCCGAGACATGTATGCCGTGCTGAATAGCGCAATCGCACACTCCAGCAGGAGAAGCATTAACGTGGCTGCGATCGCGAATTGCCGCAGTTTAGCCTGCTGACCTTCAATCTCCTGCTCCTCGCGGGCCAGGCTTGCTTGATTGAGCGCATCGATGCGCCCGGCGAGATCGAGGACTCTTTCCGGTTGGTTCTCCAACTCACTGAAGAGTCTCTGTTCCCCACGCTGCGTTCGCGATGTGCCCAGACTTTGTTGAATTGAGCTCCAGTACTGATCCAAGCCTTGCTGTAGGGCAAGGATTTGCGGCTTTTGGTTCGCACCGAGCAGGCCAATCAGGGTGGTACAGTCATTTGCTGTGTTTAGCTGTAGGTCAGAGATTCGTCTCTGGGTCTCCACAACATTGAGATTGCTGAAACCGCTCTGTTCTATGAGAGCGCCCTTGTTGATGTTTGCCTGGATATCTGAGATGGCGTCATCCGCTCTCTGGTAAATCTGGCGCGCAATCTTCGTGTGTTCGTGAATCCCAGCAGCCTCCCGTGAGACGAGCCATGCGAAGAGTGTCGAGAGGAAGAGCAGAGCGCCAAAGGATGCGGCGACCGCGGGCCAGAGTCGTGCGCGCATGTGACAACCTTACTCCTACCGATCGGAGATTCGCGAACCGCCGCCGTCTGAGGGAATGGACGCCATAGATCCCGCGCGTAAGCTGGCTGAACAGTTCCATTTTCTGCAAATGGTATTTTCTCTCAGGTCTACCCTGAATGCTCTATGGCAATCATCGTTTTGCGCACGTAGCCTGTTGGTGGAGTCGATTCTACGAATTTGTCTCTAGAGCGGAAGAGCACATGGATGTCGTCAGACCGTTCTTTCCTGCGCTGGTGGTTTTCCTGCCATCTCATCGGGCTGGCGTATGAGGACCAAGTGTACCGTCCGAAGACGAGGATGTTGGCGCTGGCTTCTTTCGGCAAGAGGCCCGATCCAGGCATAACCTGGCCGAAAGCGCCCAGTAGTTCGCGTCAAGAGGCCCAAATCATTTGCTGGCTGTCTGCGGGGCCGGGCTCTCTACTGCTAGTAGACGCCAAAAGTAATAACGGCGATTCTCCTCGTCCCATTTCACCGACCCCCTCCCCCGAAGGATTCGATGAAAGGGTTCCGCGGAGAATCGCCGCTTGTTGTGTCGCTTTCCGTTTGCCGATGGGTCAGCAACCAGTAAACACACATCAACGTCAGTGCGGATATTGCAATGAAACACCGCCAGATCAAAGCGTCTTATGCGCCAGATCGCAACCCAAGCCCACTACGCGCGCGCTTCAAACACCATATTGAACGGCGTCTCAGTTGCCCTGTGGAAACGCGTAAACCCGCCGCTGCGGACCACCTTTTCTATATTTGCGGGGCCGGCCTGCGCACCCAGGCCAAGCGCCACTTCCTGCGAGAGCGAACACGGCACACAGACCGATGCCGACGCCGAGTACATGATGCGCCCAATTGGGTTCAGATTCGCAGCGATCTCATCATGTGCAAACGGCTCTACGATCATCCATGTACCTTCGGCCGCCAGCGATTCGCGAACGTGCCGTGCCGCACCCGCCGGGTCGCCCATGTCGTGCAGGCAGTCGAAGAACGCCACCAGGTCATAGTCCTTGCCGGGAAACTCCTTGGATGGCGCCACCTCGAAGTTCACCCGGTCGCTTACTCCAGCCGCCCTCGCCTTCTCGCGGGCGGTTTGAATTGACGGCGCATGGTAGTCAAAGCCAAAGAACAACGACTTGGGGTAGGCCTTCGCCATCAGCAGCGTCGACGCGCCATGTCCACACCCAATGTCAGCCACCCGGGCTCCCGCCTTCAGTTTTGCCTCTACTCCCTCGAGCGCCGGAATCCAGCTCGAAATCAGGTTTGCCAGGTACGTCGGCCGGAAGAATCGCTCGCAGCCTTCAAACAAGCCCTTCTCGTGCTCATGCCAACCCATGCCCTTGCCCGTGCGGTAAATCTCGGTGATCTTTTCCTCGTCTTTCATCAGTGACGCCAGCATGTGATAGAAGCCCGGGAGGTGGATCGGCGTATCGTCCTGCGCCAGCGCCAGCGCTTGTTCCGGAGTCATGAAGTAGGTGCCGCTTGCGGCGTCATACTCCACAAATTTGCCCGCCGCATTGGCGTTTAACCACTCGCGTATGTAACGCTCCGCTGTGCCGGTGCGCTGGGCAAGCTGCGCCGGGGTCACCGGTGCGCCGTCTCCCATGGCGCGGTAAAGTCCTAGCTTGTCTCCGATAACAATGAGCGGCGCGTGCATGGCCGCGCCCATGTCCTGCACTGCCTGTCCTAGCAGAGCGTTCAGCTTGTCAGGATCGATCGGTCGTGTTTGTACAGATGAAGTAGAGGGTGGTGAAGCCATATTTCTCTCCTCCTTTAGGAAGGCCGAAGTCGCAGTCAATCGGGGGTCTTCAGCAGACTTTGACAGAGACCGATCATAAGCGGGGTTCCGGATAATTCTCTATCCCCTTGAGGCACTAGAAGCGCGCCGAAAAAGCAGGATCCCCCGGTTGAAGATCGACCGCACACCCTCCGGCACCCGGTCGTTATCGCACTTTCATCCAGATGAAGCACGCGAACACTGTCGAGACGGGCGTCCTCGACGCAGAGGTTCGCCGACTCTAGGAACCAGTCGCTGGAAGAAGTGCAGAGCACTGGAACACTATGAGATCCGCTCAGCAATCCTGGACTCAATGCAGCAACATCCTCATCCTCACCGCGGACGACCGAGCATTTGAGTTACCCCCTGGCTTCGGTGAACGGTTGCACGCTGGTCTCGAAGAGGAGATAAGAGGTATGGAGCCTGCGCCTGCAACGGGTGAGTAGAGCATTTTTACTATTACTGTGAGTTGGAGGGATTGGCTAGGTTTGGCCATTCTTCCTACCCCATCACGCAAAAAACCGCGTGCCGGGAGCCCGGCTTCGGAGGAATGGCCGCGTTCGGTCCTGTTTCCTCACTTACACCCATAGTAAAAATGCTCTCAGTCCGACGGAAATGGTGCGTGAAAAGCGTGAAAAGCGTGGAAAGTTATTCCGGTGCGGTTTCCTACTCTTCGACGGCCGACCAAAGGGTAACGGGGCGACCCCGCCCAGGTAACGTTCGGCTGGTGATAGTGCCCAGCGAAGCGAGCTCTTCCAGCGCGGCATCGATGCGATCGCTGGTGACGTGGCCGTGGAAGAGGTTTCTGATCTGCTCCCTGGATAGACCGTCAGGAGAAGCGTCCAGCGCATCGCGGATGCGGTCGGCGGTGGCATCGCCGGTGGATGTGGAGAAGAGGACGCCGGCGCTGGCCGAGCAGTACTGCCATATGGCGAGCGCGGCTTCGAGATGGGGCGGGGCGATGACGACACTGCAATCGAGGGCCGCGTAGATGGCGCTCAAACGCAGAACCTGCGCTTCGGCCCGGCTGGTGGCAGCGCCGTAGAAGCCCGGCTGAGCCCGGCTCAAGGTTGGGTAGATATCATTCCATAGCTCGCGCGCGTCTGCATTGCGGTGGAAGGCGCGCTCCGTTCCGCTGCGAACCCAATTGAGGGTGCGCCGCAGCTCCCGCGCGACGCCGCTGAGGTTCTCCGGGGTCAGGCTGCCGCCTTCCGGCAGGCATTTGCTGCGCCGCACGCAGGTCCAGAGGCAGCGGTTGGCGAAACCATTGTGCGATTCGGTCCGGTGAAGATACTGCGCGAGCTCGCGCTGGGTGATGTGGCCCACAAGGCTGATATGCGTACCGGTGGCCTGGAGGGGATGGTGGCGGTCGAGGGTGCGGAGATTACCGCTGTCCCAGGCGCAGCGGAGCAGGGGCGACAGGTGGCCTTTCTGCTGTCCCAGGACGTGGAGCACGGACGCAAACTCCTCGGAGAGCACGAGGAGGCGGCGGTCGGTGGGCTGGTCGTGATCGTTCAGGGGATCGCGCAGGGCATGGATGAGTCCGTCGGCGGTCAGACGCGCGGCGGTGACGCGGCGGGCAACCCAGAGGTCATCCACTTCCGAGAAGAGGCGGCAGATCTGACGCCAGCTTGTTCCCTTACGGGCCTTGCTCGATTCGCCTACGAGCACGACGAAGAGGTTGAGGCCGTGGCGGGTGGACTCGACCATACAGTGCGGCACGGGCCCGACCAGGTTGCCGAAGGCGACGAGAAACTGCAGAAGGATGGCGGCAGGATCCGCCTCGGTGTGGGGCGCAATGGTGCGGACCACCAGCCCCGCCAAGCCGTGGAGCGCCGCCTCAGGACGCGAGGGCCACTCGGATGCACTACGAGACGGTGGCATTGCGGGATCCGGATCCGTCTCCTCTTCCGGCTGGTATTGCGCCCGGCGGCCAAGCAACTCTGCGCGGCGGCGTTCTATGTCGGCGAGCGTTGGCAGGGCGGGCGGCGGCTCCGCGGCAATGGTTTCGAGGGTCATGATTTGACACTATTACGGTCTTCGATGGTCTGTCGAAAGTCGGTGGTACATAACCAGCATGACCTTGCGTAACTGCAACTTTTTTGGCTTGGGCTGTTTACCAGGGAGTCGATGGGGACGGCGCGGTTTGCGTGCTTTTGAGGAGGGACTGGGGTTCCTGTGCTGGACAGCGACTCCGTGGCGGGAAGATCACGAGGGATGGGTACAGCTAGAGCGGTTTCGCAATTACCGTGGTCTCATAAAGGTCGCGAGGAGTGGTTTTCCTTGGGAGAAAACCACGAAAGGCGACGTGGCTTCGGTCTACACCAATTGCGAAACCGCTCTAAAAAGGGCGCGCGGTGGGCCATAAAAGATAGGGAATCGATCTATGGGAGCGAGTTTAGCGCCTGGGCCATCTTCATATCGCGCTCCGTCAGGCCGCCTTTGTCATGGGAAACCAGGGCCAGCCGCACCTTGTTATAGCGAATATCGATGTCCGGGTGGTGTCCGGCGGTCTCGGCCTTCTCCGCCACTTGATTCACGAAGACCATGGCGGCTGAAAAATCGGGGAACTGGTAGTGCCGTACGATTTCCTTGCCTTCGAGCTTCCACTCGGGAAGCGACCGCAACCTCTCCTGGACAATTTCCGGGGTCAATATACTCATTGCCACACCTTCCGTTCTGGGCCTTATCTTCAGTGCTTATGCCGCTCTGGCCAATCTCAGCGCATAGTAGCGCCCGCGATTTTCAGCCGAAGGGGTTGCGCAGCTTGGGCCGGTCCTTGGGCGGCTCAGGGTGCAGGGGCGAGAATCTCTTTGTGTGCAGCGTGATCTCCTTGCGGAGATCCTCCCACAACTGGTCGGGCAAGCTCAGATAGACATCCACCACCTTGGGATCGAACTGCGTGCCGGAGCAACGCTTAATCTCCACTCGCGCGGCGGAAAAACTGGTCCCCGCGCGGTAAGGCCGGTCCGAGGTGATCGCGTCCAGGGTATCGGCTACGGCGAAAATTCTCGCCCCTAGCGGAATCTGTTCTCCCTTCAGCCCACGCGGATAGCCGCTGCCATCGTAGTGTTCTTGATGGCTGTAGACAATCTCCGCCGCTTCCTGGAGAAAAGGAATTTTGCGCAGCATTTGGTAGCCCCGCGCACAGTGTTCTCGCATCACCTTTTGTTCATCCGCTTCCAGCTTGCTGGGTTTGAGCAGAATGGCGTCGGGAATGGCCATTTTCCCGATATCGTGCAGAAATGCGCCGCGCGCGACCACGGGTATCTGTTGCGGCGGGACACCAGCGCCCCGGGCGAGCGCGATAGTGAAAGCCGTCACCCGTTTCGAGTGGCCCTCAGTCTCTGCATCTTTCAGATCCAGCGCGTCGCCTAGCGCCTCGAGCGTGATGTCGTAGGATCGCTCCAGGTCCACGATCGCCTGGTGTAGCATTCCGGTTCGGGCGCTTACCAGTTGCTCCAGATCTTGCCGGTACATTGCGTTCTGCTGCACCAGGCGGCGATAGTCGAGTGCCCGCTTGACCGTTACCAGCAGTTGATCTTTTTCAAACGGCTTCAGCAGATAGTCATACGCACCCCGGCCGATAGCGGCAACGGCCTCCTCCACCTGTGGACCGGCCGTGACCAGCACCACTGGGGTATCTGGTTGCACTTGGCGTATCCGTTCGAGCAAGCCGATGCCGTTTTCCCCAGTCATCATCAGGTCGGACAATACGAGGTCGTACGGGGGATCGCGCTCGATGTGCGCGATGGCGTCCTGGCCACCGCTTGAAAGCACGGTAGAGTATTCCGTTTTTTCAAGCATGCTGTCGATCACCGCTCGAAACTGCACTTGCTCATCGACCACGAGGATGCGTGCTGTCTCCATACTTGCCGGGCATCCGGGTTGCCCCGGAAAGCTCTTTCTCCCTGTTCTTGCCTACCACATGCGAGCGCTCGTTCTTCGCTCGCTCGATCGAGATTCCCGCAGCACCGATTCCGCAGCGGCCCCCCTGCTCCATGGCCTCGCTCGCAGGGTTCGTGACCGCGCAACATTTAATCGGCACTCGCTAATGTTGAGTCTATCGCCAACCGTTGCGCGCGGTATGAATTCTTCACCGGAAGCCACACCTACCCGCAAACTGCTATACTTCGTCTCAGTCCCAACCCCTCGGTTTCTCGCATGACCAAGGACGACAACCTCTTCCGGATCTTGACTGTCTGATCAAAATTCAGGCTCGAGCGGTTCACTGTAAATGTAGAACGAAGGGAAAAACGTTCTCGTGGTTTTCTCCAAAGAAAACCACACCTCGCGATCCTTATGACGTCAGAGCAACTGTGAAACCGCTCTAAAATAGCCTAAATTGGGGGTGGCCTTGTTCAACTTTGAACGCGAGTTTTCCGCTGAATCGAATCTCGTCGTCTCCCAGGCTGCCAAACAGTCTTGCGAGCAGCGTCAGCGGGACGTCTATGAAAGCCACCGTCATCGTACCTTTTCCCTTGCGTTTTACATGACCGGTAATGAAATTGAGGCGGAAGAGATTCTCGCGGCTACCTTCGTCCGGGCCTTTCAACAAAACGAGCAGCCCGATGCGTTCGCCGTGGATTCGGCGCTCATCGGCGAGCTGAGCGAGCGATTTCCCCTGCAAGAAGAGGAGCCCGCGGCGGTTATTTCTCAGGGGCTCGGCCTTAGCCATCGCAATGTTCGCCGCCCGGAGCTTGAGGCCGCGATACAGAACCTTCCCGCCAACGAGCGGCTTCTCTACCTGCTGCGCGACGTGGAAGGCTATTCTCTGGAGATGATCGCCCGCCTGCTTGAACTTCCCGAACCGCAGGTGCAGCGCGCTTGCTTTTCCGCCCGCATTCGACTCTGCCAGATGCTCGCCGAGCAAGCCCGTATCGAAGCTGCCTGATGGTCTGCACGGAGAGCAGCTCCAGATGTTTCTGGGCGCAGAGTGCAAAAAATCTGCGGGTGCCCCATCCCCCCGGATTCCTGTGAGGCTTGGTGTGGTCAACGAACTTCATGCAGCGGCTTTCCTTGAAGAAAGCGCACGCGCAACCATGTCTGGGGCCGCGCAGCAGGAATTCCGGGGTCCTT
>PLZN01000113.1 GCA_003152195.1 Acidobacteriaceae bacterium
CGAGGGGCCTGCCCTCATCTTCTACACAGCTTTACAACACGGATTTCATTTCAGCTTCTACTCCTTCCGTGCTTCTGCAGCACACATGCTGTCCCCCGTATTGCCCCAGATCGCTAATCCTGTTTTCGGCGAGGTGTCTATCATGCGTCTGAGCCCTATTGGTCTATTCTGTTGGACCGCATTTGTCCTTTTCTGCAGCCTCTTCATGACGAGCGTTGCGTCCGCGGCGGCCGTTCCGTTCAACGCTGCGAGCGCGAAACAGATGCTTCAGGCGCGAAAAGTTGGCAAGATGGTAAAGATTAAGGAAGCAGACGGGACGGTGCTGCGCGCAAAACTCGTGTCGATAGGAGAGGTATCGGTCATCGTGCAGGTTGGTTCAAAGCCAACAGTCGAAGTTCCATACGATAAGGTGACTGCTGTGAAGGGTCCCGGACTACCGAAGGAGGCAAAAATCGCCATCGTAGTAGTGGCCGTCGTTTGGATTGCCTTGTTGTATCCGGCCTTCCACACGTCAAGGCGGGCAAGTCCGCTTAGCCGACCTGGCGGCGACCTCTCTAGCCGGCACTGACCGGCTTCACCTGCCCCCGAAACTTGTCAGGCTAACCAGAGTTCTGTAGCCTTCAGAGGTCGAGATCTAAGGGAGATCCCAGTGCTTCAGCGCTCCTGCTCGGCCTTAGGGCTGGTGCTTCTACTAGGCGGGTTGGCCAGCTCCCCACCTCTCCAGAGCCAGACCGCGCTGCCAGAGGACAACGGACGCCGCGTCTTCAAGGCGAATGCGCGGATTGTCGTTCTCGACGTGGTGGTGACCGGTATGCAAGGCCGCCCAGTCGGGGGTCTGCACAAGCAAGACTTCCTGGTGTCGGAAGACGGACATCCGCAGACGATCAGCTACTTCGAGGAGCACACCGGAGCGCAGCCGCTGCAGGCAAACCTGCCTGATCTGCCGCCAAACGTCTTCACCAACGTCCCCCGAGTCAAGCCGAGTGACTCGGTAACGGTCCTCGTGCTCGACTCCCTGAACACCCCGCTTGCCGACCAGAGCAGAGTCCGTGCGCAAATGCTCAAGTACCTCAAAAAGCAGCAACCGGGCCGCAGAATGGCGGTCTTTACCCTGGGAACGCGGCTGCGTTTTGTACAGGGCTTCACTGACGATCCAGCCCTCCTGACCGCGGCGATCAACAACCGGAAAAATGGAGCGGGGCTGCAGACCTCGCCCTTACTGCAGTCGGATTCAGAAACGGCCGCCAACCAGGAGCTTGTCGCGGCCTTGGCGGAACATGCCCCCGACGCGGCCGCGGCCTGGCAGCAGTTTATGGCCGACCAAAGCTCGACCCGGAGCGGTGCCCGCATAACGCTGACGCTCGCGGCCTTTCAGGAGCTTGCGCACTATCTCGCCGGAATTCCAGGCCGCAAAAACGTGGCCTGGTTCTCAGGCGCGTTTCCGGTCGTTATCTTCCCCAATCCCGCCTTGCCCGACTCCTTCGGCGTGCAGGGCGACGATCAGGAGGAAGTCCGAAAGACGGATGCCCTGCTCGCCTCGGCCCAGGTGGCCATCTATCCGATCGCTGCCGAGGGGCTCGCGACTGACTTGCTTTACAGTGCCGGCGCCGACGCCCGAGGGGCGCAACAGCGAGTATCCAGACCCCAGCAGGAGGAAGCCCAGGAGCGAAACGCCGACCATGCAGGCATGGAAGAGATCGCGAGAGACACGGGTGGCGCGGCCTTCTACAACACCAATGGTTTGGCCGATGCGCTGGCCCGCGTCGCCGACCATGGGTCGTATTTCTATACCCTGACCTACACCTCCGCCAACCTGGCCACCGACGGACGATTCCGGAAAATTCAAGTGAAGCTTGCCAACTACAGCGGCTACCAACTCGCCTACCGCCACGGCTATTATGCGGACGACGCGAAGAGTATTCAGGCAGCGGCAGCCAAGCCGGCCCCCAAGCCGGTTTCTGACCCGCTGTCTCCATTCCTGCGCCCCGGCCTGCCAGACGCGACACAGATTCCGCTCACGCTGCGGGTGATGCGCGGGAGTGCCCCGCCCCGAGCGGGTCCTGCTTTGACCACCCGGTCGTCTGCGAGTCCCGGTCAAGGCGGAGACAATCCCAACCTGAAAGGCCCGCTCACCCGCTATATGGTGGACTTCATGATCGCCGCGCGCGGCTTGCAGTGGAATCAGGCGCCCGATGGCCGCCGCCATGTCAGCGTCGAAGCTGCGCTGGTGGTTTACAACCACGAGGGCAAGCCGCTCAACTGGATGCTAAGGCAGATCAACCTTAATCTGGACGCCGCGCAATACACGACAGCGCAGGCCAGTGGTGTCAACCTCTATCTGGAGATCGATGCCCCTGACGATGGCTTCTCCTTGCGGAGCGGAATCTACGACCTGAATTCCAACCTGACGGGAACGCTCGAGATTCCGCTTCGCACCATCGTCAGTCCCGGCCCGACGACCAGTTCCAGATAGCGATAAGTGTACGTGCGGGACTCTCCGCTTTCCCTTTTTGTCATCCCGCCTGTCCCGGCGTGCCGTGGGACCGCAACCCGGGCCTCTTCCCAGTTACAAACTCCGCGGCGCATCAACGAAAGCAGGAGGAATAAGTATCCCGTATTTCATCATATTTCTCGCCTCGTAGAACTCGCTCGTTGAGCGCGTCCATAGGAAAGTCTGGTTAATTGCCAAACCCTGGGTTATACTC
>PLZN01000173.1 GCA_003152195.1 Acidobacteriaceae bacterium
ACATGGACGGCTTCAAACAGATCAATGACCGCTTCGGACATCTCGAGGGGAACCGCGTCTTGCGTCTGTTTGCCCAGGCTCTCAAAGACAGTTGCCGTGAATATGACTACGTTGCGCGAATGGGTGGAGATGAATTCGTAGTGATTGCCCCCGGGCTCGCCGCGGATGCGGCCGGTAAGAAAGCTGAGCAAATGCGCGCTCTGGCGAGGCAGGCCGGGAGCGAAGTTTGCGGCGAAGATATTCTATCGCTCAGCGTTGGACGCGCGATGTTTCCCGAAGACGGCGAGGATGCGGAACAATTACTGGCAGAAGCCGACCGGCGCATGTATATGGAAAAGCAGAAGGAGCTTTCCTATAAGGATCGCCGCTCTCATCCTCGCATGAAGTGCCGGGTTACGATTGAGATGCAAACCGCAGCGGGAGCAACACCCCTGTTCGCGAATCTCACCGACGTAAGCTTGGGTGGCTGCTTCGTGGAAACCAGCACGATTCTCGCGCCGGGCAGCAAAATCAAGTTAGGATTCTCGATGGATGATCCTACTTTATCGGCGGAGGGTGTGGTGGCAAGGCTCGATCCCGGTTCCGGCGTTGCGGTGCAGTTCCGGGAGGCGAATCGAGAAGGCCGCGAGCGGATGTTCAAAATTCTCGAGTTCGTGCAGAAAACTACCGCGTTCTATAACAACCGCTACCTCGATACTCTGACCAAGAGCTAATTTGTAAACCGGCCGGTCATTTCAGGATTCGGCGCGCGCAGCAACGTGCGTGGTTGTTGCGCGAACAATGGCGGCACCGATCTGATCGAGCGGCAGNNCGCTGCTGGCTTCATCCTGCACGTAAATCCGGGCCCCTAAGCCGCGGAGCGCCATGCATCCCTTCAACCCGTCCTGTCCCATCCCCGTAAGCACTACAGCGAGCACGCCAGCTCCGAACACGCGCGCGATCGAATGGAAGAGCACATCTACCGAAGGACGGCAGAAATTTTCTTTCGGGCCCTGATGGGTCCTGAGGATAGCAACCCCATCTTTCTGCGTGACGACCATGTGAAAGTCTCCCGGGGCGATGACGGCGCATCCGGGGGTGAGAGGTTCACCGGAGACACACTCCCGCACCGGCAACGCCGACTTCGCTGCAAGTCGCGCTGCCAACAATGAGGTAAAGATGGCAGGCATATGCTGCGCGATGACTACCGGCACGGGAAAGTTCGCCGGCAAAGACGGGAGAACTCGAGCCAGCGCGTCGGGGCCACCGGTGGAGACCCCGATGGTCACGATTTGCACTGGCGCCAGCGACCGAGCCGGATGAGGCATGAGAGCGGACGCAATGAGCGCGGTTCGCTTTGCCACTGGGGTGAAACGGTTCGGTAGCTCGGGAAGATGGCAGAGAGCTCGAATCTTCGGGATGAGTTCCCGCGAAATGGCCTCGAGCGTCGCCGTCATGTCCACATTGCTCGGCTTGGTGACGTAATCGGTGGCGCCCAGCGACAGGGCCTCCAGCGTGACTGACGCCCCGCGCTCCGTCAGGCTACTGAACATGATGATCGGGACGCGAGCGTCGATCTTGCGCAGCTCACGGACGGTTGCCAGGCCGTCCATTTCCGGCATTTCGAAATCCAGAAGAACAATGTCAGGTCTCAGGGAGACAAATTTAGTCAGCGCAATGCGTCCGTTGGCGGCCGTGCCGGCGACCTCGAGGTCAGAGTCTTGAGCGATTGCCAGGGACAGGGCCTNNACGGCATCATCGACCAGCAGTACCCTCTTTTTTGCGGTTTCCGGCAAATTGGTATGGCCTCCTTGCTGCTGCTCCCTCCGTCATCTCCCGGCGTGGGCAGCCATACTCTTGCCAGATTCATGGACGTCGTGTCTAGCGGCCGCTCTGGTCGTACCATCCAGCCTGAACTGTCCGACCAGGCTATGCAGCTGCGCCGCCATTTCCGCTAGTTCATTGGCCGCCTTCTGCGATTCCTGTGCGCTCGAAGATGTTCCCCGCGCGGCTTCTGCGACTCCCTCGATATTCTGCGTGATTTCCCCCGACCCTTTGGCCGCATCAGCAACATTGCGCGTCATCTCGTTGGTGGTCGCGCTCTGTTCTTCGACGGCGGTTGCAATAGTGCCCGAGATGTCATTGATCTGGCTGATCACGCCGCTGATCGTACCAATGGCTTCGACCGCGCCCTGAGTGTCGGTCTGGATGGCAGTAATCTTGCGGCTTATGTCTTCGGTGGCTTTGGCGGTTTGCTTGGCCAGTTCTTTGACCTCATTGGCGACAACCGCGAAGCCCTTTCCGGCCTCGCCGGCGCGGGCGGCTTCGATGGTGGCGTTAAGGGCAAGCAGATTGGTTTGCTGGGCGATGGATGTGATGACCTTGATGACTTCGCCGATCTCGGCGCTGGACGCGCCTAGTTTTGCAACGTTCGCATTGGCGCCATGAGCGGTCTGGACGGCGTTAGAGGCGACAGTAGCGGCCTCGTGGGCGTTGGTCGCAATGGACTGAATGGTCGAGGTCATTT
Source organism: Acidobacteriaceae bacterium (assembly GCA_003152195.1). Lineage (GTDB taxonomy): Bacteria > Acidobacteriota > Terriglobia > Terriglobales > Acidobacteriaceae > PALSA-350. The sequence continues at coordinate 2,507 of PLZN01000173.1, forward strand.
CATCGGCTCCGGTGGAGACACTTTGCAGGTTCTGGCTGACCTGGTGGGTGGCTTGGGAGACTGTGCTGGCTTGGGCGGAGGTCTCTTCCGAGTTGGCGGAAATCTGCTGGCTGGTAGCGGACAATTCCTCGCTCGCACTGGCCACATGCTGCGCCGTTTCCGCGATTTGTTGTATCACCTCGTGCAGGCTATTTTTCATTCCGTTGAGGGCAATGCCGGCTTTGCCGATCTCGTCTTCACTCGTGATCTGCATGTCTTCGACCGCAAGGTTCTTGTTTGCAATTTCCTGAATGAGAACGAGCATTCGCCCGAGGCTGCCCAGGATCGAGCGGGCGATCAGAAACGAGACCAGAAACCCCACGACGATTCCGGCCAGGGCCAGACCAGTGACCAGAGTCTTGCTCTGTGCCACTTCCGTGTCCTGGTCCCTTTGGATTTGCTTTTTCTCCTTCTCCACGATGCTCGCAAAGTCGTCCGTCGCCTTGTCGATCGCGTTCAGCGCAGGCTCTTCGTCGCTGATCGTCAGGGCCAGCGATTCTTTATCTCGATGTTCACGGTGCAGCGCTATTTCTTTGTCGACGATGGCATGGAATGCGTCGTAGCTGTGCTGAACCGTTGCCAGGCTCTGCTTGCTTTCATCCGATTGCACCGTGGGCGCAAGTTTCGCGATTACATCTTGCCACTCCCGTCTTCCGTCTTCGGCTCGTTCCAGCATCCGTTGCTGGTCTGTGAGGAGATAGCCACGTGTGCCGCTGCTTTCCTTGATTACAGCCTCCATGATGTAGAGAGACGATTCCTTCTCCTCCGTCTCGCGGTCGACCGCATCCGCCATGTGATCGAGTTTCACGACCGAATGAAACCCTACGATCGCGACTACGATCAAGATCGCCAGCAATGTGCCTGAAGCGATAATTAACTTCATTCTTAAGCTTGCGTTACGCATGACATCCTTCTCCCCTCGATGTGGCGCTAGGAACCCTGTGTGCTCTCCTGGGCTGACATCCGGGAGAGCGTCACTAGCCCCATCGGCACGCCAACGAGGGACTTTACGAGCAACCCAATCGCGGGCTGCCGCGATCTCCTCAAAAGGAGATGACCAACCGGGGAGTGAGGATCGGACAGTCCCGGTTGGCGCGCATGCCGCCGGGATGGTGCAGGAACTGGAAATCCTGAACCAGTGCGAGATGTTTGCCGATCGTGGCTTTGTAGTAGCCTTCCAGCACTAGTTCGCCACCCAGTTCGAAGCCAGCGCCGGGCCGGGATGAAAAGCGTACCGAGGTTGCCGCAATCCCGAGGGAGTCCTGGGTCCGGCTGCCGAAAGGCGCTTGCAGTACAGCTCCCCCGCCAAGGTGGCGGATAAATGGGCTCACTTGTCCCTGAGCATAGCCGATTTGAAAAAACGTCGCCAGCTTGCGCTGGCCCTGCTGCCCCATCCACGGGTGGCGCCAGCCGGACTGTTCTACAACCGAATAGAACCCCTCTGTGCTGGAGGCACACCGACCGTCGAACTGCGTGATCTGCCCATTCAGCCGCCAGTACCCGAGGCTCATGCGGCCGGGACGTTCGCCTGGTCCGATGTTCCAGTTGCGTGCGGGTTCAATAATGGTTATCGTTCCCATGCCCACGGTTTGGAACGCACCCAAGCTCAGCCTATTGTTTGTCGTGGGATTCAGGAAGGCAGTGATCCCCAGTTTCGGTTCCGGGTAGGTGGGAAACGCCATGATCGTCGGGCTGTAACCCATCGAAGAGTTGAGGAAATCACCCGCTGTCTGGACAGCCGCGAACTCCGTATTCGCGTCGATCTTTCCGCCCTTCAGACGAACCTTCTTCGACATCAGTCTCTGCTCGAACCAGATTTCATAGAGCATGGTTCGCGAACAGCTGTCGATGTTAGAGAACACTTGCGCGGCACCATCGTAAGTCTCGCCAAACTGCCGCATATGGTGTTTCAGCCTGACAAGTCCGGCGCTGCCTTCCAGTCCGAACGCTTTCTGTCCATCGACAGGCATCGATAAATCGAACGAATACCGGCCGAATCCGGCTTCCGTGTCTTGCGCGCTGCGCAGCGTCAACGACCAGTCGTAGACGGCCATTCCTTGGAATGAAATTCCGTGCTCGTTAAAACCCTGAAGGACTGCCTTGGGTCGCGAGATCAGGTTGTCACTCGTTCCGTTTGCCGAGGGGTCTGGCGACGAAGATTGAATGGTTTGAGAAGAACTGAGATGAGAAAACGCTAAGAAAATGATCGCAAGAAGTATGTTGGCTCTCAGATTTGCATGGCCCAAAGTCGCCAGCCTCCAGTGAGGCGACGAGTCGTACAGGAGTCCGCCTCATAGGAAACATCGACCTGGAAAATCCTGCTTTACCCCTTTGGATATGCCCTTCGGGCTATTACTATCTGCTCGTTAGTAACCCATCGAGCTAGTTCAAGAGGTCGCAACCGAGTCGCTGTCGGCATGCACTTGGCACGCCCTCTCTGTGTCCAGCAGATGCAACAGCTTGTGCTCCAGCTTGTGCACTCCGAGAATCATTGATCGCACCGCGCCGCGAAGGGTTTCCGGAGACGCTTCGAAACTGGACTGTTCTACCTCGATCACATCTCCGATCTCGTCTACGAGCAGGCTCACGGCCCCGTCTGTCGTTCTCACGACCACATTTACGGGCAAATCGCCTGCGGAGCGCCCTGCCAGTGACAGTCTCCTCCGGAGATCGATCGCCAGCACAATCTGTCCGCGCAGATTGATCAGTCCTTCGACCGCCGGCGGCGCCAAGGGCACCGGCGTCATCGGGTGAAACCGGATGACTTCCTGCACCTGGGGAACGGGTACGCCGAATAAGTATCCGTCCAGCAGGAATGTGCAAAATTGTTGAGGTGCCATGCAGTTGCTCCTATCCTCTCCCTGCCTCAAGGTCGGCTGTATCGATTAGCCCTGGGACAGCTGCCCGCACGATGGCGGGCATATCCAGCAGATCGGTGACTTGGCGCTGGGTCACGAATGAACCGACAATTCCGGCGCGGGGAGCCAGCGACTCGAGACGGGCACGCTGTTCAACGATGTCAATGATGCGATCAACGATCAGGCCGACAGTACGATTTCCCTCGGCATACACCACGACCTGGATGGAGCCGGCATTCGCCTGCACTTCCGCGTCGCTAGTGGCGGGAATGACTTGCGACAGCCGTACCAGCGGGATGATCTGTCCCCGGTACTGCATCACTTCTTGGTCGCCGGCGCGTTCGACCACCGACCTTGGAAATTCTTCCAGACGCGCTACCATCGAAAGGGGAATCGCAACTCGGCCCTCCACCCCATTCTCGGCAAGCAGCAGGGCGTGTTCGTCGCGGCTGCCTTCGACGCCCGCCTCGCTGCGCGCCTCGTCATGTGCAGGTTCGCGCGCTTCAGCGATGACCCTGGCTCGTTGTGCCAGTCCCGGAACATCCAGAATCAGAGCAACCCGACCGTCTCCCATGATGGTTGCGCCCGAGTAGGCACTGATGCCTTTGAGTTGCTTGCCCAGTGGCTTAACGACGATCTCCTTCGTGTCGGTGATCTCGTCGACGATCAGCCCGAACTGCCGGTCCTCTGCTTGCAACACCACGATGTTGATGGCGGCCGTCCGGCAGGCTTCGGCGGATCCGCTGCGAATCCCGAGTTCCCGATCCAGATATACCAGGGGCAGCAAACGTCCGCGCAGGCGGTATACCGGAGCGCCGTGGACCTGTTCAATGGCTTTTCCGTTCTCGACGGCATCGAGGCGTACCAGTTCCGAAAGGCTGACTTGAGGAATGGCAAAGCGTTCGCCGCCGCAAGTTGCGATCAGGGCCGGAATAGTAGCCAGGGTCAGGGGAATTCTTACCCGAACCGTCGTGCCCCGCCCGGGCGTCGATTGGATGTCGACGGTACCTCCGATTTTCTCTACATTGGTTTTCACCACGTCCATGCCG
>PLZN01000498.1 GCA_003152195.1 Acidobacteriaceae bacterium
GGGCGGCTTCAAGGTTGCGGCTGGAGATCTCGCCCTGGGCTCCCTCGAGCAACGGAACCGTCATCAGCTCCGGCGTTACCGCGGCGACAGTCGGCAAAATCGACTGCGCAACAGCAGCGGTGACCAGGCCCGCCCCGGCGCGTAGCGCGGCGACAGAGCTCATACACGGGGCGCCCGACTTGCCTCTGGCTCCGCCGATCACCAGGATATGCCCGAAGCGTCCCTTATTGGAGTCAGCGGGGCGGGGACGGTCGGCAATCACTTTGGAACTCCCCGCCCAGGTCAGGCCAGTGGCGGACGCGACTGCCTCGGTTGGCGAACCGATCGCCGCCACCACAATCGGTCCTTGCTGGAGATTCCCTGGAAGAGTGAGCACGCCGCGGGTGAGCAGTCCCGAAACATGGGCCAGCTTGGGGGCGGTGAAGGTAACCACGGCATCGGCGCGATACGCGTCCGGAGCGAAGAAGCTGCGCGAGTCCGCCTCCCAGCCCGAGGGCAGATCCACCGCCACAACCGGGGTTCGGGGATAGCGCTCCAGCAGCTTGCGGCCGGCGATTGCCAGATCGCGCATCGGGGGACGAAAACCGGTGCCCAGGACGGCATCCAGAAATAACTGCGTGCCCGCGAAGAGGGCCTCGTAGCCTTCACGGTGCAAGTCGGCCTCTTCCTTGATGCCGATCGGCGCTGCCGGAAGCCGATCCAGCATGACCTTCCCTTCGCCATGAACCTCGGCCGGGTCCCCCAGCATCACGACGGAGACTTCACAGCCGGCTTGCGCCAAATGCCGCGCCGCCACCAGGCCGTCACCGCCGTTGTTGCCTTTGCCGCACAGCACCGCAATGCGCCGGCACTGGGGCAATTCACGCAGAACAAAGCGGGCAACGGCGTGCCCGGCATGCTCCATCAACTCCAGCGAAGAGATCCCGAAGCGGTCCGTGGTGACCCGGTCGGCGATCCGCATCTCGTCAGCAGTCAGTATCTTCATTGCAAGAATCCTAGAGCATTCATGAAGAAGAGATAAAATGGTGCTATGGCCCGCTCAGTACACATCAAGACTCCCATTCCCTCCCTCGAGGAAGTGGGAAAGAGTCTGGGCCGCAGGCGGCAGCGCCTTATCGACATCGTGAGAAGCAATGGTCGCGTAGTTTCTGACCGTTCCAGGGATATGTCAGGTTCCCTTGATGGCCGGCACAGGGATCTGGATGGCCGCGTTCGGAAAAAGAAGGCCGATACAAAGACCACTGCGCAGCGTAAGAAGAGCAAGCGTGCGCCTGTCCGCTAAGCCTAACGCTGTCTTTCTGAACATTCCTTATGATCGCACCTTCCGCCGTCTTTACTTAGCCTACGTTGTGGGTTTAGTGCAGCTTGGTCTTGAGCCCCGAACCACCCTCGGAATTCCCGGAGGAAAACGTAGGCTGGAGCGGATATTAGAACTCATACGCGGGTTCAAATGGATCGAACCCCGCCCCGCACCCCCCGATTCAATATGCCGTTTGAGCTTGGCTTGGCTGTGAGTTGGGCCTCGCTGAGCCATCACCCGCATACCTGGTTTGTTTTTGAAACCCAGATACGCCGCGTGCAGAAGTCGTTGAGCGATCTCGACGGCAGCGATCCGAATATTCACAACAGCACGGTGAAAGGCGTCATGCGCGAGCTCTGCAATGCGTTTGTCCGCAGCGAGGCTTTGCGGCCTACTGTCCCGGAAATGATGCGGACGTATCGGAGAGTGTCACACAAGGTGGGGGCAATCACGGCGGCTGCCGGGGCTCGGAGCCTCTTCGAGGCTCGTGTCTTTGACGATCTGTGCTTTGCCGCCAAGGCGGCAATAAGACTGTCCTTGCGGCGATAGCGGTTCTGAACTGCAAAAAGAAGGGCCTCCGTAGGGAGGCCCTTCTTTCGTCCCGTGATACATCAGCTACTGGCTGACGCCGCTGGCCGTTGCAGTGGTCGATACCGGTTCCGCAGCAAGCTTCTGCGCGAAATAGCTATGGTCCCAGAGATTGCGGTAAAAGACACCCGTCAATTCGGCGGCCTTAGGGCCAAACGTAGGACGGCCGCCTTCCAGGAAGAAGACGGTGACGATGCGGCCGTAAGACGTGTTGGCGAACGAGGCGAACCAGCCGTAGCGGGTGCCGTTGTTGGAGCAGGTACCGGTTTTGCCGAGGATAGGCAGCTGGCTGAAGTTGGCGTGCAGCGAGCGGGCCGTGCCGTAGTCGACCGCGCCTTCCATGCCGACAGTAACCTCCGGAATCATGTTGGCGATATCCAGCGTCCGCTTTACTCGTGGCTGAAAGTTCACCGCCTCCTCAGCGGTCGTCGGGTGTTGCAGGTAATAGAGCGTCCCGCCATTGGCAATCGACGCGACCAGTGCCCCTAACTGCAGCGGGGTCATTGAGACACCCTGACCAAAGGAGCACATGCGGCCGACTCCGCCCTCGCTTTCGGGCAACACCTGTTGGGGGTAGATGCCCAGCTGCTCGCCGGGAATATTCCATCCCGCAAGCTCGCCCAGGCCAAACGAATTGGCGTAGTGGCGAACGCGTTCGAAGCCGAGACGGCGGCCCAAGGTCTCAAAATAGAGGTTATTCGATTTGGCCAGAGCCTCCGTCAGGTTGACGCGGTAGCTGCCACCCAGATTGACCGGCGTGTCCTTGGTGACGATACCTTCCTGAAGGGCAGCGAGTGCGACGGAAACCTTGATCGTCGAACAAGGCTCGGCGCCGCTGGAGAGGGCCAGCTTCTGATTGACCATGGCCAGGATCCGGCCATTGCTGGGGTCGATGGCGACTACCGTGCCGTACATATTGCCCAACGCGTCGATTGCAGCCTGGCGCACGACTGGATCTTCGCCCGCAGTGACATCACCCTGGGTTATGTCGGAGTCAGTAAACGAGCTGGCTGAGAAGTGTTCGTACGAGCGGTGGCGCCCCAGCACCGCGCGACGGACCCGTCCCGATCGACCGCGAACGCTGACCACCCTTTGCTCGGTAACCACTGGGTGAACGTGCCGTAACTGCGCCATGTGCCGGCGAGCGTGGGCGCTCTCCTGAACATGCGCGACGTGGGCGCGGTGTGTAGGGTGCGTCGGGCGGGCAGACGCAGGCTTCGCAAAAGCCACAGAGGCCAGACCAAGGATCAGCAGAAGATGAAATATACGCTTCGGAAATTGTCTCACCGCAGGGTTGTCCTCTCTAAACCATGGCATATCAATCATAATGGCCCGAAGATTCGAGTACTACTTGAATCCATCGACCGGCGCTTCGGAGCGTTCCCTGAAGAGAATCCTGGATCCCCCGCTGCAAATCTACCTGAATTAAACCCTAGCTTGCCATAAATTCTGTCCGCAATTCCATATTCCAACGAAGTTTCTCCGATGTCCGTACCACAATTGGGTACGCAACCGTAACTCTAGGGCCGAACTTCCCGGTTTGGGCGGTTACAGGCTCTAGGAGACCGGGCGGCGTAGAAACGCCGGGATATCGAGGTTGTCTCCGGAACGAGTGGAGAGGCCCTCCTGCCCAGCCCCTTCCGGTGCACGGTCGGTAAAGGCGCGTCCTGAAGACATCCCTTCGCGCTCGTTGGCGCCCGTATTGCGCTCCGGAAGGAGACGCGCGTACTCCTCCTCAAAAGGCTCGTCAAAGCTGGCGTGAACCATCGGAACCTTCGCCGGGCCAGCGGAGCGCGCGGGATCAGGAGCGGGATCTTCCAAAATAGACAGAGGGATAGGCTTCTGGACACCAGGCTCCGGCTGCAGATCGAACGGCGCCGATGGCAGCAACACTTCCCTCTCGTCATGCTCCTCGACGGCCTGGGTTGCAGGGGGCACCGGCACAGGCCGCGCCTCCACCGCCGAGGTAAACTCCTGGTCGGCGAGCTCTTCACTGGCAAAGCGGGGAACGGAAGGGCGCGCCTGGAGCGAGAGGTGCGGGACCATCGCATCATTGATCAAGCGCGTGCGGCGGCCGAGTTGCTCCTGGCGAAAACCAGTGGCAATTACGGTGATCTTGACGTCATCGCCCATCGATTCATCCAGGACCGCGCCGAAGATGATGTTGGCGTCTTCGTGAGCCGCATTCTGGATCAGGGAAGAGGCTACATTGACCTCGCTCAGCTTGAGTGAGCTGGAGCCGCTGATGTTGATGAGGATGCCGCGAGCGCCGTCGATCGCGCCGGCTTCGAGCAGCGGAGAGGCCATGGCAGCCTGGGCGGCGGCGATGGCGCGATTTTCGCCACGGCGTACGGCGGTCCCCATGACTGCATAGCCCATGCCGGCCATGGTGGTTTNNTGATGATGCCCGGGATGGTGATGATATCGGAGATGCCCTGCACACCCTGGAGCAGAACGTCATCGGCGATGCGAAAGGACTCGAAGAAGCCGGCATCCTTGGCCACGGCAAGCAACTTCTCATTGGGAATGACAATCATGGTGTCGACCCCTTCGAGCAGTTCCTCCATACCGCGCTCGGCCTGCTGCATGCGCCGCTTGCCTTCAAAGCCGAAGGGGCG
>PLZN01000503.1 GCA_003152195.1 Acidobacteriaceae bacterium
AGAGCTCGTCCTTGCAGTGGAAGCAACGATCGGGCCCGTTCACCGCATACTGCTCTCGCTCCAACTCGTGGGTTTCGATCGACCGCAAAGGGATTCCATGCTCCTGGGCAAAATGCTGCGCGTCGCTCAATTGCGAACGTGCCAGGCTGGCGGAGTCGGCGATAACCGCCAGCATTTGCGGCCCAAGCACCACGTGGGCCGCGTAGGCCAGGTAGGCGGAATCCACGCCGCCGGAATACGCAACAATGACGCTTCCCAGCGAACGCAGTCTCTCCTGCAGGGCTAGTTCTTTGTCCTCCAGGCTGAGTCCCTGCCCGGTTGCGAGGTTGGTTTCAGAGTCGAGGTTCATTCCCGCGTACGCTCCCGAAGATGCAAAAACGTGCTACTGCCGCTCGGCCTTCCAGTACTGTAACCGTGTGGAGGAGTACACACCCAGGTCTCAAAAGCGAGACCTGGGGCACCCAATACGTCATAGAGCGCTCTACCCCAGCCATTGAGGATTCTGGTAGGTCCCATCAAACATATGCGATGTCTTGTAGGCTTCAAACTTACCTGCGCCTCCAACGCCCTGCGTCCTGCTCAGGAGCCCGGCCAACGCCTCGGAGCTCAGGGGACGGAAGTTGCGCGCGGTATCCATCGCCTGCTGCAGAATCTTCATCGAGTCGCAACCGGTAATTACCGTCGTGGTGGGCAGATTCATCGCATATTGCAGGCACTCGACGGCGGTCACCGTGTTGCTTCCCAGGATCATGCCATTGGCTATCGGCTTCATTCCCAGAATGCCCATGTTCAGCTTGGATGCAACCGGGACCACCTTGCCGGCAAAGCTGTCGAAATGGGCATCCATTATGTTCAACGGCATCTGCACCGTGTCGAAAGTGTAGTTGTGCTGGCGAGCGACCTCGATCATGTGCAAATGAATCTCAGGACTCTTGTGCCCGGTGAACCCGATAAACCGCACCTTGCCTTCTTTGCGCGCCTGTTCCAGATACTCCAGGGTACCTCCGGGCGCGAAGACCCGCTCCGGATCGTTCATGCGAATGACCTCATGAATCTGGATCAGGTCCAGATGATCGGTTTGCAGGCGGCTGAGGGACTGCTCCAGTTGCTGCCGGGCAGACGCCACCGTGCGCCCATCGATCTTGGTCATCAGGAACGCCTTCTGGCGGTAGCCGTCACGGAGCGCTTTGCCCATTCGAACCTCACTCAGGCCGCCGTTGTAGTCCCAGCAGTTATCCAGGAAATTAACCCCGGAATCGAGCGCCATGCGCACAATCCTGCTCGCTTCCTCATCCGATAACGAGGCCACGCCGATGTGATAGCCGCCCAGCCCGACCAGCGAAGTCTTCTCGCCCGTCCGGCCGAGCGTCCTGCGCGGTATGCCGTCGGATGCGGGAGCAGCATGAACGGGCTGCTTTACGGTGCTGGCCAGGGCGGCAACGGCTGCGGATCTTAGAAAGTCACGGCGTTTCACGGTTATCCCCTCTCATGAGACTCAGGAAAATGCCGGATGCGGTATTGTCGAGTTCCGAAGCCGGGACTGTTTCTACGGCGCCGCATCCAAGTAAACTGGAGAGCGATGTCGTTTTTCGCGTTGAAGTCCCCGTTAACTGCCAGTGAGCGTCTTGTGCGGCGGCGTCTGATCTTTACAGACACGCTGTCTCTCCTCACTCTGTTCGCGGTCACGGTGGTGTTGGCCGTGCTGACCAACTTTCTCTACCAATCTTACGCCTCCCATCAAACAGAACTGGCCCAGCGATGGCTGGCCCGGGGAGAGGAGGCTTTGCGGAATGGAAAGCCTCAGGCAGCGATTGACGCCCTCCGCTCCGCGCTTGCTTATGCCCCGAGTCAACGCAGCATAGAGATTGAACTTGCCGAAGCGCTCGCATCCGCCGGCCGCATTCAGGAGGCTACCGTTTACTTCAATGCCCTGCTGGAAAGCCAACAGGGGAACGGGTTAATCAATCTTCAACTTGCCCGGCTGGCAGCCCGGCAGGGGAACGAAAGCCAGGCCATCGAGGACTACCAGCGGGCGATTTACGGAAACTGGGAGGGGGATGGCTATGTGCGCCGGCGGACGGTGCGCTTTGAGCTCATCAACTATCTCATTGCCAATCACCTTATGGACGAGGCTCGTAGCGAGTTGCTTGTGGCCTCGGGAAATGCCCCTGAGGACGACATCAGCATTCAGCTGGACATCGCCCGCAGGATGGAGCAGGCGCAGGACCCCAGCGACGCCTTACACCTCTACACGACGATTCTCCACCATCACCCCTCTCTGCTGGAGGCGCTTGAGGGAGCAGGGCGCACAGCCTTCCAGATGGGGCGTTACCTGGAGGCAAAGCGATACCTTGGGCGCGCAATGGAGAGCCCCGGCGTCGACCAGGAGCCGCAACCGGTTCTGCAGCAAAGCCGCAATGAGCTCCACGACGCAACCCGGCTGCTGCAGCTCTATCCCTCTTCGCGGTTAAGCATACGTGAGCGCAGCGCCCGCATTCTTACCGCCCGAAAGCTTGCCATGGCACGGCTGGCAGAATGCACGCAAGACAATGCCCAGGCGCCGGCAAAGGGTTCCGCGCCGGCAAGCGCACCCGCACCCGCGAGCCCGCAAACCTCCAATCCGTTAAAGAGCCTGGCTTCCCGCCTCACAGGTAAAACCAAGGCGCCAACGAATCAGACGCCCAGCCCTCCTCCCGTCGATCCCCTGCAAGCTCTAGCCGCACGCTGGCAGCAGCCTCCTGCGGTCAAAGTGGCCGACCTGGAGAACAATCCCGAACTCGCCCAAACCCAGATTCAACTCATCTATGACACGGAGATCATCACCCAACAGGTCTGCGGAGCGCCTGCTGGGGACGATGCCCTGCTGTTGAGGATTGCCCAAGCGCCCAACCATGTGGAGGACGAATGACTCCGGCCACGGAAACACCCGGCGTGGACCCGGTTGCGCTTGAGGAGGAAAAGCGTTACAAGCCCAACCCCGCGGATGTGCAGAAGTTGGCGTCCAACCGGGATGAGCGGCTCTTCCTGGTCCTTTCGATCTTTATCGGGGTCATCTCAGGCCTGCTGGTGGTCTGTTTCCGGGTTGCCATCAGCTGGATCCAGGTGCTCACGCTCGGGTCGTCGCCCCACCCGGGAGAGTACCGGCTGTTGCTTGTGCCTGTGGCGGTCGGCCTTGTCGTCGCGGCACTGGTGCAGCTTGTCTTCCCCGCGGCGCGCGGCAGCGGCATCAACCAGACCAAGGCGGCGCTTTATATCTACAACGGCTACATTTCCTTCAAAACGGTCATCGGCAAATTCATCACTTCCGCTCTTTCCATCGGTGGTGGATTCTCTCTCGGTCCCGAAGATCCTTCGTTACAGATCGGAGCCGGCGTGGCCTCCATGGTCAGCCGCCGCCTCAATCTCTCGCGCGAGCGGCTGCGCATGTTTGCGCCCATTGGCGCCGCCGCAGGCCTGGCGGCCGCGTTCAACGCGCCGATCTCGGCCATCCTTTTCGTGGTCGAAGAGGTGATCGGACGGTGGAGCGCAGTCGTTCTCGGCTCCATTGTGCTTTCCGCGATTTCCAGTGTCGTCGTTGCCCGCTGGTTCTGGGGCCCGCAGCCAATGTTCCGCATTCCCTCGGTAACACTCCAGGGCCCTCAGGAGCTTCTTGCTTACGCCGTTCTGGGCGTTGCCGGCGGCGTCGCGTCGCTGATCCTATCCAAGGCGCTGGGCTACGCGCGCCCGCGGCTTCGCCAGCTTCCCCGCTGGACCTTTTATTGCCAGCCGGCAATCGCCGGACTCATGGTGGGCGCGATCGCTTTTTTTGGCGCTCCTCAGGTGATGGGGCCCGGATACGACGTCATCGATCAGGCCATGCACGGCCAGTTCACGTGGAAGTTTCTGCTCGCCCTGGTCCTGCTCAAGATTGTGGCGACGACGGTCTCGTTCGCCAGCGGCACGCCGGGCGGCATGTTCGCTCCTACCCTCTTTATTGGAGCTATGCTGGGCGCCTCGATCGGAACTTGGGAGAAGGTCTTCTTTCCTCATTTCCCGATCTCGGTCGGTTCCTACGCTCTGGTGGGAATGGGGGTTCTGTTTGCCGCCTTCCTCCGCGTTCCGCTGACTTCGGTCTTCATGGTTCTCGAAGTCAGCGGCAACTACTCCATTGTGCTCCCGGTGATTCTGGCCAACACGATTGCGTACCTGGTCTCCCGTAGTCTGCAGCCGTCTCCTATTTTTGAAACCTTCACCCACCAGGATGGCCTCGACCTGCCTTCCATGGAGGAGCAACGCGAGGAAAGCGTTCTCCATCTGGAGGATGCCTTGCGCCCGGTGACTATCCCTGTTTTCTCCGGTAGCGAAACGCTGCGCGAGGTTTCAGCCGGACTGGCAGTAGCCGACGCACCTGTGCTGCTGGTCAAGCTCCGCGATGGTTCCTGGTACTCCATGGATCGAAACGAGTACACCTCGACTGCGGCAACGCAAACCCCGGAGACCCCTCTCGAACGCGCCCTCAAGCCCGATCGGACGCCGCTCCTTTTCCCTGATCTACCGTTGGATAGCGCGATTCCCCACCTGGCACGTTGGCCGGTTCTGCCCATCCATAATCGGGCCAGCAAGGGGACCCTCGAGGGCATTGTGTCTCTCGAAGACGTGCTGCACCGTTATCAGCAGGAATGAGTATTGTTCTTATTTTCAGGGCAATTTTTTTGCGGCCCAGAGTGCGAACCGCAGGTCGCTCCACTGCGCTACCCCGGATTTCCTGTCAGGCTTGGTGGCG
>PLZN01000190.1 GCA_003152195.1 Acidobacteriaceae bacterium
GAAGCCGCGAACGGCAAGAAATATCAGGACGCCATGCTGGCAATGGGCAAGAAGTTTCAGTGGCAGCCTGGTCCGCGCCTTGCCCATGCAGACGACCACGCCGTCGGTCAAACCTATCTCGAACTTTATTCGAGTTATAAAGATCCGGCAATGATCACTCCAACGCGGAATCGCATGGATGCAGTGATGAAGCTTGCCGACGATCCGGAGAAACCATTGTGGTGGTGGTGCGATGCGTTGTTCATGGCTCCGCCAGTGCTGGCGAAACTGAGCCGGGCAACCGGCGACCGCAAGTACCTGGACTTTATGGACCACGAATGGTGGATCACGTCCAGCTTGCTTTACAGCCCGCAGAACCACCTCTTCTTTCGCGATAAGTCTTTCCTGGGCAAGCACGAAGCAAACGGCAGCGACATTTTCTGGTCACGCGGCAACGGATGGGTTTTTGCCGCCCTGGCGCGAGTGCTGGCGGAGATGCCGCGAGACTATCCTTCGCGGCCCAAATACGTAGCCCAATTCAAGGAGATGGCAGAGGAACTTGCTTCCCTTCAGGGCACAGACGGCCTTTGGAGGCCTGGCCTGCTGGATGCGGCTGCCTATCGGCTGCCGGAGAACTCCGGCTCCGCCTTTTTTACTTTTGGCTTTGCCTACGGAATAAACTCCGGCATCCTCGATCGCGCGCAATACCAACCCGTCGTCCAGAAAGCCTGGCAGGGCTTGCTCTCCCATATCTATCAGGATGGAAGACTGGGCTGCATCCAGCCGATCGGAGCCGCTCCTGGCGATTTCACCTCGACCTCAAGCTATGTTTTTGGCACCGGCGCCTTCATGCTCGCAGGCTCTGAGGTCTACCGTCTTGCGCACTGACTGCCATCTCAATAATCCGTTGAGCGTAGACCGCAGCTCGCATATCATCATCCCTTACCAACTTAGGAGATGTGGACGTGTTTCGATCGGCATACAGGGTAGTTATCCTCGCCATGGCGCTTTGTACTTTGTTATTGAGCGCCCAGAGTAGTCCCTCCCCGCTGGTGAGTTATTTCACCGGCAAGGAAGTTGTGTTGAAGATCGACATGCCCGGCAGCCAGAAGGGCGTCGATCTGCGTTTCAACAAAGACGTCCCCATGGATTGGAAAGAGTACTCTGGTCGAATCAAGACCTACGGCGCCGCGATCCGCAAGGGCGATACCGCCAGAGTTACCGGGATTGTCGTAAAAGATGATCGGATCGAGTTTCAGCTGGACGGAGGCGGTTTTGGGACGTTCGGAGATGACTCCGACTCCACGGTCACAGTCAGGCCAGTCGAAAAGAGCGCTTACGAGAAGGATCTGGAAAGACAGATCGCCAACACCGACGATCCCGACCTCAAACGGAAGTTACAGCGGGACCTCGATCGCGAACGATCCCGCCGGGAGCGGCAGGAAGCCGACAATCGTAACGCTGCTCAAATCGCAAGCCAGATTAAAGCGCAAAAGGTAGCGGACGATCGCACGCGCGGCGGCTCGCGCTTCAACCTGCGGTGGTCAGGTTCGATACCAGCGGACCAAAAGACCCCCGATGCTGTAATGAAGCTGCTCGCGGACTACGTGAGTTTCGGCGGTCCCCAGGATGCGGGAGCTCCGCCTGCTCCGCAGAACACCGCCGGGGATGCCGCAATTCCTGCCACGGCTCAATTGAAGCGCGGCATGCATATAGACGATGTCACGAAGTTATTCGGGCCAGGACAGAAGTTATCTGAGTCTGTTTTGCCCGAAGGATTAAAAACACAAACCTTTCAATATGCGACCGGCGACCGCCAAGTTCAAGTGATCTATGTCGAAGGGCTTGTGGTGCGTTACTCGATCAGCTCAAAGTAGATTAGCAAAACGGCCCTCGTGTGAGTACCCAAGACAGCGTTCTAAATGATGTTGTACGGCTGGCCGGTTCCACTCACGGGTGTTGGCGCCCCGGCGTGCTCCGAGCGGTAGAGTGTCACATCCGTGTAGAGGTGGTCGTTCCACATGCTGTAGCCACCTACACCAGCTACGTCCTGGCCAAGTGCTCCGTCGATGAGGGGGGAGGCAAGTGGGCTCACGCCGGATTCAGATGATAACCAGGGAAAGCCCCACGCAGGGGTACTGTTCCACACATCCTCCACGGTGGGATTGTTGTTTAAAGTGATGCCGTACTCCCAGTCTTTTCCGCGCAGTTTGCCCTGGTTGGCATAGCGCAGGTCGGTGTTGTCCATGCTGAAATGGTCATCCGAATGCGTATAGGTGATCTGCGCCAGGCCACCGAAGTGGGAAGCGTATCCGCCAGCGAGAAAAATGCTGAGCTGCTGCGGAAAACCTGCGGCGTTGTTCTGGGAAGCGGACTGGTTGGCCTGGAAAGCGGTGTTCGAAATGAGAATCATGGCCGAGAGTGGAATGTACTTGGACAGCAACAGGCTTTTGCTGTTGCCTACCTTGTCATTGGCGGTCATGTCCGTCAGCACGTAGCCTTTCAGCTTGAAGTTGCGCCCGAACGCGGTTAGCTCGGGCGGATTACTGTGGCACACGTTGCAGGAAAGCCCTGTCTGACGGGCGAAACTCGGAACGGCATAGGCATGCTCCAAGCCGAGTCCCAGGACGACGGCCTCGATACCCTAGAAAATAGACGACAGCTGCCAGCCTCACAAGCTTTTGCATTCCCCATCCTTTGGACCTTCTGGTTAGAACACACTTATCCGAGGCGCGGATAACAAGTGTCTGCAGAATTGTCATGGGCCCTTAACTGCGTCGTGGCAGCTTTGAAAGCCGCAACAGGTTATAAAACGACTCGTCGGGGCGCTCCGAGATAAAAACACACCGCTCTGGTGCCATTTATACTTGTACTTACCAAGGACGTATGTGCAGTCTTATACAGCCGCCAGATAATTTCGGTGATTGCCATCACACCCCGTGTGATGGCAATCACATTCGACTTGCTGGAGATATTGGAGCACTCTACTCCGACGGCGCAGAAACCCTACCGCTGGGCTTTTCTTCTCACATTCGCCGGAGTGGGCTTGCGCACCAATCTTCGCGAGCTGGGCAAGCAGGGAGCGTGGCCCCTCATCGTCGGAGCGGTGGGCGAAATCGTCATCGCCCTGATAACTCTTGCCATCCCGGGAGTCGAGGCGACGACCCTTGCATCAAATCCAACTTATGATCCGCCGTTGTGACGACGCTGACCTTAATCTGATTTGGACCATCATCGACGATGGTGCCCAGGCGTACAAAGAAGTCATCCCCGCAGATTGCTGGACAAAGCCGTACATGTCTCAGCAGAAGTTGCACCATGAAATTGCGGATGGCGTGGTGTTTTGGGGCTACGAGGAGGCCGGGACGTTGTTAGGAGTCATGGGTCTTCAACAGGTACAGGACGTAACCCTCATACGGCACGCTTATGTTCAAACCCGTTACCAGAAGCGAGGGATTGGAGCACATCTGTTATCTCATTTGCGCGAGCTGGCGAAGAGTCCGGTGTTGGTCGGAACCTGGTCTGATGCGGTTTGGGCAATCCGTTTTTACCGGAGGCATGGATTCCAGGTAGTCGATGCTCAGGAGAAGAATCGGCTCCTCAGACAGTATTGGACCGTCCCCGAACGCCAGATTGAAACGTCCGTTGTGCTGGCAGACGCAAAGTGGAGAGAACTCACGGAGAGGGATAGTCCACAGAGGTGAGCGATGCGCCTACAGCTTCACCTGTGCCCGCGATCGAATCGCCTTGTACGGACACTTCCGCTTGAACTCGGCGAAATTGACTTTGATCCCCAACCCTGGAACATCCGGCAAACGAACCCGGCCATCCTTCTGGGTCGGGTAGGTGCCATCGGTCATCTCGGTGAACAAGTCGTTATCCGCGCCTTCGCATTCGTGGATCACGAAATTGCGGCACACTGACATGGTGGACATCGACGCCATGTGCGCAATCGGTCCGCTGCACTGGTGCGGCGCGACCTCCACCCCATACGCCTCCGCCATGTTTGCGATCTTGCGCAGTTCCGTGACCCCGCCCGCATGCATCACATCCGGCTGAATAATCGCCGCGCCTTTCACATCGAGCAATTGCTTGAACTCGAAGCGCGAGAAAAGCCCTTCCCCGGTGGCAATGGGAACCGGGCTCTTCGCCGCCACTTCCCCGAGACCCGCGGGATTCTCGCGCCAGGTCGGCTCCTCCATAAAGAGCGGATGATAGGGAGCGATGGCATGGGCCATCTGAATCGCGGAGCGCACCGTAAACGTCTCCGCACATTCGAGCGCAATGTCCGCCTGCGATCCGAAGACTTTGCGGATCGCGGCCAATTCGGCGACGTCTTTATCGATGCGCTCGAGTTCCCGCTCCGCTTGCGGCAGGGTGTACTTGATAGCCGTCCAGCCTTGCTCGCGGGTGCGCGCAGCCAGCTCCGTCACCGCGCCGATGTCGCGTTTCTCCTTTGGAATGGACGCGTCCCAATGAGTGAAGTAAACGCGCAGATTGTTCTGGATAGGGCCGCCGAGCAGCCTGCAGAGAGGCACTCCCAAACGCTTCGCTTCGATATCCCAGAGCGCCATGTCGATGGCCGAAAGGCCAGTCATCAGCGCCGGACCGTTGCGCCAGCGCGTTGCGACATAGTAAACGCGATCCCAGTGTTCCTCCGGACCGGTGGGATCGAGCCCCACATACTCCGGTTCAAGCCAGCGCAAAACAGATTCGGCTATGTCGGTACGGCTTTCGAGCGTCGCTTCGCCGAGCCCGGTGATCCCCGCGTCCGTGTGCACTTCGACAAACATCAGATCGCGCCAGCGCACGGAGACTTTGTGGATCTCAAAGCCGGTGATCTTGACTTTCCCAAGCGGTACCGCCGCGCGCAATATGGAGGCGGATAGAGGGAATGCGGCGAGACCTTTGAGGAGGGATCTTCTGTTCAACACCCGGGAATCATATCAGTCCGGAGTAACTCTGCACGATTCAGCCGTCCCTGCCGGGACTAGTCGCGCTTCTTAGCCTACCCAGCATTTCATGCTGGGCCTGGAGTTTCTACATTT
>PLZN01000299.1 GCA_003152195.1 Acidobacteriaceae bacterium
GGTTAAGCGCCCATACATCGGTCGTATAGGTATTGCTGAACACGGTCAGCTCCACCACAATCCCTCTTTTTGACGCGGCATCCAGAAAACGATGCAGCCGTTCAAAATACTCCGGGTTCCACTGATCCAGGTCGTAGATGGGCTCACCATCCAAGGCCTTGCCTGGACCGCTGCGCACAAAAGGCGATAGGTAGTCTGGAGATTCCGGCTTGCAGGGAGAGGAAGGATTGCGCGCGCTCTGTAGCTCCCGGTAGAGCAAAAACGTCCGCGTCATCGTCATCTTATGCTCAGCGGCGTCNNGCCGAGATCAGCACCAGGGGTTTGCCCCGGAACAACAGGTATTTAGGATTCTCAGGAGATATCTTGACCGCATCCTGAGCCTGCGCCACGCTCAAAGCAGCCACTCCCAACAGAAACATCCCAAGTTTCCGCCCGATCATGCGCTCTCCTCCTGCTGGCTTGCCACCGTAGTTGCTACGTTACGACTGCTGGGTGACCAGGCCACGCTTTGCCGCGGGACACGAAACCCGCCAGAAGCAGATACAGTAACAGCCCGATAGGCCCAAAGAGAAATGTCAGCAGCAGGCAGGGGACGATCAGCAGAAAAGGTAACCCATTGCGCCGCGCATCGCGTACTTGCCAGCTGCCGATGAAAAGATCGAAGGCTAAATAGTGGATCCATCCGGCAAGCAACATCCACCGATCGGTGAAGAGCAGCATGACGTTACTGAGAGAGTCGAATCCACCCTTGTGGCCGCTCCAATGGGAGAGGACGAGCGCCATGTAAAGGGCACACAGGAGAGCCGGCACCAGCAGCCCTGTTATCAGGGAGGAGATGAGGCGCGAGGCGCGGGCAGACCATCCCGTAACTACCAACAGGAGCCAACCGGCAAGCGCAGTGCTATTGCAAAGTCGAAAGAGTGAATCTGCTGTCATGCGATGTTTTCCTTACCTTTGAGTATATTGGTGAGCCGGGTGCGGCGAATTGTTCGGATGGCTTTGCTTTCCTTTGATCGCGATCATGGCCACACCGGTGGCCAGCAGCCACACGATAAAGCCCCCCAACGTCAACATGTCCGGATGAGCAATCGACTGTCCCCGGAATGCCTGCCAGAGAAGCAGCAGGAAGAGTGCCAGATAGCTGGCCGCCATGGCAAAGATGAGGTTGCGCTGCGTGCGCGCGGCAGGCGGCGAACGGCGGCGTGCGATCCACCAGGCCGGCAGCGGCAATACCTGCAAACCATGCATGCCGAGGAAGTGAGCGATGCGCAGATCGCCGTGATCGGCACTCCATCCGGTGACCGGCAGTCCGCGCCCCCCGTCCGGAGCACCCACCGTATGCGATCCCGCGATCGGGAGCCGGCCAGCCGCATGCGCTTCCGCGAGTTGCTGAGGAGTTGGTATCGTCATCAGCCCGCCCGAACCTGTCCCGGCCAGAGCCAGGACCATCCCTAACCGCAAAGACCATCCCCAGGCAGACGAAGCAAAGGATTGGCGGAAGAGGAGAACGGTGAGCAACAGCATCGCCAGCCAGATACAGGCGATGCTCACCCCCATGATGCCGAAGACGGCGCCGTCGAAATGCGTGGCAAAATTGAAGTGGCTGGTCGTACCGCGCGCCGCCTGCATGTCGATCAGCGCTATCTCGAGCAGCAGGGCGCCCGCCAGTATGCCGTCGAGTGCGCGCGTGAGACGCGGCCGGATACTCGTCGAGGCGATACAGAAGGCGAAGCTCCAGGCCGCGATCATGGTGGAGAACGCGAATTTTGCCGGCTTGAGCCATGCCGGGGCTCCGGTAATCAAGCGCCGGTCCACGGCCATACCGAAGATGGTCAGCACCAGGTCGGCGGCCATGATGAACCCCAGCACGGTAAGCGCCGGCGCGGAAGCGAACCCCGCGGCAACAGCTGTGCTCCACGGTCGCTCTGGATAGCCCGGTGAACGGCTCATAACGATCTCCTCCTACGGCCCTATGTGAAAGAGACTAACATTAATGTTAAATGGATTCACATTTTTATGTAAGATGATGCTAGCGGGCCATGACCGACAGGACAAACCACTTGCCAACCAAGCCGGCTCCCGGAAAAGCGGCGCGGCCACCCAAACGCGCCTATCACCACGGAGACCTGCGAGCGGCGCTGATGCGCGCTGCCCTGGCCTTGATCGCGGAACACGGCGTCAAGGGCCTCGCCTTAAGCGATGCCGCGCGTCTGGCGGGAGTGAGCGTGGCGGCTCCCTATCGTCATTTCAAGGATAAGGAGGACTTGCTGGCTGAGATCGCCGCCGAGGGCTTCGCCTTGTTCCGTGATGCTCTCGCAGTGGCTTCGCAAAAGAGCCAGGGGGACAAGGTCAAGGGCTTGGCGGAAATGGGGGCCGCCTATGTAGAGTTCGCCGTACAGCACAGATCCCACTTCAAGGTAATGTGGGAAGGTGGAATCTCCAAGGCGGAGTACCCGAAGGTTGAGCAGCCGGCATACCAAGCCTTTCTCTTGCTGCGGCAGGCAGTGATCGGCCTCTTGCCAAAAGCGAAACCGGAGCGGCAACAGGCTTTGGTGAGCGCTGCCTGGAGCCTGGTTCACGGCTATGCCACCCTGATGCTCGAGCACGAACTGGACGTGGTTGCTGGGGCACAAAGCGACATGAAGCAACTGCGGCAATCAATCCATCTGCTGCTGGACCAGTTCGCAGCCAAATGATCTACAGACTTGTCCAAATTAGGGTAATAATATACTTGACTGACCAAGGGCTTTTCTGTACATTTGATTCATGCAAGCCCCAGCCACATTACAGGAAGCCATCCAGTTCTTCTCCGACTACGAGAACTGCCGCCAGTTCATGGTTGCAGTTCGCTGGGAAGATGGTCAGGTTCGCTGCCCTCAATGTGGCTCCGTAAAGGTTACTTATCTTGCCAACGCCAAGCTCTACAAGTGCAGCGAGAAGCACTCCCGCCAGAAGTTCTCACTCAAGGTTGGCACCATCTTTGAGGATTCACCGCTGCCCCTTGCGAAGTGGCTTCCCGCAGTTTGGCTCATCGTTTCAGCAAAGAACGGCATTAGCAGCTATGAGGTTCACCGCGCTCTTGGCGTCACCCAGAAGTCGGCTTGGTTCATGATGCATCGCATTCGCCTTGCCATGCAGACCGGGTCTTTTAAGAAGGCTGGCAGTGATGGTGCCGAGGTCGAAGTGGACGAGACTTTTATCGGCGGTAAAGCTCGTAACATGCATGTCGCCAAGCGCAAGAAGAAGATCATCGGGACCGGCGGTAAGGGCAAGGCCATCGTATTCGGCGTAATGGAGCGCGGTGGTAAGGTCCACTCCCAGGTCATTGCCGATCGGCTGAGCAAGACCGTAAGGCCCATCATCAAGGATCGCGTGGTTCCCGGCGCAAAACTCTACACCGATGTAATGCTTGGCTATTCTGGGTTGAACGATGAGTTTGCCCATCAAATGGTCAATCATGCTGTCGAGTACGTTAATGGCCGCGTTCACACCAACGGCCTTGAAAACTTTTGGTCGCTACTGAAGCGTGGACTAAACGGAACCTACGTAAGCGTTGAACCGTTCCACTTGTTCCGCTACCTTGACGAGCAGTGCTTCCGGTTTGACAACCGTGCGACCAAAGACAATCCATTGAACGACGCGGATCGTTTTACATTCGCGATGACTCAAATCGCAGGAAGGCGCCTAACCTACGCCGAACTGACAGGCAAGGTGGGAGAAACGGCGGTCTAAGACTTTGCGCCAGAATCGCGGGAAGCGGAAGGTTTAGCCTTCCGCTTCTTCGCAATCTTCTCGGCATGAAGTTTGGCTTTGATTTCAGAGTGCGGTACGGCTACGAGCCGCCGCATAAAATTCGTGAATTTGTCGAAGTCACCGTTTTCGCTCTTGGCCGAAATCGTCTTCATGGGATTATGATACCGCCGGATGGATCGACGACGTTGTGCATCTCGGCGTGATTTACTCTTACCCAGGTTTCTATTACGTCGCTGATTCGCTCACCCTTTGATTCCATCCACACCCGAATAACGACTTTCCCTTGCTGTCCTGCGGGAAATACAGACATGGCAATTATTGCCGTAATCCAATCCGGTTGATCGGTGGTCAAAGAAAGCGCTTGTTTCAGAAAGGCATTTCCATCGGGCCAGATAATTTCCACGCTTTGGGAATAGTTCGTGTTGCATCTCGTCAGCGCTTATTTGCCAAATCGCAAAATTCACCCAATCCTTTGGGACAACGGCGTTTTCCGGCAGCCTAATCCCTGCGGGGAGTTGAAAGTTAATTTCTTGAAAGGTGGCAATTAGGGAGGGTCCCCCCACCGGATCGCGAATTCATGGGAGTAGTGGGCATCCTCAAGCTGCTTCCATGGATTCCATAGAGGAGGAGGATCACCAAAAAACCATGGGGCATCATTATCGGCCCATGACCGCCTCAACTGATCCCAGCTAGAGAAAGCATCATCGTTTCCAAATTCGGTTCCACAACAAGGACAGATGTGGTAATTGTCGGGAGGATATGGCATTTCAGGGTACATGCATACTGGGCATCTAAATTTCATGGAAATATCCTCCCGCATTCAAAGATTAGATAGGCGTTCACGCCGCCATATCTAGCCACATGGCGAACTTCGACGGGGTAAAACGTTTCTCACGAAAATCGGTCCCGTGGTTGCCACTCCCAGATATCGATTACTCCCTTTAAATCTGACACGGTCAATTCCTTGAGGACGAACGCAGTCTTGAGTATCAAAATCCATGGCCCCAAATAAAAAACTATCCGCTAGCCGTTCGTAATCCGTTTCTGTAGCAGCGCCGAACTTGTGCCCGTGCTTGCGGAAGTGTGTCGCCAACTCCATTGGATTCGCAAATGGCACGGAAATTTACAGTACTCTCCTGCCCCAAAAATGTCATTGCGCCTTTACGCCCTATCACGGTATCTCCGTTTTCGGGAGCCGTTCACGCGGGAAGGGACTACTTCGACCCTATAGCATCCATCAAATACCGTCCATTGGCGATAGCAAAAAAGATGAGGAAGGAGGGGTATTGATCTCGCAGTTACTACTTCGCTGCCCTGTCACGGTGCATCGTTATAACGACGATATATCGAGTCAGTCAAGTATATAATTACCCTAATTTGGACAGCTCTGAAATAATCTGACATCACCAGGGTTAATCGCCAGGTTCACAGCTTGGAGGAACTTCGTTGCGTACGTGAGCAGAAAGAATGCGATCGCTGGAAGATCTCTGCGAGCGTCAGCTCCTTTTTCCGTTTCAACAACTCGAGGGTGTCCAGGGCCTTGCGCGTGGCTGCGCTCGCATGCGCCGGGACAGAGCGTGTCTCATAAGTAGGGTTACGGCATGTAAAACACTTCGTGCATCATGGGAAAGCGTTCCCCCGGGCGTAATGGATCGAGCGGCGCAAAGTATGGAGCCATTGCCTGCTGCCAGCGAGTATTGACCGGATCGGCTTCGATCCGGGCCCATACTTCATCAAAATTCTCAACCCGCATCGACAGAAAAAGAAGCTGATCCCGGCGGAAGATGGAATATTCAGAGATACCGGCGCGCTTCAGTAGCGCCAGCATCTCCGGCCATACTTCGGCATGAGCTTTGTCGTACGCCTCTTCAGACCCTTGGCGCAACCGCAGGAGGAAGGCAACTCTTTGCATAGGTG
The DNA here is from genome assembly GCA_003152195.1 of Acidobacteriaceae bacterium. Taxonomy (GTDB): domain Bacteria; phylum Acidobacteriota; class Terriglobia; order Terriglobales; family Acidobacteriaceae; genus PALSA-350. Next base: position 5,671 of record PLZN01000299.1, read on the forward strand.
TTTCTTCCATTACAGGTCTTGCAGATTCACCGAACTTACGCGGTCATGGCCTACACACGTCCGGATCACGTCGACCGAAAGCCTGCAAACGTTCGACGACCCTCTCGATGATACTCAAACTTCTGCTCTCCTCCGACAGGAACGCCACTGTGCGCCGGCAAACCCCTACCAAGGGTAAGCCGTGGGGAGACAACGTTCGCCAACCAGTCTGCCCGCTCCCTCAGCGTGCCTTCCTCACTTTTCCCGACGCGGCACCCATCGGGTCGGCGTGAGCGATGCCACCAGGCGCTCCGCGGTCGCCGGCAGCCCAGGCGCCCAGTCCTTCCCGAACAGATCACACCCCCTCCTTCCGCTCGAGCACTCCCTGGTATCCGCGGAAAGACTGTATCAAGTTGCACCATTCCGGATGAAAATTCCCGGCCCTGGCATCCCAATATCAACCGGCGACAGCGGCCATTCTGTGGGCCTCCAATAGCTCCTGTCTCCCTTCGTTTTACTTTCCCGCGGTGGAGTCCAGGTACGCCGTGTTCCGGCCCCGCCGGGAGAGCTGACCGCCCTGCTTGAAACGCCGGTAATCCTATTGAGAAATATCTTTTCTCTGTTCGTAGCAAGTTAAAATGTC
>PLZN01000159.1 GCA_003152195.1 Acidobacteriaceae bacterium
CTGAGAGGGGCCGGCGGTGAAATCCCCCGGCCTACTCACCACCTATCACCCGGCAGGCCATCGGACGCCGCGCTCCAAGAATCCTTTTGTTAGCGTGAGAGCTAACAAAAAGCTAGGCCACTTTTCTTTCCTGACGGCGGCCCTTCTCGCCCTGATACAAATAGCGGTTACACATAGCGCTAACTTTCGGGCCCAGATTAGCCCCACTCCCGATGCGGATTTCCCCAACAACCTAGGCAGTCTCAATCGGTCACTTTGATATGCTCAGCCCTCGTTTTTCCCGTTCTCCGTCTTTTCAGCGGGAGGATCATCAAAATCAGCATAGAACCGGTGTCGCAATGATGATCCGCTCGTTTTCCGCATCCAGATTCGGTGATCGGCTGCTCGATCCGTTCCTGAGCCTTCGCAAGTGGAAGTCCGGTCTTCGGGTCGTTGGGAGGTTTCGCCTTTGGGTGGAGAAGCAGCGCCAAAGCCGTGTTGTCGATCGCCACCATTCAGGTCCGATATACCCACGTCTTATTTGGCGCCACGCCGAATCCCGTCAAGCTTCTTAAGAGGGTCATTCGTCTGCTTCCAGGCCGAGGCAATGCTGCGCAATTCGCCGATGTTCTTACGAATGTCCGCGTCCTCGACAATTTGAAACGATTGCGCCTGGAAGCTCTGCATTTCCCATGCGCCGCTCGCGCTCCGGTTCCACTTTCCCACGCCCTCCACACGAACGACACTGGCGAAGAGGTGCGCTGCGATCTGTTTTGCAAGGCTCCGCTTTGCATAGACGATGTGCTTTTCCTTTCCATCCTCAAGATGTACCGGGACGGGATCGTTTTCCCCGCCAACCTTAATTGGCACGCCCTGGAAGGTGCCTGGTTGCTGGATGGGCCCAAAGGCAGGCATCTGGAACCGGTCTCTGCCCGGGAACTCGATGACCTTTGNNTGTTCCGGACCGCGCGCAGACGTTCTTGGACTTTTGGCTCAGCCTCCCACTCAACCTTTGCAACCAGGATCGTGCTGCCTTCTTCGAGCCGGTCTCCGGGGTGTACGCTCTTTTCGTTACCCAGCAACACGGCGAAATCCTGCATGTATTCGGCCAGGAGCTTTGGCCGATCGTGACCACAATAGGGAATAAAAGAGCGAATGCGCAAGAGCTGACCTAATCGGTCAAGCGCCTTGCGAAGGGTTCATGGAACTTTTCGTTGTGAAGAGCGAAACAGAGGGAGTACAATTCGCGCGCCGGCGCTTCCTCGGAAGGCGCCTCCGGCAAATTAGGCCCCTCGAAGCAACTCGGCCCCTACACAGTCCCTACAGCAAGAGAATCGGACTTTGCAGAGTCCGTCGATGCCGACTCTCTCCCCTGCGGCTGAACCTTCACAAAGAGGAGATTTCCATGCTTGTAAATCGCTTCCGTCCGTTGCTGATTCCCTGTTGCGTCGTTCTGTACATGTCCCTCGCTCAAACCCTCGCGGCTGCTACTCTTTGCGTCAATCCTCATCGGTCCGGCTGTTACGCGACGATCCAGGCGGCTGTCAATCATGCCTCCGCGTACGACGTCATTTCTGTTGCCGCTGGGACCTATAAGGAGTACGTGACCGTTGGCATTCCAGTTTCCATCGTCGGTGCAGGCGCCGAATCAACGATCGTTGATGCCGCTAACCTGCCGCACGGCTTCTTCGTAGACGGATTTGACCATCACGGCCTCGCCGAGGTGACCATCGCCGGATTCACGGTCGAGAACGCTCTATTCGAAGGAATCCTGGTAGTGAGTGCTTCGCAGGTGACTATTCGCAATAATCACATCAACGACAATGACACCAGTCCCGGCCTGATTTTCACCGCCGCAACCACGGGGTGCCCGGATCAGCCCGGCAGCGGCACATACGAAACCGATGAAACTGGTGACTGCGGCGGCGCTCTGCATCTGGTAGGAACGAGCCATTCTATTGTGTCCGGCACTCTTATGACCGGCAATGCGGATGGCGTCCTGATCAGCGACGAAACTGCAGAAAGCCACGACAATCTGCTCATTCACAACACGGTTAAGGACAACCCGTTAGAGTGCGGCATCGTTCTTGCCTCTCATCCGCCCGCCGGACATGCTTCTCCCCCCTATGCTCCTCACTACGGCGTCAACAACAATACCGTGGCCGAGAACGTCTCCTCAGGGAACGGGGTGAAGATCGGGGGTTCGGGTGTAGGCCTGTTTTCGGATGGCAATGGCTCTGGGACCGTGGCCGGCAATTTGATTGTTCGCAACACGCTCATCGGTAATGGCCTTGGGGGTGTCGCCCTACATACTCACGTGGGTCCGGCTTTCGGGCTGCCCCTGGATAACTTTTACGGAAACGTTATTATCGGCAACTTTATTGCGAAAAACCTCCCCGACCAAGGCGATACGGCCACGCCGGGCAATGTGGGAATTAATATCAATAGCGGCGGTGGCGGCACTCCCGTTCGCGGCACCGTAATCTCCTACAACGTGATCCGCGATGAGGACGTGGACATTGCGGTGAACACTCCTGGCGAAGTGGACATCCATCTCAATGATCTGGGCGGGGACAAGATTGGCGTCGCCGATGTTTGCGCCTTCGACAAGGCCACTGTATGTACCGGCAGCATCGATGCAACCTATAACTATTGGGGCTGCCACGATGGCCCTGGCGCTGCAGGCTGCACCACGGTCAGCGGATCCGACATCAGTTTTGCCCCTTGGCTCCGCAAACCCCTCCCTGATGACGAAGATCGCAGTCAGCACGACGATTAGGGCAGAGCCGCAACCCACAGCCTCGGGTGGCCCATTCAAGCCCTCTTTTGGCTTGAGTGGGCAAGTTTTCAAGCGTACGCTACCCCCGTGCCTTGGGGTTTGAAACGCTTTCAAGAATCCGGACAAGCCCACTTCGTTACGTTCCGTTGCTACCATCGTCGTCCTTTGTTCGTGGAAAGCACAGCCAAACGAACGTTCGAGACCGGCGCTCGAGCGGGTCAGGCGCACCTTCGGCCTCTGCGTCTATGGCTATGTAGTAATGCCGGAGCACATCCACCTGCTCGTCGGAGAACCGCAACGTAAGACGTTAGCCGACGCGCTGAAATCGCTCAAGCAAGGAGTATCCCGGCGATTGGTCGGCGAGGCGGAGCACTTCTGGCAAAAACGTTACTACGATTTCAANNCAAGCCCTCTTTTGGCTTGAGTAGGCTAGGTTGACTCCCAATCGCTGAGGTCCCACTATTGCTTCTCTGTTATCTCAACATTGTGCACTTTCTCGCCCTTGGCGTTTACACCATCATCCGTGCTGGTCACGGTTTTTCCATCTTTTGAAATGACCACTTGCATCGTATCGGTTATTTTGCCGTTTTGTTTGAGCACGACATGGAGAGTTCGGGCATTAACCCAGGTAACTGCAGCCGTGATCGGAGGTGCGGGAGGCTGCGTCACGAGATGATCCTTGCCGTCCCNNTGCTTGAGTCCTCGTTGACAGCACTCCCATCACCGTTCGTTCCCGTTGCAATACGGTGAATCTTGTCCCCGTCTTGCTCGAATTTGAGGTTTACCTCTTTTGGGGCGGGGCCAGGGCTATATGTGGATTTGGCAAGGTTGAGCTTCCAGGTGCCAAGAAAGGGGTCATCGGCTGCAAAAAGAGGTTGTGCCAGAAGACAGAGAGTTAGGGCAGTGTACGCGAAACGCATGAAGCTCTCCTTTTAGATTCGCGGAAATATATCATATTTCCGCCTCAAGTTAGTAAGTGAGATTTTGCCGCACTTGACGGCTCACCTCAATGGATCTTCCGGAGCAACAGTTGTTGATCGTCCAGGNNCCGGGAACTCGATGACCTTTGTGCCCGCCGGATCGGCAATAACGCCCCTGGCATTGTCCCCCGCAAGTCGATCGTCCAGCCGTGCCGCCGCTTCCATCGCGCGATCATTCGCGTCTCTGTCCCGGACCGCGCGCAGACGTTCTTGGACTTTTGGCTCAGCCTCCCACTCCACCTTTGCAACCAGGATCGTGCTGCCTTCTTCGAGCCGGTCTCCAGGGTGTACGCTCTTTTCGTTACCCAGCAACACGGCGAAATCCTGCATGTATTCGGCCAAGCGGAGCAGGGGTATGGTGCTCGGCGTAAAGGCGTCGATGGTGAGGCGGAATTCCCGGAATTGCTTCTGCTTGCGCGGCATAAATGTCATTAAATCTTTAAGATAGAGTGGCTTAGATCCATGCATGATGCCCAGTGCTTCCCCGCGTCTCGCCGGCTCCGCGATCATGTTTGGGCCGGCAAAGGTCAGCTTTCGGGCTGGGGCGCGCCATGCCTCTGACAGAGAAACATAAGAAGCTCGTCCATCCCGACAAAACCGGATCAATGCCATTGATTCATGGGTGAACCCACGATATTATCCCATCAGTGAACATTCGCCTCACCATTGATAAAGCAGGCCGCGTCGTGATTCCAAAGCCACTGCGCGAGGAGCTGCATCTGGAACCCGGCGACGCCCTGGAAATGGAGAGCGCTGGAGAAGAGATCACCCTGCGCCCGGTCCGGGGGACAGGGCCACTCACAAAGGAGCACGGCGTGTGGGTATTTCGTAGCGGCCAGCCTCTGCCCGCTTCCGCTACGGATGAAGTGCTGCGTCAGATACGCGAGGAACGCGACCTGGCTAACCTTGGCAAAGGCGAATGAAGGGGTTCTTCGATACGTCGGTCCTGGTCCCGGTATTTTATGGGGACCACGTCCACCATCAGGCCAGTCTGCAGCTGTTCATCCAATTTGATAAATCAACCGGCTGCTGTGGCGCGCATAGCTTGGCCGAGATCTTCTCCACCTTGACCCGGATGCCGGGCAAACACCGTATCAGCGGCGAGCAGGCCATGCTGTTCATCGGCAGCGTATGCGAACGGCTTTCCCTCATCGCGCTGGACGGGGATGAATACCCCAGGGCCCTGGAAGCTTCGGCGTCTCTGGGCATCGTCGGCGGGGGAATCTATGACGCCCTGCTTGCGCATTGCGCCATCAAAGCGCAAGCCGAGACAATCTACACCTGGAATGCCCGGCATTATGCGCAGTGCGGACCGGAAGTCACGCGGCGTTTGCAAACACCCTGAGGGCGTCCAGCCGAACCGAAATAGCCTCACTTAGATAACTTATTTCGTTTATTTCGTCACCCGGCCTTCACCAGCTCGCCAGGGAAGACAATACGGCGGCACGATCGACACGAGGCCTATTCCCCGGCAGACCAATCGCACACAGCGCTCACGGTCAAGACCCGCAGCCCGCCTCCCCCGCCGAGAAATCCTCCCTTCTCCGCAGACCGGTGAAAATCAACCGGATAGTCTCCATCCGGAAAAAGTTGCAGTTACGTTAGCCCGGCTTTCGCAGTTGAGAGCGAATTGTAGTGATTTTTGGCGGGGGCTGCGAGATAAGCCATTGAGTTGGAACGCGAGGTTGAGGAAAGCCGTTGTGGTGAAGACCTACCCACTATTTTTGTGAGAGAGATTCTGTCATTCTGCGGCTGCGATGTTTTTACGGAGCACGAGGCGGAAGAAGGACGGCAAGGAGCACCGCTACTTCAGCGTAGTGGAGAACAGGCGGCATACCGCAATCGCTCGCTTGCTCTGTACGCAAAGCTCGGTTTCGTCGTTCGCGAGCCGCTGGTCTGTCTCCAGGGACCTCCGCTTCAGAGGGCGCTCCCCGGCTATCGGGTACGGCGCGCGCAATCCGAGGACATTGCAGCATGCAACGATCTCTGTCTACGGGTCCACGGACACCACCGCGGAGGCGAACTGAACGATGGCATACAACAGGGGACTGCCGTGGTGGCCGAATGGAATGGGCTTCTCAGGGCATACGCTTCCGGGGTTGGCTTCTTCGGCCACGCGGTCGCCGAAAGCAATCAGGATTTGGTGGCTATCATTTCCGAGGCCCATGAGTTTTCAGGACCGGGGATCCTTGTTCCCTCCCGCAATAGCGCGCTGTTTCGCTGGTGTCTCGAGAACGGGCTCCGCATCATCCAAACTATGACTTTGATGACCATCGGGCTCTACAACGAACCTGCTGGCGCATATCTGCCTTCTGTTTTGTTCTAAAGCGAATTTCCTTTGGACCGGTTGATTACTTCCGGCGGTACGGTAACCGGTGTGGCGGTCACCGACAGGTCAACCCGGAAGTGGTATTGCCTTTTGTTCTGGGAACCCTCTGGTTATGATTCGGACATTGAAGGACTGACGCAACAAGCACCCCCCTGAAATTTTATTTGCTTTTTTTCTCCGAAGGCTTGAGGTCGCAATGTCATCTCATAATCCGATCATCAGCGTCATCATTCCCTGCTACAACGAGGAGGAGGTGCTGCTCACTTGCCACTCCCGGATGATAGAGGTATTCGAAGGCTATGATAACCACGAGTACGAGCTGATCTACGTCAACGACGGCTCCAGCGACCGCACCGAAGAGCTGCTCCGCTACCTGCATGACAGCTACCCGCAGACGCGGGTGGTGATGCTGTCGCGAAATTTTGGCCACCAGGCGGCCGTGACCGCAGGACTTACGGCCGCGAGCGGCCAGTGCGCGGTCATCATCGATGCCGACTTGCAAGATCCACCGGAAGTCATCTTGCAGATGATCGATCGCTGGCAGTCGGGGTATGAAGTCGTCTATGGCGTTCGCGAGTCACGCGCGGGCGAGAGCAGTTTCAAGTTGCGCAGCGCACAGCTCTTTTATCGCTTGATCAACAAGCTCTCCGATGTGGAAATTCCTTTGGATAGCGGAGATTTTCGTCTTCTTGACAGACGAGCCGTGAATGCAATGCTCGCCATGCCGGAGCGGCATCGCCTGTTGCGCGGCATGTCCAGTTGGATCGGCTTCCGCCAGTTTGGATTAAAGTATGCGCGCGCCGCCCGTTTTGCGGGCACAACCAAATATCCGATCCGCAAGATGATCAATCTGGCGCTGGATGGAATCTTCTCCTTTTCCACGGTTCCTCTGCGCCTGGTCACGGGCCTCGGCGGGCTCACCGCGGGGCTGGCCGCGGCGGGGATATTTTATTCCCTGGTGGTACGCATCTTCACCCCGAACTGGGTGGCCGGCTGGACAACGTTGATCCTTGCAATTCTTCTTGCGAGCGGCGTGCAGATGTTCTGCTTTGGCGTTCTGGGAGAGTACGTTGGCCGTATTTACACCGAGATAAAGCAGCGCCCGCTGTTTATCGTCCGAGAGATGCTGGAAGTTAAAGCCGCCGCGGAAGAGCCGAAAATGCAACCGGTAGCTTCGCATACGATGGCTCGCAGTGGAGTTCTCTCTCGGACCGGATGACAGGTTGCCCGCAGTTCCAGGGGCCCACTACTTGCCGCCGCTGACGCACCGAAAACCAACGGTACGCAGCGGCGGCAATCTAGGGTTTCCTCGCGCAGTTAATCACGAGCGTTACCGAGCAGCAAACCCGCCGATCGCGTTCTCGCAACTCTGTCAGCCACACAAGTGGTTCTTCGCTTCCGCTCCGCTCCGCCAGCCGCAAGGCAGTCAGCGCGATATCAAATACCACGTCCGAACTCTCAAACGATGGTGTCGCTAAGAGAGCCTCCTGGACCTGGATATTGACGAAGCCGGCTTCTTCGAGGAGCTTTCCAAGCTCACGTCCGACGCGCGGGTTGCGGAAGCTTTCGCTCCAGATTGCGGCGATCTGCCGAGCCATCGCGTGGCCGGCATCCTCTATGGCGAATGTCCCCCAGTCGGGCTCGGCGCAAACGACCCTGCCACCGGGACGCACGGTTCGGAACATCTCGTTGAGGACCACAGCCGGCCGCTCCACGTGCTGCAGTGTCCGGTCTACCTTGCACGAGTGGAGAAGGCCGCTGGCAAAAGGGAGATTCTGGATATCCGCTTGAACGAATTCGACGGCCGGAAACTCCTCGCTCGCAGAACGCGCGGATTCAATGAGCGCCAGGCTGGAGTCCACACCGATTGCCCGCCCTTCGGGTCCTACTAACCTGGAGAGACGCCGCACGTCGAAACCAAGTCCACAACCGAGGTCCGCGGTGATGGACCCACGCGGCGGATCCATCATCTCTAAAATTAGCATCGATGTCTTGTAACGCTGGAAGCCGGGAAGGGAATCCATGAAGGCGAGGCATCTTGCCATTTTGCCTACGGCTGCCGCATCCACGTCACGGAACCCTCTTGCCAGATAATCCCTCTTCTCGATCAGTGTGCGTCACGGGCTGGAGCCTTCGGGGGACTCGACTGCTCTTTCAGCAGGATGACAAATTAGTTTGAATTCGATGACGTCCTCACTGGAATGCGGATGTGACGGCGGCCGATATCCGGTTGAGCAGCATATCCGGCAAACAACCCAGAATCACCACCAGCGCTGCAGTGGTCCAGAGCGCAATGCGGGTTGTCACCGGAACGCTGATGGCTGCAGCCGCGGGCTTAGGTTCGGAGACGTAAGCCTGCTTAAGTATCTGGAGATAGTAGTAAAACGAAACCACGCTCATGACCAGTGCCAGCAGCACTAGCCAGAGCAAACCGAAGTGGTTCGGGATTTCCAGCGCCGCAACAAACACATAAAATTTTCCGGCGAAACCGGCCAGCGGAGGAATGCCCGCCAGAGAGAGCAAGAAGATCAGTAAGCAGAAGGAAAGGCCCGGAGCGCGCTTGCCCAGTCCGGCGAAATCCGCGATGCTGTCTACCTTTTCTCCTTCCAGCGCAGCGAGCACTCCAAAAGCGCCTACGGTAGCCAATGCATAGGTGAAGACGTAGTACACCAAGGCGGTCAAGCTCTCGCGGCTGTGTGCAACCAGCGCGATCAACATATACCCCGCGTGCCCAATCGCCGAATAGGCCAGCACTCTCCTGACGCTGGTTTGCGCAATCGCCGCCAGGTTGCCCCAGAGCATCGATAGTGCGGCGAGAATCGCGATCAAGGGCACCCATCCGGCGGAGTAATGGCCCCAAGCTGCGCTGCCGGCTGCTCCCATCAGCCCCAGGTAGAAGACCAGGAACAGAGCGAAGAAACTAGCTACTTTGGAACTAGATGCAACCAGCGCGGCGCTCCCGGTGGGCGCTCCCTGGTACACCTCCGGAGCCCACATATGAAATGGCGCCGCTGCGATCTTGAACCCAAACCCAACCAGCACCATGACCATGGCGAGGGTCAACAACGGATCGCCGGGTGACGCGTTGACCGCGACAGCGATGGGTTGGAGCGCGATGGAGCCGGAGATTCCGTAGAGCAAGCTCATGCCAAAGAGCAGAATTCCTGCCGACATGCCGCCAAACAGAAAATACTTCAGCGCTGCTTCCGCGGATTGCGGGCTGTCTTTATCAAACCCGGTAAGGATATAGAGCGAAAGACTCAGGAACTCAATGGTGATGAAGATGACCAACAGGTTCTGCGTGCTCACCAGAAGCATCATCGCGGTGGTCGCGAATAGTATCAGGGCACAATACTCGCCCACATGGGTGGTGAAGCGCGCCCCATCCACCCAAAGAAGAACAAAGATCGCAAGCGCCAATAGCGCCATCTGGACTAGCTGCGTCAGCGAATTGACCACCAGCATACCAGCCGGCAAAGTGCCTTGCGCGGATCCACTCTCAAGCAGAACAAGCGCCAGGACGCATGCGATACAGGCCGCAACCATGGCGGTACGGAACCGGATAGCGAGCGCCGCTTGGCGCAGGAAGGTGAGGTCGAGCACCAGGAGCAGAAACCCCGCCAGCGCCACGATGATCTCGGGTGCGGTTAAGCGCAGCAGTTCTAAGTAGCTCAAGCCGGTCATCTCCACGCACCCCGGCGAAGCTGCTCAAACAAAGGGGAATTCAGGCTAGGCAGAATCAGGTCCATGAGAAACCTGGGATAGAGACCCAACACAATCGTGCTCGCCAGCAGCAGGCAGGCTCCAAGGCGCTCCGGCAGGGTGATGGGGGGCATCGCCTGCTGCGGCGAGGCTGCCGTATCAGCCTCGCCCAGGAAAGTAGCCTGCAGCGCGCGCCACGTAAATGCAATGCCGATCAGGATTCCCACGCCCGCGATACAGGCCATCCAGGGAAACGAGCGCCAGCTTCCGATCAGCACCTGTAGCTCGGCAACAAAGCCGCTGAAGCCGGGGAGCCCAATAGAAGCCATGGAGGCAAGAACAAAGGTCACTGCCGCAAAAGGGATCAGCCGGCCGAGCGGAATCCGCGACAGCTCGTGCAGGTCACGTGTATGCGTGCGGTCGTAAACCATACGCCCTACCACGGCAAACAGCAGCCCGGCGATGATTCCGTGGGAGAACATCTGGTAGACGGCGCCGGAGAGGCCAATCTGGTTCAGGGTCATCAGGCCCAACAGCACAAATCCCATGTGGCTAACGCTGGAGTAGCCGACGACAAACTTGAGGTCCTTTTGCACCAGTGCGATGGTCGCCCCGTAGATGATGCCGATCAGCGCGAGCACGGCAAAGACTTGCTGCCACGACCCGAAGCCGAGCACGCGAAAGCCCCAGGGATCGAGGCCGCGCGGAAACAGCATCATGGCTACACGTAGGCATCCGTAGGCCCCTAGCTTCATCACCACGCCAGCCAGCAGCATGGAAGCGGCTGTTGGGGCAGCAGCGTGACCAGTAGGGGCCCAGGTATGGAAGGGCCACATGCCGGCGAGGACGGCGAATCCCACGAAGACCATGGGGAAGGCCCACATCTGAAAATGTACCGGGAAAGGGAAACGCGCCAGCACCTCGAAACTCACCGAGCGCTGGCCGGCAACACAGTAAGCGGCAATGATGCCGGCAAGCACCAGGGCGCTTCCCGCAAAGGAGTAGAGCACCAGCTTCATGGCTGCATACTCCCGGCCCGTGGATCCCCAGATCGCGATCAGAAAATACTTGGGAATCATCACGATCTCATAGAACACAAAGAGCAGAAAGAGATCAAAGCTGAGAAAGACACCGTAAACCGCGCCAATCAACACCAGGTAGAGCGCGAAAAAGTCCTTGACGCGCCGTTCGACATTCCAGGAAAAAAGTATGCCGGCGACCGCGGCAATTCCCGTCAGCAGAACCAGGATCAAGCTGATGCCATCGGCTGCCAGGTGATATTCAATGCCCAGGTGCGATATCCAGGGCGTCCTCACAATGGTGATCACCTGACCCGATTGATCGGCGTGCATGATGGCCACGATTGCAATCCCCAATCCGGCCAGTGCGGTAAGCAGCGCGGTAACGCGCGCAACGGCCGGGCTCTTGGCGGGCGTGAGTGTAACCGCGACTGCGCCAAGGAATGAGAGGTAGATCGTCCAGGCAAGCATGGTTAGAACCTCACCTGGGCGACCAACTGCATCACCGTGCCGTGCAGCATTCCGCTGATCAGTTGCGGGTAGAGTCCGACGACGAACATCAGGGCAACGCCGGGAGCGAGCATGCACCGTTCGGCCAGGGTCAAGTCCTGAAGCCCAGCCCAACGCTCACGCAGCGGACCTGAGAAAACACGCTGCAGAACCGTGAGCAAAAAGACAGCGGTCATCAGCAAGCCGATCAACGCGAGGGCTGCCGCCCACCAGGACAGTGGGAATACTCCTTTGAAGATCAGAAACTCTCCCGGAAAACCTATCAGCCCGGGCAAGCCGAGAGAGGCAAAGAGCGCGATCCCCATCAGCCCGCTGAATACCGGCATCGCTCGACGCAGGCCGCCGAAATCGTCCAGCCCGAGCAGTCCGCCGCTGCGCCTTTCAAGCAGCGTCAAAAACCAGAAGAGCGTCGCCGCGGTGATCCCATGGCTGAACATCTGCAGCATCACCCCGGTGAGCGCCGCCGCCTTCGCGCTCACAAAGCTCGCGTCCGCTCCGGTAGAGCCCGCTACGGCAACGATGCCAAGGATGCAATATCCCAGGTGATTGATCGAGGAGTAGGCAAACATTCTCTTCAAGTCTGTTTGCGCCCACGCCGTCAACGCGGGCAGCACGATGGTGGCTACGGCCAACCAGAGAAGTATGGTTCGGGCGCGCCACATCTGCTCGGGAAAGATAGGGAGCAAAATCCGGAGAAAGCCGTACACGCCCATTTTAGACAGGGCACCGGTCAGTACCATGGTCGTCTCTGGCGCAGCTTCCGCATAGGCGGAACCCAGCCATCCGTGAAACGGAACCACCGGCGTCTTGACCGCAAACCCCAGGAAGGCACCGCCAAACAAGACCATGGTGATGTGGCCGCTGTCCCACTGATGCCAGTGCAGGTTTTGTGCAATCGCGGAAGCGAGCTGCCCGGTCTGCGCCATCTGGGTCAGCTCGATAAAGTCGAAGCTGCCGCTGGCAAGAAAGATAGCAAGAAACGCCAGCAGCAAGGTGATGCTGCCTACCATGGTGTAAACAAAGAACTGGGTCGCGGCGCGCGCCCGTCCCGAGCCGCCCCAGATCCGAATCAGGAAAAACGCTGGAATCAGGCTCAGCTCCCAGTACAAGAACCAGTGGAGAAAGTTCAGCGCCGTATAGGTGCCGAAGAGACCCGTCTCCAAAAAGAGCAGCAAGGAAAAATAGGCCGGTCCTTGTTTGAGATTGCTCCAGGAAGCGGCGATGGACATGAGCACGACGATCGAGGATACAGCCAGCATCAGCAGGCTAAGGCCATCCAATCCTACGTGGTACTGGAGTCCCAAGGCCGGCGCCCACGCGTGCCATTCCTGAAACTGCATCCCTGGCAGCCCAGGCTGGAAGCCGCGCCAGAGCAGGAGGGTGAGCGCAAGTGAGGCCATGGCGAAAACTACGGCGGTCAAGCGCGCCGCGGACCTCCCCGCTCGGCCGAGAAGCAGAACCGCGATCCCCCCGGCGAAGGGAAGCAAGGTCAGCGCGCTGATAAGAGGGAAGCTGCTCATCCCCTCCGTCCTAGCAACAGGAAGAGGGCGAGAACTGCCAATGCCGCGCCCACGAGCCGCAGATAATTTTGGATGCTTCCATCCTGTAACCGCGAAAGCAGCCGCCCGCTTCCGGCCACGCTGTTGCATCCTTCGTCAAATCCCTTGTTCACCACCCATCGGTCCAGGGAGAAATCCATCCATCCAAGCCCTTGGATCAGGGCCGCCAAAGCCAGCGGCAAGCCGTTCCACACCCACCGCTCCAGCCAGTTCGCAAAGCTCGCGGCCCACCACGCCAGCCGTTGAATCGTTAGCGCATAGAACTGGTCCACGTAGAGGCCTTTGTGCAGCGCGTGGAAGATCGCCGGCTGCAGCCGCTCCAGCGTGTCCGGGTCAGCGGCGCGCTTGACCGGCCGGCGTCCATAGATCCACCAGCCCAGCCCTAAGCCGGCGAAGACAAGCAATGACGAGGCCAGCATGAGCTGGGGAAATCCGTCTTCGGCAAGTTGCCGAAAATCCCAGCTCGCAGGGCGCATCTCCAGAAAAGCCTGCAACCATGGCCATGCAGGAGTTCCGATAAAGCCCAGTAGAACCGCAAAGAGGGCCAGCAGCACTAACGGCGCGGTCATGGTAGCCGGACTCTCATGGGCGGCCTCAAGGGGATCCGATGCGGCATCTTCCGATGGTGCAATCGGGTCCGCCACGGCATCCTTGCGGCGCGCGCCAAAAAAGACGTAGCAGACCTGGCGGGTCATGTAGAACGCCGTGAGCAGGGCACCGATCGAGCCCAGATAAAAGGGTACGCGTGAGATGTTCCACCCATACGCGGCGTGCAGGATCGCGTCTTTGCTCCAGAACCCGGAGAAGAACAAAGGGAAGCCGCACAATGCCAGGGCGCCCACCGCGTAGGTGGCAAAGGTCACCGGCATCCACTTGCGGAGGCCGCCCATTTCGCGAATGTCCTGCTCACCCATGCAACCGTGGATAACCGATCCCGCGCCCAGAAATAGGAGCGCTTTGAAAAATGCATGGGCAATCAAGTGGAAGATGCCCACCGCGACCCCACCGACGCCGATGCCGATCATCATGTAACCGAGCTGCGAGATAGTCGAGTAAGCCAGAATGCGTTTGATATCGTCCTGAGCCACGGCGGCCAACGCGGCAAAGACCGCGGTGAGAGCTCCGATCCAAGCCACCACCTCGAGCGCAGAGCTGGGCGCGCCGGTCGATGCGGCCGGCGAGACGCTCATCAGGGGATACACGCGCGCCACCAGGTAGACGCCCGCGGCGACCATGGTCGCGGCGTGGATCAGGGCGCTCACGGGCGTCGGGCCNNCCATCGCATCCGGCAGCCACACATGCAGGGGCAACTGGCCGGATTTCCCCACCGCTCCGCAGAAGATCAAGAGCGCAATGCCGGTTGAAGCAGCCATTCCGAAACTGACAGTATGCGTTGCCAGCAGGGAGAGGGCAGAGTGCTCCATGCACCCGGCGCCGTGATCGTAAAAGACCAGCGTGCCCGTTTGTCCGTAAAGCCACACCATGCCGAGGAGCAAACCGAGGTCCCCGATCCGCGTGACAATGAAGGCCTTTTTGGCCGCTGCGGCCGCCGCGGGCCTTTCATACCAGAAACCGATCAGCAGGTACGAGGTGAGCCCCACGACCTCCCAGCACATAAACAAGAGCAGCAAGCTGTTGGCGATCAACAGGCCGAGCATTGCCCCCGCAAACAGGGAGAGGAAGCAAAAGAAGCGGGTAAAGTTCTCGTCGTGGTGCATGTAGCCCACGCTGTAGATGAAGATCAGCAGGCCGACGAAGGTGACCATCACCATCATGACCGCGGCCAACGGATCCAACATCCACCCTAGCTTCACCCATTCGGACCCAAATTGCATCCACGGGAAGTTGAGAAATACTCGCTCCGGATGCAGCAAGGCATGACCGAACGCAAGCATCGCCAGCGCGAAAGAAAGGCTCATGGAGGCGATCGCCAGCGCGGCCGCGAATCGGCGCTGTCCCTGCTTGAGCAGCGCGCTGATGCCCGCGGCCAGAAGGGGTAGTGCCGGAATCAACCAGAGATAGCGAACGATCCACACGGTTGAGGCCATAGGCAGACTTACTGTCGCCTCCTGATGAGCTGGCGCAGATCCGTAGTTTTTGTATGGCGATAGACCGCGAGAATGAGTGCGAGCCCGACCGCAGCTTCCGCCGCGGCGACGCCGATGGAGAAAAGGACGAAGACCATTCCGGTCACGGGTCCGGCGTGGGGCCCGTAGCGCCAGAAGGCAACGAAGTTGAGGTTAGCCGCATTCAACATCAGCTCAATGCCAACCAGCACCAGGATTGCGTTCCTGCGCGTCAAGGCGCCCGCAAGACCGACCGCAAACAGCATTGAGGCAACGAGCAAACATCCTGACAGTGGAGTCATTGCGTGCCCTGTTTTTCTTTCATGGCGACAATGACGGCTCCTATGAGCGCTGCGGTCAGCATCAACCCGATCACTTCCAGCGGGAGTGCATAGCTTTCCATTAACGCGGCGCCCAACTGCCGGATGGTCGCCTGGGGGGCGGGCATTCCGGGCGTATGAATCGCAAAGCTATGAAAGATTGCCCAGGCAAGGATGGCGAATATGGCCCCGGCTACCAGAATGCCTGTAAATTGCCGAGGCGCCGGCGACAATGGCGGAGAGTCGCTATCGCCGCCGCGGGTGAGCAAGACGACAAAGACAATCAGAACGGCGATCGCGCCTACGTAGACAAGCAACTGCGCGAGACCTAAGAACTGGGCGCCAAGGTTCAGGTAGAGCGCTCCGATTCCGGCAAACGCGACCGCCAGGGCCAGCGCGCAATGCACCAATCCACGGAGAAGCATCGCGGCGCACGCGCCAACCAAGGTCACTGCGGCAAGAATAATAAACGGGGCACTCATTCGTTCGCAAGCGGCAACTTGCCGCCATACCTTTCTTTACTCACTACTCGGCAAAACGATAGGTTCGCTTGGCGATCTTATTCCTTGTCTCCACTCCACGGGCCAGCAAGACATAGGCAGCTGCAATAAACACCATGCTGACCAGCCACCGGGTCACACCCTGGGGAAGAAAACGCCATGCCCCGGCCGACACGACGACCACCAGCGCCATCGGCAACATAAACTTCCATGCAAAGTTCATCAGTTGATCCATGCGCAGGCGGGGCAGAGTGCCGCGCACCCAGATAAATCCTATGATGAGCCCCAGGAGCTTCCCAAAGAACCATATCCACGAGGGAACCCAGGTCAGAAACGGGAGGGGCGCCGACCATCCCCCCAGGAACAGAGTGATTCCCAGACCGCTGATGGCAAACATCCCCAGATATTCCCCCAGAAAGAACAGGGCGAATTTGAAGCCGGAGTACTCAATGTAATATCCGGCAATGATTTCGGATTCTCCCTCTGGCAAGTCGAACGGAGACCGGTTGGTCTCCGCGGTAGCCGCGATCATGAAGAGGATAAATCCGGCGAAGCCCCACGGCGTCAGGACATACCAATGCGGGAAGATTCCTGAAAAGCCCGATTGCTTTTCCACGATCTCCACCGTCGACAGAGAGCCGGCGGCCATGATGACCGCGATCGAGGAGAGCAGCAGAGGCACCTCATAGCTGATCATCTGGGCCACAGCCCGCATGGCGCCGAGCAGCGAGTACTTGTTGCGGCTTGACCATCCCGCCATGAAAACAGACAGCTCCGAAATTGCTCCAATTGCGAAAAAAAACAGCACGCCTGAGTCAAGATTCACGGCAACCATGTTCCGGCCCATGGGAAGAACCGCATAGGGCAGGAACGCCACCGCCAACAGCACCAGGGGAGCCAGAAAGTGAACCGTCCGGTCCGCCGAGCTGGGAACGATATCTTCCTTGGTCAGCGATTTCAACCCATCCGCCAATGGCTGGAGGATGCCGTACGGCCCCACCCGATTTGGACCGTAGCGGTTCTGAATCCTGCCCAGTCCCTTGCGCTCCAGAACAGTCGTTACCGCAAACAGGACGGGGAAGATCAGCAGAATGGGAACGATCGTCAGCAGAATTGAGACGCCGGGCTGCATCACAGCGGGTGAGCGGCCCACAAGCCAGTGCTTCAGCAGGACAAAAACCTGGTCCGATGGCTGCATTATTTCGCCACCGCGGCTGGCTGGCTCGCCTTCTTGGCTTCGGCTTGAGCCTTTTCTTCTGCTCGCCGGGCCTCTACTTCGGTTGCTTCCGTTGGATGGATGGCCAGGTAGTGCTCATTGGGCATTGCCAATTTCTCCTTCGGCCATAAGAGCCCGGCAAAGCGGTCATCGGTGCTTAACTCGAATTCGTTATCCATGCGAATGGCGTCAAAGGGGCAGACCTCCACGCAGATCTGGCAGCTCATACAAACAGAAACGTCGATATCGAAGACCGCGGGATAAAACTGCTGCTTGCCGATGAAGTCGGGTTTCTTGTCTTTGCTCTTTTCAATGTGAATGCATTGTGGCGGGCACTCTTTCTCGCAAATCTGGCAGGCCACGCAGCGCAGCCCCTCTTCCTGGTCCACGCCATCGTAAATCAGGAAGGGGAACATACGCGCCGCTTCCACCACAGGCAGCCGCTCTTCGGGATACTGCACCGTTACGAGCCGGTCCTTTTCGATAAAGCTGCCGAGAAAGTTCCGCGCGGTTTCCGCTAACCCTTTGACAATGCCCTCGCCTAACATGTCCTCTGCCCTCGCTCCCAATGCGAAAATGCTCTAACGGTCGACCTCTCCCAGCACAATGTCAATGCTACCCAGGATCACTACTACGTCAGCGATACTTTGTCCCAGACACATATCCTCGAGCACCGTAAGGTTGATCAGGCTCGGAGGCCGCACGCGGTACCGGTATGGGTTTGGCGAGCCGTCACTGATCAGATAGAACCCCAGCTCTCCCTTTGGCGATTCAATCCGCGCATACGCTTCGCCTACCTTTGGCCGTAAGCCACGCAGCCTGGCCTTCGGGTCCATGAACGGCCCTGATGGAATGTCGCGCAGAGCTTGCTCGAGAATCCTGAGCGACTCACGCATTTCAAGCACGCGCATCATATACCGGTCGTACACGTCTCCATGCTCTCCCAGCGGCACACGGAACTCGAAGCGTCCGTACACGCCGTAGCTGTCCACCTTGCGAAGGTCGTAATTCACCCCGCTGGCGCGCAGACCCGGTCCGGTAACGCCGGCATTGATCGCCAGTTCGCGTGGCAGCACACCCACTCCCTGGGTTCGTGCCATCAGGATCTCGTTCCCGGTCAGCAGCCGTTCGAATTCATCCAGGAAGCCGTTAAATCCGGCCACTACCTTCGCTGCCTGGCTAAGCCACTCAGCGGAGCAATCCACGCGCACTCCACCGAACCGCATATAGTTACACATCATGCGCGCGCCGCTTAAAGACTCGAACAGGTCCATGACCTTTTCCCTCTCGCGGAAGGCGTACATCAGCGGCGTGCCGCTCGCCCCCATATCCTGCAGAAGAAATCCCACCACACTGGCGTGATTCTGGAGCCTGGTCAGCTCGGAGACGATCACACGGATATACTCGGCGCGCTCCGGCACCGTAAGGCCGGCCAGCTTCTCCACTGCCAGGGCGTATCCCCAGTTATTGGTCATGGAACAGAGATAGTCCAGCCGATCGGTGTAAGGGATCGCAGCCAGATAACTCGCCGCCTCGGCAATTTTTTCGTGGTTGCGGTGCAGATAGCCGATGACGGGCTTCAACCGGAGGACGCGCTCGCCATCCAATCGAATATCCATGCGGAAGACGCCATGGGTCGATGGGTGCTGGGGGCCCATCGATATTTCCATTACCTGGTCCTGCTCGGCCTCGGAGGGCAATGCCTGTGTCATCTCTCTCTCAGTATGAGCATGTTTTTCCTCATGCTCCGGGTTCACTCACTGCCAATATCTCCAAGTCATCATCCGGGGGAGGAACATAATCCTTGCGCATGGGGTGATCCGTGAAGCCCTCCCACATCAGGATGCGCCGCAAATCCGGGTGCCCTTCAAAGACAATGCCGAACAGATCAAAAGCCTCTCGCTCCTGGAATTCCGCGCTTCTCCAAACCGGGGTCAGCGACTGCAGCGTTACTTCATCTGTCCGGTTGGCGGTATGCATCCTTAACACCACCGGCCCTTCTTTCTTAGCAATGGAGAAGAGGTGATAGACCACCTCCAGGTAGCCCGGAATGGTGGTCTTCTTTGTCTCCTCGACTTCTTTCTCCACTCCGTCGACGATTCGCTTGGTCTTGATCTTTTCCGCTTTCTCGCGATCCGGCCAATCCACCGCAGTCACGTTGGAGCAAAAATCCAACTGCAGCTCCGGATGGTCGCGCAGATACATAGCTGCCTGCAACCCGTGCTGCCGATCAATGAGCAGGGAGTTCTGGGCAGAGGGGCTGCCATTGACCACGATCTCCGCGTGGCATCCCGGGACGAACGCTTCCAATCGGCTCCTGATCTCTTCCAGAGTCATCCTTGGAGCACCTTCAGCGGGTTCCGGAAGACCTCGTCGTTTTGCTGAGGTTCCAGTCCGTGCTCGCCAAGCTCCGGAACCTGAAACTCGCTGGGGAGGTCTCGCTTGAGATGCCTTGGTCTCGATTCCCCGGTGAGGTGCTGGGCGCTGATCTTGTCTTGCAAGGCCATAAAGGCGTGAATCAGCGCCTCGGGCCGGGGTGGACAACCGGGAATATGCACATCGACGGGGATGTAGCGGTCGATTCCCTTCAACACGTTGTAGCCGTCGCGGAAGGGGCCGCCAGAGATGGCGCATGCTCCCATGGAGATAACGTATTTCGGCTCCGGCATCTGGTTGTATAACCGGACCACCTGGGGAGCCATCTTTTTCGTCACAGTTCCGGATACGATCATTAAATCGGCCTGCCGTGGCGACGCCCGGAAGACCTCGGCGCCGAATCGAGCCAGATCGTATCGCGCCATCGTCGTCGCGATCATTTCGATGGCGCAGCACGCCAAGCCGAAGGTGAGCGGCCAAACGGAATTCTTGCGGCCCCAGTTGTAAAGCTCTTCAAAAGTGGTGGCAAAGATCCCGTGCTTGCTTAACTCGGTCTTTAAGTCCTGGTCCATGGAAACCTCATCATGCCCACGTCAACACACCTTTTTGGCAGGCCCAGATCAGACCCTCCACCAATAACAGCAGGAAAACCAGCATAGCCAAACAAGCTGCCAGCGAAAGCCCGGAGAATGCCGCGGCAAACGGCAGCAGGAAGACCGCCTCCACATCGAAGATCAAAAACACAATGGCGTACAGATAATAAGAGACGTTCAGTTGGATCCACGCATCGCCTTTGGCTTCCAGTCCGCATTCATAGGTTGCGTTCTTCTGGATACCCGGCTTGGGTGGAGAAAAAAGTCTTGCCCATAACCAGGCCAGCGACAGCGGGATTGCTCCAAAGACAACCGCCGCAATCAAGAGCACGACGATGGTGGCCCAAGGGTGGTCGACCGGAGCTATCGGAAGATTCTTACCCATTCCTCACCACTGTGCCCTGGCTGGTCATCTCATGCACTCCATCGGGTCCGGTATCGTTTGTCTTTTCGGAGCGGTAAGCCAAATCACCTCCGTGGTTTACCGCTATTGCGTTAGACGTTTCCCGAGGAGAATTTTCCTCCCAATTCCCCCATCCGGCGTCCGGCCAGATGGTTGGCCCCGCCCAGGGGCAACCTCTTACCTACCATTCCAGATTACGCCTTCTTATCCGGGGCCGAATGAGCCGATCAAAGAGGCGAACCACGCTCTCAACCACCGCCGCGCGCCGATCCTGATTGAAATCATAGGATTGGAGCCGTCTACGACTTTCTGGTCAAGGCAATCTGGGAATGCCCGTTTGTACCGGCAACAGGGTTTCAGCCCCATCCAGCGGGACCAAGCGGGAGCCAACCGCGGAGGGCTCCGGTTTTGCTATCTATTGCGACCCGGAAGGTCCAAGAACGAAAACCAGGCCGCTTCGAGGGAAAAGAACTGGGGTGCCAGACAACAGGAGCGGGGTGTATTCTTATTTGCGTTCAGGATGGGGCATCAAAGCCGTCTTGATTTTGTTTGATGGAATAGGAATCAGGAGGCCCACGGGAGCATGTCCAGCGCAGACGGAAGCGCACAGGGTTGTGTGGCGGGCGCCTCCCGTAGCCTGGAGATGAATCGATGAGGGAGTCGTTCGCTATTGGTATCGGAGGCGCGGCGGGTCAGGGCGTTGCCACGCCGGGTGACATTTTCGCGAAGATCTTCAGCCGTCGTGGGCTACATCTGAACGTCTACAACGCCTATCAATCCATCATTCGTGGCGGCCATACTTTTCTCACCATTCGCACCGGTGTGGAAAAAATCACCAACATGGGAGATCGGATCGATCTCTTGATCCCCCTGAACCAGGACACGATGGACCGGCATCTGCGCCTGCTGAGCAGCGGCGGTGCCTGCATTTACAACTCCGATACCATCAAGCCGGGCACAGCAGCGGACGGGGTACAGTTGTGCACGCTGCCGGTTTCCAAGCTAGCCGACATCAGCAAGAACAAGATCGCCCAGAATACCCTGGCGATCGGCGCCGCGCTCAGCATGACAGGCATCGGCTTTCAAGCGCTGGAGAGTGTCATCGGCGAGCAATTCCGCAAAAAGGAACAGGCCGTCATTGACGCGAACGTAGGCTTGGCGCGGGTAGGTTATGACTACGCTACACAAAACTTCAAAGCCTTCGCAAAGCCGCTGCCGATGACCGACACCCGGTACGCCGTGCTGGGCGGCAACGGCGCCATGGCCATGGGCGGGGCCGCGGCTGGGGTCAAATTCTACTGCGCCTATCCCATGAGTCCGTCCACCGGCGTGCTGCACTGGATGGCCGACCACGGCCGCAAAGCCAACATTATGGTCCGCCAGGTAGAGGACGAGATTGGGGTCATCAATATGGCGATTGGCGCGGCGCACGCCGGCGTTCGCGCCATGTGCGCCACCTCGGGCGGCGGCTTTGCGCTGATGAGCGAAGCGCTCGGCCTCTCCGCCCAGGCAGAGATTCCTGTCGTCGTGATCGACTGCCAGCGCGCGGGTCCGTCCACCGGAGTACCCACCAAGACCGAGCAGGGCGATCTTTGGCAGATGTTGGGCGCGTCTTTTGGCGATTATCCCCGGGTGATTGCCGCTCCCCTCGATATTGGCGACTGCTTTACACTCATCCCAGAAATCTTCAACATCGCCGAACGCTTCCAGTGTCCCGGGATTGTGCTGTGCGATCTGCTGTTAGCCGAAGGCCGCCTCAGTGTCGATCCGAGTATTCTGGACTTCAACCCTAAGATCGATCGCGGCGAGATGATCACCTCCGCCAACGGCAACGGCAACGGCTCCTACAAACGCTACCTGATTACCGAGAGCGGAGTTTCGCCTCGCGCCGTTCCTGGGATCCCCGGCCACACCCACGTTGTTTCCAGCGACGAGCACGACGAAGATGGTGTGCTCATCAGCGACGAATACACCAACACGGTGAAGCGCCGCGCCATGATGGAAAAGCGCATGCGCAAAGTCGCGGGGATTGACGCCTCGGTTCAGCCGCCCACGATGCAAGGGCCGGCGGATGCCGGCGTGACCCTGATCGGCTGGGGATCGACGCAGGGGGTCATTGAGGAAGCGCGCGAGATTCTGGGCGAGCAAGGGATTACCGCCAATCAACTGCAAATCCGCTGGCTCGTTCCGCTGCACGGCGACGCGATTGTCGAAGTGCTGAAACGCTCGCGCCATACCATCATTATTGAGAACAACTATAGCGGCCAGTTTGCCCGCTACCTGCGCAGCGAAACCAGCTTCGTGGCCAATGGCCACATCCGCAAATACGATGGCGAGCCTTTCATGCCGCACCACATCGTGGAGGCG
Organism: Acidobacteriaceae bacterium; assembly: GCA_003152195.1. Taxonomy (GTDB): domain Bacteria; phylum Acidobacteriota; class Terriglobia; order Terriglobales; family Acidobacteriaceae; genus PALSA-350. The sequence goes on from PLZN01000159.1 coordinate 22,699, forward strand.
GTAAGGGAACAGCTGAGCGGGCGCACAACCCTTTCGGTGCCGACGCACGAGATTATGGTCTAAACCGGTTTCACACACCAATTGTGAAACCGGTAAGGAGAAGAAACGATGGCAACAGAGATAGCGGCTCCAAAACTGACCACAATGGCAGACCTGAAGGGCAAGGTCGATCCAGACTGGTGCCCCGGGTGTGGCGATTTTGGCGTGCTCGCAGCGGTGCAGAAGGCTCTGGTTGAGTTGCAGATTCCGAACCATCAGGTGGCCACCATCAGCGGTATCGGCTGCTCCTCGAATTTCCCGGGGTTCATCAATACCTACGGGATGCACACACTGCATGGACGATCGCTCGCCGTGGCTACCGGCTTCAAGATGGCGAACCATGGCATGACCGTGCTGGTCACCGGGGGCGATGGTGACGGCTTCGGCATCGGCGGAAATCATTTTATGCACACCATGCGCCGCAACGTCGATCTGCTCTACATTGTCATGGACAACCAGATCTACGGGCTCACCACGGGTCAAACTTCGCCCACCAGCCGCTTAGGGATGAAGACCAAGAGCGCGCCCTTCGGCAACGTCGAAGGGCCGATCAATCCCATTTCGCTCGCGCTGTCCGCGGGCGCCACCTTCATCGCCCGCGGCTTCAGCGCGGAGCAGAAGCATCTCACCGAGCTGATCAAACAGGGTATCCAGCATAAGGGTTTCTCTTTCCTGGATGTCTTCAGCCCCTGCGTGACTTACAACCACGACAACACCTTCCAGTGGTTCCGTCCGCGGGTGAAAAAACTTGAAGACGACGCTTCTTATGACTCGACCAACTGGATGGCCGCGATGGAGAAATCGCTGCTGTGGGGCGATGAAATTCCCATTGGCAAATTCTTCGAGCGGACTGACGTGCCGACCCTGCATGAATCAGAACCGGTTCTGAGCACGGAACCGTTGGTCAGGCAAGCTTTGCGAATTCCCGCCGATGCCGCGCGCGCGTTTGTCGAGGAATTGATGTAGCGAGATTCAGCCGTCCCTGCGGGACTGTATCCGTTTTATGCGGCCGTACCCCGCACTTCGTACGGGGCTACTNNACTTTCAGCCGTCCCGGCAAATGCCGGGACTCTTCATCTCTGATCCCTGCAATACTCGTAGCGCCAAAGTCCTAGTGCGGCGATACTAGCGTCTTTACGTTACTTTCTTTCTCATACAGCAGGCCGTGATAGCCCTTCCCGACCAAGTCTTCCAAAGGAATGCGGCCAGTAATCAGTTCCTCACCCTTAAATCTCGGATCGGTCATCATGCGAATCGTATCGTCATAGAGTCCATAACCGCTCATGCTTCCGCTCACGGTCTTCTCGCGAAAGACCAAATCTGTTAAATCAAGCGGAGCTGGTTTCTCGAACACTCCCATGACAATCAACCGGCCGCGTGTCCTGGTGAGCTTGCCCGCCAGCTGTGCAGTCATGGGCTGCCCGGCACATTCAACCACCACATCGAATCCCTCTCCTTCGGTGATTTCGAGCGCGCGTTTCTCAGGATCTTCCTTCGCCGGATCAATGACGTCTGTGGCGCCCAGCTTTCTCGCGGTCTCCTTACGCCGGTGAGCAACTTCCACCGCGGCCACTCGTTTCGCTCCGCGGAGAGTCGCGGCAAGCAAGGCCATCAAGCCTATCGGCCCTGCACCGACAATCGCCACATTGTCATCAGGTCCAATTTTCCCGGTTGTGACGGCGCGCACGGTTGCTGAAAATGGCTCAACCAGGGCACCTACTTCGTCGGAAATAGTGTCAGGCAAGTGAAAACACTGGTACGCATATACGTTCAATCGTTCCGAGAGCGCCCCTCCCCACCAACTAGAGCCTAGAAAGGCAACCTTATCGCATTGCGCCATGGAGCCGGACCTGCACCAACGGCACTGTTGGCAACCGATAATCGGGCAGACCACAATTCGATCGCCGACGGCAAAGTTTTGCACGCCGTCGCCCACGGCGATAACCCGTCCTGACATCTCGTGCCCGACGATGACAGGCGCTCTTACGGATGTCAGCGGGTGCGGTGCGTCCTGCGGGATATAAACAGGACCGCCGATGTACTCGTGAAGATCGGTGCCGCAGATACCGCACCAGGCGACCTCAACCTGAATCTGTTCCGGCGGCGGATGCAGCGGATTGGGGACGTCCTCAACGCGAACGTCCTGCCTGCCATACCAGACCGCAGCTTTCATGAGGAACTCCATTCCCGCAGAATGCCCAGGTGCATGGCAACCGTCTGCGATCGCATTCGTACCGAATGCTACCCCATACAGCCGCAGGGGTCTCTGAAAACCCAGGTCATTGTTTCTTGAAAAGCAACGATAAATTGTTGTTTGAGCAGGGAAGACCGCCGGATTTCCTGTTGGGTGAACCCCGCCGGCTTTCAGCAGCGGCCGCTCGTAACGCGTACTCCTGGCCCAGGTCTATCTGCTGACGGGCCGGTTTCCTCATAGTCGTCCACCGGCGTTGCCGACCCGCGGGATATGAAACGGGGCATTTCTTGTCCTCGGCGGAAACCGCAACAAATTCCCGCCTTTTCGTGGTGCTTGCTGCCGTGCCAAACATCAACGGCGGCTTAATCGAGAACATGTTCCTTCTCGGAATCGGTCATTGGGGCTGCAGGACAAACCTCAATCAAACACCGAGGCGCGCTGAGCTTGCACCGTGAGCTGTGTCAGCTGAGGCAGAGTTTTTATCCGAGTTTCCCAAACTGGGGACATCAGCTCCGGCATCGGTTTCGCGCGGAACATCTTGCGCGTCTGACCTGCAATCCAACGCGCCCAGATCTTCGCCTTTTTTCGCCGGGCACTGTCCGTCGAGATTCCCGTTCCCGCATACATCTGCCGATATAGCTTGGAAAGCAGCAAGAACGCCACGCGAGACCGCAACGTCGGGGTGCAGGAAGATCTCTTCCAAATAGCGCCTATCTCGTAGAACCGATCCCAAACCCTCTGCGTGCGTTCCCTTATCTCGTCTGAGGTCATCAACGGATGCGGCGTGAACATCTTCGGCCGGATGGCCGTAGGGATGAGCCAGTAACGCGTGATCGGTGTGCCCTCCACCATCATCGGGCTCTTCGCCTGCTCTTTCTCCCATCGGCCGAAGTCCACTGTTCCGGGAAACGGCGTCATCATCACAAACTGCGCGAAGGTCACACCTGCCTTCAACGCCAACTCCACGGTCGCACTAAATGTGCCCGGTTTGTCGGTCGGCAGGCCGAAGATGAACGATCCCAACACATGGACTCCATGTCTGCGGAAAGTTTGTAGTTGCTCTACCAGACGGTCACCTGAGTAGTTGAAGTCTTTGTAGACCGCCTTCAGCCCCTCGGGTGTCACCGCCTCCACTCCCACCAGGGCGCCCTTGATATTCGCTCGCCGCATAGCGTCCAAGTACTCCGTGTCCTCGGCCGATTCCATCGTGATCTGGGTGAAGAACACCATATCCTTCGGCAGCTTCGCCAACTCCGCCATCAACAAGAACCGCTCCTTGCGGATGTTGGTCAGCGACTCCAATTTTTCCAGGTTGTTCTGCTCCCGCGCCAAGCGCAGGTCGGTCAAGGTCACCGGATAAAAGTTGTCGTCCGCCAGAGCGATAAAACGGAAGCCAATCCGCCTGAGATCGATGATCTCGTCGATTACTTTCTCAAAGCTCCTCTGCCGTGGCTTTTGTCCATCGGTCCGCCACACCGAACAGAACGAGCAGTGCTTTGGGCATCCGCGAATCGTCTGCACCGACGCCCACATGTACTTATCCTTCTGCATCAGGTCCCAGCGCGCCGCGAGAAACTCTTCTCCCTCGATTTTGCCGCCGTCGTAGATTCGTTTGGCGTTTCCAGCCTGGAGGTCGCGAAGCACTTGACCCCACGCTACGTCCCCATCGCCCTTGACCACGGCATGCGCCGCACCCCGTTCGAACGGCTCCTCAGGAAACAGGGTTGCGTGAATGCCTCCGTACACTACGGTGGCGCCCCGCTCACGCGCGAGCCTTCCCACCTCGTAGCCGCGCAGCGCATTGCCCGTATGCACGCTGATCCCAACTACATCGCCAGCCTGGATTGTTTCGGCATCGAGCTGTTCCAGCGATTCATCCACCAAAATCGGGTCGCCCATCGATTTTGGAGTCGCTGCGGCCAACACGAACAGCCATCGCGGCGTAATCACCGCAGTTCCGAAGGAATTATCGCTGGGGTTAACCAGATGAACGGCCATAGACGCGGCTCCTTGTGTCGATCGTGTTTGGGGTCCGAAAGGAGCAGGCTAGGGATTCTGCGACTAGGCCATTCGGTGTTAGCAAGTCAGTCTTCCTGATGGAAGAATTTGTTGTTGATGTCAGGCCAGAACTCTTTAAAGATGAACGTTCCGCCATCGATCGCGACACTTGTAATCCAGCGTTGATAAGTTTTTGTAAAGGTGCGATCCGAGCTGGGGTAGTAAAGGCCCGAGATGCCCGCGGCGGCGCCCGCGCCAAATATCTCGGAGCTGTTGAAGGTTTCGTGGCCGCTATCGGTTCGCGTAATTGCGATACGTGAGAAGGAATATGCAAGCCGCTTGGGAAAGCTGCCGCGGCCTAGCGTGTAGTAACGGGTATCCTGGTGCAGGGGTGCGGGAAAAATAAATTCGACCCACAGATTTTCGTCCGCATAGTCTGCATAGGTGTGCCAGTAATACCTGGCATAGCCCGCTGCGCCCTGGCGAAATTCAGGATCCGAATTGCGAGCTTCCGCGACGCCGGACTGGATGGCCACAAAGATAAACGAGGAGTAGTCGACACTATCGAGCGTCGCTGTCTTGAATTTTTCCTTGACGGTCTGAGGCGGAAGCTTCTGGTCCGCGCTGACTGCCCGGAAGTTCGGAACGATATAGAGAATTCGCTTCGTTTGCCTTCCCGTTTCCGGGGCCTTGACTGTACCCGGATTGCTTTTAGCGTCAGATGGAGTGGGGTTTACCTGGCCTTCCTGCTGCGATGTAACGCTGGGAGCGTCGGGTAGGGTGTTGGCATCGCCCAGGCCCGTTGTGCTTGGAACCCGGGTGACTCCGGTCGCGATATCAACGTCGCCGAAGGTCTGATCCTGTTGCCCGAGTGCCTTCGAAGCAGTAAAGAACACCGTACCTAGGATCAGAGCCGTAAGTACCGAGGACAGGCGTCCGAGTGTCCTATTAAGGCATAAACTGGCCCGTGACCAGTGACGCCCTGCCCATGCATTGAACGCCCAGCCAGCGTGGCGCCTCATACTCGGGATGCACCCGCAAACCGGCTCCGTCGCAGCGGAAACCGCCAAGGGCGAACGGCCCGAATTTGTGAACCCAAACAAGAAATCACTTTGCACCTGATGTTTCCCCGTTTTGCTACTGAATCCCGACATTATCGATTTCAATCTGCGACGCGATTGGGTCGCAGCGTTTAAGCTGCTCAACTCAGTTCGATGACAACCACCGCGTGGAAACTTTTGCGCTCGCGATGGTCTCCTATGGCTTGCCCTGGTCGCGGTCAGGCACATTCCGCGTTATTTTGCGTAATAGAAACTCCCGTAATAGGTTGTCTGCCGCGCTCCCTGCAGTTTCTATCAACCCATTGCTTAAGGTGAGCGACACACCGCGGTCCCCGGCGGGATGATAAAGGTTCGAGATACCTCCCGCAGCAAAGCTCCCGAGCACATGGGAATAGTTGGGCTCAACGTGCCCATTGTCTCCTCTTGTAATGACAGCCCTGGAGATGGCGTAAAAGATCCGCGAGCGCACGCTGCCTGATCCTTTGTAGAAATATCTTGGGTCCTGATGGAACAACGACGGCAGAACGGCGCTCCCGATAACCCTTCCAAGCACATCGTCAGCATACGCGGCACCGTAACGTTTCGCATAGCCTTGCGCACCCTGTCCGTACCCGGGAAAGATGTTCTTTGCCTGCTCTGCGCCCGCGACTATGCCGGTCCCCACGAACTCGGCCGGATCCGTTATCGAGTGGAAAGCCAGGTTGAACTTCTGTCTTGAATTGAGCGGCTCAGCGTTCCAGATATAGCTGCTGTAGAAGTTGGGCAAGACGCCGAGAACACGCTGCTGCTCCGCGGCTTTAACCTGTTCCTGAGCCAGCTCAGTTTGCGTCAGGGAAACGCGCACCTCCGTAGTGACGCCCACAATGGCCAGGACAATTGGTGGAAGTTCGCGCCTTTCGTCCGCACCGAGCACGATGTCAGAACGGACAAAGGTTTCCATTGCAGCGGATGCAATCGTGACCGTAAAGGTTCCCGCGGGGAGCTCGCCAAAAGCGAATTTGCCATCGCTGTCCGCCAGTACCACGCGCTCCCCTGCGCCCTCCGCGCGGGCAAGCGTCACACGCGCGCCTGAAACCGCGCCTCCATTGGCATCCAGAACTGTGCCGGAGATGCTGGAGTGGGATTGTGGATTAGACACTTCACCTTCGGCCGGCGCGGAGGATGGCCGCCGGCCGGGCGCGTCCGGCAAGCTTTTGTCACTTGCAGAAAGAGCAGTGGCCTGCTGCGTGTGTCCATTCCTGGTGACGCCGCAGGTCAGCAGGAGCAAGACAAGGCCACCAAGCCGGAGCAGATTGCGCGAACATACTTTGTCGCAGCGATGTTCTGGCGCTCGCGGCCAGACCGCGATCAACCCACGCCTAATAGCCATACCGGCACCGGCATCAATCGCCGCTCCGGCTTTTCCAGAAAGCAACGGCAAACATATTCCTCATCCGCGGAAAGCACTCGCTTCGTTGGTAGACCACAATCAAGTCTTAATCGGTTAAGACGTTAAAGTCAAGTGGAAGCTTGTCGTCGTTTGAACCAGCAAATCAATGCCAGCTAAATAGAAGCGGCACGGCGATATGTTTGCACTAGAGCGCTTTCACAATTTCTGTGTCCGATCCGGTCATAGCGAAGAGGGGCTTTCCTTGGCGAATGGCCCGCCCGCGGCATTTTTACACCTTTAGTGGACCCGCTCTCTAGGGCAACGAATAGACGGACAATCGGCCGGCCTGGGCATCGCCGTGAGTGCCCCCGGAGGCGAAGACCGCGACGTACTGCTTGCCCTTCTTGCTCTTCCAAGTGATGGGTATCGAGTTCACGTCTACGCCTAGATCGATTTTCCATACTTCCCGCCCCGTTCGGGAATCAAACGCACGGAAGTTGCCGTCGACCGTAGCGCCAATGAAAACAAGGCCGCCGGCAGTTGCGATCGATCCGCCATTCGTGGTGGGAGTTCCTGTTTTGGGCACGCCTAGCTTATCCAACTCCTCGAATGAACCGAGCGGAACCCGCCAAGCGATCTCTCCTGAGTTGACATTCACCGCGGCGAGTTCTCCCCAGGGCGGCTTCTGGCAGGGCCATTGTTTGGCGCCGTCCCAGAAGTAGTCCCCCATTCTCAGTGGTGGATTGTCTGGGCCGACACGCAGATAGCCTTTGCCATCGGCGCGCGGAACTAATTTGTTGAAATTTGCCAGACTCTTGGTATCGACGAACACATATCCCAACGCGGGATCAAAGGATCCGCCGCCCCAGTTTGTTCC
>PLZN01000317.1 GCA_003152195.1 Acidobacteriaceae bacterium
GTCCGCTCCGGCCGGGATGACAAATATGTGTACGAATTAGCAACTCAGGACACTAGAAGGCCAACCGTGCGCCAATCTCGAGTGCCCGCCCGGGGCCGATAACATTCGTGATGACACTGTTCCCCGGAGTCAACCGACACATCGTTGTTGAATCCAAGAATAGGGCAGTTGAAAGCATTGGTGGCTCACATCGCCGGAGTAGCAATCGCCGGGACGTGTGCCTTCTCCAAAGTTCTGCCCGCGATTGTCGCGCTCGGTGTTGGACATCGTGAGCCGATTGTTCGATCGGGTCCGCGGTCAAGACGGAGCTCGGGAACAAAGTACTTGGGACGAGGATGATTGATGTTCCGATGCTTTCCCGTAAGGGTGCAGTTGCATTGGCTTCCAGGCTAGGAACCGCCCAGGCGTGCCAAGGCCGCAGCGGTCGTGAGCTTGCGCTCCAGGTGTCGCTCAAGGCTTTGGATGGCGAAGCGGCGAAGGTCGGCGCCGCGGCTGCGGGGCCACGATTCGGCCGCAAAGGCGGATGCCGGCGAGCGGAAGATGCGAACCGCCAGAACTTGAGAATCCGGCGTCAGCGTGACGCCATACGAGCCATTGTCTCCCTTCTGCCTGTGCTCCAGGCAGACCAAGCCATCCGAGAACAGGTGGAAATAGGCTGGGTTGCCCGCAAGCGAAGCGCCGCAGAACAGACAGCGGCTGAGATCCGGGAGCCAGCCCATGAGGCGCGTGGTCCAAAGGGCAAAGTAGGTGATCGGCATCCAGACGTGATCGACGCGGGTCTGCTCCAGCACGGAGAGCAGCAGCCGGAAGACGATGTCGTGCGGATCGTGGTCGGGCAGTGTCTGCTCGAGAACCTCGGCGAAAAAGGCGAGGGCGGTAGCCCGGGCGTAGTCGACCGGCTCGGCTAGCGGCGAATGGAGAATGTCGAAAGAGTCGAGGCGCACCAACTCCTGGCTGGGTTTCTCGACATAGTGGGCACGGACGTGGGTCATCGGCTCGAGCGCGCCGCCGAAGCGCCGCCGCGACCTTGCCGCCGACTTGGCAACACCCTTGATCTTTCCGTAGTCCCGGGTGAAGAGCGAAACAAGCTGGTCGGCTTCGTGGATGGGCCAGGTGCGGAGGACAACGGCTTCGGCCTGATAGGCGATCATGCCTGCCTGAGTTCCGCGCCAGCCAGAGCCCGGCAGACCATTCCCTTCGCCCGGGACTGGGACAATTCCCGTGGGCCGATCGGGAAATAAGTCCTAGCGGCCGAAGTGGCTGGAGTTCTTTTCAGCAAAACTCGCCCATTTTTCGGGCAGGTCGTCGCCGGCGAAAATGGCTGAGACGGGGCAGACCGGAACACAGGCGCCGCAGTCGATACACTCCACCGGATCGATGAAAAGCTGCTCGGATTCGCCGTACTTCGCTTCATCTTTCTTGGGATGAATGCAATCTACCGGGCACGCATCGACGCAGGCAGTGTCTTTGGTTCCGATGCAGGGTTCTGCGATCACATATGTCATAAATACCGTTCCCCCGGAGGCGAATGAGTCAAGCCAAATTGTAGCAGCAGGAACGGCGAGCACAAGGCCTCATTGATGCTGCAAAAAGAATCGTACCTGCTTGGTTGGGAGATAGGGATTGGAAGAAATGTCCTATTAGCGCGCTTTCACGATTTCGGCGCCCGATCCGAACTGAGCGAAGTGGGGCTTTTCTTGGCGAAAAGCCCCGCGCACGGCATTTTCACTGGCTACATCCATCGTGAAACCGCTTAGCGCGCCAGGCGCCGTGCGGCGAACTCCGCGGCAGTGGGCACAGGGTCGATATTGCGGCCCGCGAACATGTCTGCAAAGAAGGTTAGGATCTCGCCTGTCAGAAGGCCGTTGGTGGCCAGGATCTCCTGGCTATCGAGACGGAAAGGCGAGCCATCGAAGCGGATCATGGCGCCACCCGCCTCCTGGACGAGCAGCGCGCCCGCCGCAGTATCCCATGAGTTCAGATTGAATTCCCAGAAGCCATCGACGCGGCCCGCCGCGCAATATGCCAGATCGAGCGCCGCCGCGCCGGCCCGGCGGACGCCATGGGAGCGCAACGTCAGTTGCTGGTAGAAGTGGATATTCGGGTTGGCATGGCGCTTGTGGCTGGGAAATCCCGTGGAGAGCAAACTCTCCTGCAAGTATCGCGTGCGCGAGACATGCAGGGGCCGGCCCGGTTCTGAGGACCGATTCAACCAGGCTCCTCTCCCCTTCTCCGCGGCGAAAAGCTCGCCGTGAATGGGATCGTAAACCACGCCCGCCGTCAGTTCCCCATCCTGATCCTGCGCCAGGCCCTGGGGCCGATGTTCAAGCCCGAGCGAAATACAAAAGAACGGAAAACCGTGGGCGAAATTCGTAGTGCCGTCGAGCGGATCGACATACCAACGATAGGCGCGCTCGAGGCCAAAGCGCGTTCCCTCTTCGCCATAGATGCCGTGGTCAGGAAATTTCTCACCCAGCCGGCTTACAATGAGTTTTTCCGATGCCCGGTCGGCCTCGGTCACTAGGTCTACGTCGCCCTTATACTCCGCGGTCACGCCGCGATCGAAGTACCCACGCAGGAGTTCGCCGGCCTCCAGAGCAATGGCCGCCGCGCCTGCGGCAAAGCCAAGATCAAGTTGCGCCGGAAAGCCCTTCAACCCGCACTTCTCTCGTTGCCGCCGGCGGTGCGCGCCCGGCCCGCTTCGCGGCGGCCGCGCTCGCTGATCGTCCGGATCTGTTGCTTGTAGATGAAGAGATTGGGCCGCCCTTCGCGCGTGAGACGGATCATGGTCTCGTCGAAATACTCGATCCACCCGGAAACGCTCTCGCCATCACGGAGTTTGACGGTCACTCTCACTTGCTTCTCGCTCAGGAACCGTAGGTAAAGCGACTCCTGGCCGGTTTCGCCAAGAGGCGGCTCTTTCTTTCCCCGCCGGGATGGGTTCTGGATAGGCATGCTTTCAATGATAACTGCAGAAAGAGATGCCGGAACCCGGCTTCGCGGATGTACGCCAAAAGCAGCCACTGTTGGCGCCGGTAACGGCGAAACTGGCACCGATCTCTCCGCAGACGCTCTTCTTCCTCAAAAATCCATGTGCGCCCGCACCCCGGGAACGACGGCCGGGCCGCGGTCCCGGTTGTAGCCTGGGTTGTTGACCACGGAGAGCTGCACCGCCATATAAAGGCCGCTCACGATGTGCGCGGTGTAATAGGTCTCGCTGACCGCTTCGCGTCCGTAGTTCAGGCGGCCATCGCCAAGTATGAACCCCAGACCGCCCAGGGCGAGATATTCTCGGTGTTTGCCGCTGATGCCGCCGGTTTCAAAGGCGGTGCCGATCCGGTCCTCTTTTCTGCCCCACGCGTCTCCCGAGAGATCGGCGCCCAGCGCCAGGGTGCTGTTCATCTCGGTGTAGGCGAACGACTCGTGATGCCCCTCATTCCATCCGGCGCGGAGAAAGGCGCGGAAGTTGGCGGGGAGCTCCTGCTCGAGATTGAGGCCGAAGCCCTGCTTCAAAGTCCCCTGGCGCCGGTGTAGGGTGATGTCAGGAATCTGGTCGACATGCTGTTCATACGCGGCGATGGCCTCACCATAGCCGCCCATGTTGGCGTGGTTCAGATAGGCCAATGGACGAATGTGCGTCTCCAGGCCCTGAAACCACCGCGGCTTCCATTCCAATTCCAGGTTTTCCGCGCGGGCGCGGCGCAGATCGGCATCGAGATCGATGCCGTTGGCGACAGTGGGCATCAGTGCTTCGCCGAAACGCACTTCGAACTTGGGCCCGGAATAGCTGAGAATTGCGGCAATCGTATAGCCGCGCGTGTTCGCAGCGTAATCGTAAGCGCCATTGTTATCGATGGCCCAGTTGGTGAATTGCAGATGACTGTCACTGCCCACGGCGTTGTTGTCGAAGAAATCGACCATCCCCATCTTGCCCATAACGAATTCGATTCGCTGCCTGGGAATCGAGTTCTGAAAATAGAAGGGATTCGGTGGTTCCTCGACACGGCCCGCGGTCAAGGGAAAAGTTTCGTGGATAAAATAGCGCGCAGCGTAAACGTCCTGGCCCAGGGTTGGGTTGCGCACAACATCAAGATTGGTGAACGCTGCAATCCCGAGAGCGGAGCTTAGCCCCTTGCCTCCGGCCTCCTCCGCATCAAAGACGAATTCGGTCCAGCGGGTGAGTTTGATTCCTGTGTAAAGGGTAAGCACGCGTGAGAGTGCGGTCATTTCCACACGGCTCTGGAAGCTGTTGGTCCCGGCGTACGGCGAGTGGAATGGTTCGTGGGCCTGAAAAATGAAGTTGGCCTGACCCGAGATCCAAATGCGGCCGGCGATGAGGTGGTGCAGGAAGACGGCGGGATTCTCCTGGTCGTCGGACTGATCCGCCTCCCTTTGGTTGATCTGGGGCAGCGATTCCGGGCGTACTGGTCTGGGCTTTGCTGCCACAGGAGGAATTTGCTGGCTCGAGGTCTGGGCTTGGAGCTGGGGCAGCGGGGCATCGGGCGGCACGCTTACGGCTGCGGGCTGCGCCTGGGCTTGCATCATGGTGGCCCCTGTTGGGGGTGCCGCCGCCCATAACGGTACGGCAAGAATCAACGGCCAGAGACGCATCCAAGCTCCGCGGAGGAATGTGAACCTCGCACGAGATTAATTGATGAGAACGTAACAAAGTATCACGGGGTCTTGAATTTCTTCGGTTTTGTACAGAATTCAGCCAAGGCAGGTTGCCGGTGCCTAGTGTCCTGAGTTGTTAATTCGTACACATATTTTGTCATCCCGGCCGGAGCGGACCCGGATTTCCTANNAGTGGAGGGACCTGCGGTTTCAGTCATTCGCACGACCTCTGCTCTCTGGGATATATAGTGCGAACTTCTAACTCAGGACACCAGCCCGCATTTCTCACTTGGAGGGGAATTCACGGCCATACCCCTATCTGCTCCTACGCGAAGCGCTGGGTGCCCCTCGCACCAGCGTACCCGGATTTCCTGTTACTCTGCCCGCATCGGTGGTGGCCGACCGCAAAACTCACGGCGCCGGCGCTGGATAATACCCAGGGCGATTGCGGAGGGCGTAAGCCGAACCTGCGGGCTGGTCACGCAGCTTGACGGAGATACTGCGAAAGCCGCTGCCGGAGTGGTTCGACGGATAGTAACCGAGCAGGTATTGCGTCCTCAGGTCTTCCGAGATTTGGGCAAAGGTCCTGTCCAGCGAGGAGGAATCGGCATAGTAGTACTTGCCGCCCGTCTGCTGGGCAAGGGTGATCAGGGCGTGTTCTCCGGCGAGGTCGCGGCCGGCGCTGGCAGCGATGGGAACGTCGATAATGGGGTAGACCAAAACCTCGCCGCGCAGGGCCTGTTCGAGCGCCTGATCATAGGTCGTACCTTTGACGGTATTCCCTCCGTCGGATACGATCACCAGCACCTTGCGGCCGGATCGCGGCGCGAGGATTTGCGAAGCGAGAAAAACGCCGCTGTACAGCGCGGTGGCGGCGCCTCGTCCCATATCGTTCAGCCCCCGATCGATGCGGCCCACGTTGTTGGTGAAGAAAACGATCTCGCGCACGCTGTCGGAGAACTCCAGGAGGTCGAGGTGATCGACCGGACGCAGCAGCGCGCGCACGAAATGTCTTGCGGCGTCCTGCTCAAGACTGGAGTCTTTGTGAACACTGCCGCTGGTATCAATGGCGAGGACGATCTCGAGAGGAAGTTCGGACTGGCGCTCAAAAATTGCGATTCTCTGCGGGCGTTCATCTTCGGAGAGCAGAAAGTTGTCTCGGGTCAGGCCGGGGACCGGAGCTCCTTTGTCATCTGTAACATTGACGAAGACATTCACCAGCCGGACGTTGACACTGATGGTCGGCGGCTGCGCGCCCGCAGCAGGAACTGCGGCAGACACAGCCAGAGGGGTTCCTGAGCCTACTTGCGTGTGGCCGGCCAAGGCACATAGGGAAAGCGCGCAGCAAACTACCGCGCAAAGGGGTCTCACGAGCCGCCCGCTCCCTTCTGCACCAGTTCGGATGGGAACGGTTCGCCATCGGCCCAGACCGCTCCGTCTTCGAAGTGTTCCTTCTTCCAGATGGGCACTGTCTTCTTGAGGGTATCGATGAGCCAACGACAGGATTCGAATGCCTGGGCGCGATGCCCTGAAGCCACGGCGATGAGAACGCTGGTTTCGCCGACCTGCAACTGGCCCAGGCGGTGCACGATGGTGACCTGGCGCACGCCATGCACAGTGATGGTTTCCTGGGCGAGTGCGCGCATCAGGCCCAGCGCCATCTCCTCGTACGCCTCATAGACCAGGAAGAGTGTGCGCCGTCCCCGCGTATGGTTGCGGACAATGCCGTCAAAGACCACCACCGCCCCGTCTTCCCCCTGCTTGATGGCAGCCACCAGGGATGCGGAATCGATGCGCTCCCTGACCAGGGCGACCGCGCCAGTTGCAGAGCTGAGGTCCGCCGCACAACCGCCGCTGACAGGAGGCAGAAGCGCTACCTCATCCCCGTCGCGCAAGAGGCAAGTACGGGCCGCGTAGCTGTGGTTCACGGCAATGGCCAGCGCGGGCCATAACTTCGGCTGCTGCGGCAGAAGTTGGCTGTAATGTTCGAGGACCGCGTCCACTGTCGCGCCGTGGGGCAGGTCGAGCGTCTGGCTCTCGCTCGCAAACATCTCTTTCAGCACCCCAAAGAACAGGACCCTAACCCGCATGGGAAAAGAATATCCGAAGGTTGGTTGGCAGTTGCGGAATCGATTCTGGGCCGACACGAGGTTAGACGCGGCCATTGGCAAAATGTCGGCGGCTGAGGCGACCTTCAGACCAGAACGGGGATGCGGGCAACTCCCGCGGTTCCGAAGACTTTGCGGTAGCGCGCTATTTCCGATCTGAGCCCGGTCGCCTTGGTGAAATTATCCGAGAGTTTCACCGCCGGCCGGCCGTCTGCCTCGGTCATCTTGCAGATAAGACTGGCCGGATCAAATCCGTTGCCGCCGTTCGGGTGGCAGCCACGAAAATCATTCGTCAGCAGCGTGCCCCATCCTGCGCTGAAGCGGATGCGCCGGTTGGGAGTCCACTTGGCCGGGTCATTAAGGTCAGCCGCGCTATTAAAATCCCTGGGCGTCAGGCCCGGCGCAATGGTGCCCATGAAATAGGCATGCAGGCCCAGGATGTCTTCGACGTCCATTGCGTCGGAGGCGATGATCAGCTTCTTCCTTGGGTCCCGGCCCCGCTGCTCCAACCAGGCAATGTATTCGTCTCCGGCGACGTAGGGGTCCTTGCTGTCGATGCGCTGCCCGGTCCAATCCGTCACCCAGTCCGGAGCATCCGCCAGGAACTGCGTCGTCCCGTAGGTGTCGGGTAGCATGATCCGGATCTCGCGGTCGTAGGTGTTTTGCCACATCTCGAGAATGCGGTATTGCGAGCTCTTCAAATCGGCGTCGCTGGTGGCCATGGCAGCGAGCGCCATGGGCAATTCGTGGGCATTGGTTCCGACCGCCTCGAGATTATGTTTGTAGGCCAGGTAGGTATTCGAGGTGCCGGCAAAGTTGTCACCGAGAGCGGTTCGCATGGCCCCCACGACATACTCTTGCCACAGGAAACTGTGCCGGCGCCGGGTTCCGAAGTCCGCTACCCTTAGATCCGGAACGCCGGTGAGCCGTTCAATCTTGGCCCACAGCTTGGCCTTTGCCTGGGCATAGAGAATGTCCAGCCCGAATTCGCTCATGCCCTTGAAGGCGCCGCGCGACTTCAGCTCGTTGATGATGGAGAGAGCATAAATCTCCCACATCGTCGCCTCGGTCCAGAGCCCGCTGAATTCCAGGTGGAACTGGCCCTCTCTCACCGTGAGCCGAAAATCCGAGAGGCGAAAACCATGGCCCAGCCACTCGACGAAGTCCGGCTCGAAGATCCCACGGCGCCCGAAAAAGGTATTGCCGGCCAGCCAGATCAGCTCGGATTTCAGAAAGCTCAGGCTGCGCACGTGCTCTAGTTGCTGCAATACCTCCTCACGCGCAATCACCTCCGCGAGACCCACGGACGAGGACCGATTGAACAGCGAGAAGGATACCTGCGTCCTGGGAAAATGCTTCCAGATGAACTGAAGCATCAACAGCTTGTAAAAATCGGTATCCAGCAAGGATCGCACCACCGGGTCCAGGTCCCAGTTATGGTTATGCGCCCGCTCCGCAAAGTCCACGATCATCGACGGATGTCCTTGAAGATAACCCCTCCCTCGGGCAACTCTGTGTTCAATGGCAGCTTAAATCTACCCATATCACGGGACACTATAACGCAATGCGCATCTCGAACTTCTCCGCGACAGGCTCGACGATCTGCACCACCCCGTGTCCGGGATTGACCTGTTCACGCAGACGAAGCAACCCAAACCTCTTGAGCGTGTTCACATCCCTGGTCACCGAGCCTCGGTTGCGGCCTAGCTCTTCGGCCAGCGCTGAAATGCTCAGCCGTTTCTTCCGGACCATCTGATAGAGCCGGACACGTTGTGCCGTCAGGCATTCGAGCATCTCGAGTGGGTCTTCGAAGGTGATGATCCTCTCCGCTTCCAGCCGCTCGCCGTTCTCCCGTCTCCTGGCGCGCTCCAGGGAACGCCGCACATGCCCTTCGAATCCGTCGAAGAAAACCTTAGTCTTCATAGCTTCTCCTGAGTGCCTCATCCTCACAGCGAAAGCAAGGTTCTTTGCGAGGGTGAAGTCCAGGGTAAGATTTTATCGCAGGTGATGCGTGTCACGCGACAGCTGCGGATTTCCGGTAGTGTCTTAAATGTAAGACACTACCGGATTTCTCACCACGATTTCCGGGCCAATGGCGGCAGGAACTCGCAACAAATCCGAGGGCCTTCGCGTTTTTCGCGAAGGGTGGGATACCACAAATCTCGATACCGACCGTCGCGTATCCCACCCTTTGCAAAGAGCGCAAAGGACCCGGATTTCCTACTCCGCGGCCCCAGCCATGGCAGCGTGTGCGGCTTTCTTTAAGGAAAGCCGCCTCTGGAGTTTCTACATTTTTCCGGG
>PLZN01000360.1 GCA_003152195.1 Acidobacteriaceae bacterium
TGGAGGGATCTGCGGTTTCTTTTCTTCATCCTAGCGGCTACCCGCAAGCTCGGAACGGTAGATGCGGGCGCAGGGGTTGCTGGTGGAGCAGATTACGTTGATCAGCCGCAACCCTTCAGGGTGGCGCTGAACGGCTTGGGATACTCGATCTCCATCGAGTGCGACCACCATGGCCGCGCCTCGTGCGGGATCTTCCAGGGCGCGCTGCCACGTCAAGTAGTCCCCTTCATTCACAACGCGGCGCAGCGGGATGCCCGCTTGCTGCACCGCGCCGACATCGCTCGAGACGTGCATCAGGATCATTCCCTGCGTAGGCATCTCACGCAGAGCCTTGGTCAGCGCGTATTCAAAGGGGAGCCGCGTACGCGAGTTGACGAACGCCTCCTCAAATACCAACGGCCGGGATCGTAGCAACACGACGCTGTTGGCCACGACCAACAGCAAACTCGCCAGGATGGCGTAGCGTCGTAGTTTTGGCGGGCGGGAGATCAGCACCGGAATCAGGCAACCCGCAAACAGCGCAAAGGCGGGCAGCAGTTCCATGCCATAACGCGTGTTGTACCAGGAAAAAGGCCACCAGATGGGAATGAAGATCGGCACGGATCCATAGGCGACGGCGTAAGCGTAGAAGGGCAGCGGCAGCCAGAGCAGCAGCACCGGCCAGATCTGCCGCCGGCGAAAGACCCACAACGCTGCCAGCGTGCCGGCGATGCTGAGCCAGAACAGCAGGTTTCCCTGCCGCAGCGGAGCCGCGCCCAGTTCCGCTGCCTTGAGAAAGTAGTGGGCCGAAACGCGCATGTTATGGAAGCCCGGATGCGGAGGCGAACCGGGCGGAGTGGTTTTGGCTTCGATGGCTCGGGCCGAGTAGGGACCACGGATGAAGTCCAGCGGATCGCCGAACTGCTTGGCGTTGTAGGCCAGCCACAACGAGGGAGCGCCAAGCAGCAGGGCCGTAAACAGCACCCAGGCGCCTCCGACAGGCCCCCAGCGCCGGCGGTCCCAATGCCGCAAGCAAATGATCAGCGGCCGGGTTGCGAAAAGCCAAGCGGCGGCGGCGTACACCCACCCGTCGTAGCGCGTAAAAATGGCGCAAACCAGGACCAGCCCTGCGCTGATCAATAGCCGGCTGGCCGTAGGGTTCCCGGCTGACTCGAGCGGGTCGATCGTCAATTCGGTGGGCGGTAGCCCCTCATCCGCGAGGGCACGTTCATACTGAACAATCAACACGACGGCCCAGATCACCTCCGCCAGGAACAGGGGCTCGGTCATGGCAGTCGTGGCCATATAGAGCAGGCCGGGATTCAGCCCATAGAAGGCCACAACCACGACGGCAGCCGGCATACCCAGCCACATGCGAGCCAATCGGTAGATGCCCGCGCAGCCCAGCACATAGCTGGGAATCGAGAGGCAGGCTCCGGCCAGACCACTGCGCCACCAGGCCATGTCCCAGACAAAAGGCAAAAGAAGAATGTGCGGCAGCGGCAGCCAAACGGACCCCAACTGGCGGAAGCCAGGGTTGAGCGAATCGAGGACGCGACGGGCAATGTGCAGATGCGCCACCGCGTCGCCGAAAAGAAGAAGCGTGCCGTGGCGGACGCAATAGGCGAGTGCCACCAGCGCGATGGCCAGGGCCGCCCATGCCACCAGGAGGGTCTCCCGCCGGATCGCGGCCGGATCGCTGCGCGTCTCAGTCAAGGTGAGAGAGCTCACGGAAGAGAGCGAAGCGCTGATCGATCTCCTCTCGGGTGAGCGATTGCATCTGTTCCGTACCGAAGCGCTGCACAGCAAAGGAGCCCATCACCCCACCATAGAACATGGCTTGCTTGAAGTTTTTGAGGGTAACTTGTTGTTGCGATGCAAGATACCCAAAGAAGCCACCGGCAAAGGAATCCCCTGCACCCGTGGGATCGACCACCCTGTCCAGCGGTAAGGCGGGGGCGCGGAAAGGCAGCGTCATCCTGGCGGCGCCTTCTCCATTGAAGGGATGCTCACTGAAGAACGCCGTGGCCCCGTATTCACCGTGCTTGACGATCAGGGCCTTCGGGCCCATCTCCAGAATCTTGCGCGCGGCGAGCACAAGATTCGTGTCATCGGCAAGCAGCTTGGCTTCTCCGTCATTGATCAGGAGCGCATCCAGTCCCGTGAGTACCTTGGCCAGGTTCGCCCGGTGGCCGGTAATCCAGTAGTTCATCGTATCGCCGCACACCATGCGGACCTTCGGCATTTGCCGGCGCACACTACTTTGCAACACCGGGTCGATGTTGGCCAGAAAGAGGAACTCGCTATCCCTATACGCAGCAGGTACTTTGGGCGAAAAACTCTCGAAGACGTTTAGCTCTGTCTTGAGTGTCTGTGCCTCGTTCAGACTCTTCACATAAGACCCGGTCCAATGGAAGCTCTTGCCGGAGGTGTGCTCGAGACCCTGCGTATCCACCCCGCGACGAGTGAGTACGGCCTCGTGCTCGGCGGTGAAGTCTTCACCGACCACGGCGATGACCCGAACGTCGGTGAAGTAGCTCGCGGCGAGCGCAAAATAGGTTGCTGCGCCGCCAAGGCACCGGTCTCGCCGGCCTTGCGGCGTCTCGATGCTGTCAAATGCAACACTGCCTACTACGAGAATGGCCATGGATTCTTTCTTCAGGAAAAATACTTGCCCAGCAGCAAATCCAGCTTGTTGCGGGTTGCCGCTGGAATGGCCTCTGGGCTGGTAAGGATGGCGAATTTCAAGGCGGCCGCGCAGGCGCAGGCGCGCTCCCGAGGCATGGCCGCAACCGCGGCCCTCACAACCCGGGCGGCGTTCTCCGAATTCCGGTGCATGACCGCGACCACCTGATCGACCGTGACGGCGTCATGCTCCTGGTGCCAGCAATCATAGTCGGTGACCATCGCCATGGTCGCGTAGCAGATCTCCGCTTCGCGGGCCAGCTTGGCTTCCTGAAGGTTGGTCATGCCGATGACGTCAGCGCCCCAACTGCGATAAAGATTCGATTCGGCACGGGTGGAAAATTGCGGGCCTTCGATGCAGACATAGACGCCGCCCAATTTTGCCATGATCGCGGCGCTCTCTGCGCCCTGCTGGATTGCTTTGGCGACCGTCGCACAGACCGGATCGCCAAACGACACATGGCCCACGATCCCGTCCCCGAAGAAAGTGGAGCTGCGCAGCGATGTGCGGTCGATGAATTGATCGGGAATAACAAAGTCGGTCGGCTTATGCTCCTGCTTGAGCGACCCGACGGCGGAGACGGAGATGATCCGTTCCACGCCCAGCTTCTTCATCGCGAAGATATTGGCGCGGAAGTTCAGCTCGGTGGGCAAGAGCCGATGGCCCCTGCCGTGGCGGGCCAGAAAAACCACCTGCCGCCCCTCCAGCTCGCCGGCGATGAGGACATCCGAGGGATCGCCGAACGGCGTACTTACCTGAACCTGGTGAGGATTGCTCAGGCCGGGCATCGAGTAGAGGCCGCTGCCGCCGATGATTCCAATTTCCGCCTGCTGCAAACCCGGCTCCGCACGCGCCCTTACCCGGTTCGCGTCTCTTAGGGATAAACTGCAAATTCGTTCTAAGTATACCTGCTCGCTGGTGCGAAGCTGGGCCCCCGAAGGTGCTCTACGCAGGGAGAACAGAAACCGCAGGTCCCTACGCTTCGCTCCGGTCGGGATGACAAAATTGAAATGCTCTCGCTCCGGCGAGGGCATTTTGTTTNNCAACAGGAAATCCGGGGGAGCGTAGTGGAGCTGCGGTTCCCCTTCATGCCGCAAAGAAGCCTAGTGCAACAAGGAGACTTTCATCAGCCCGCAGCCGCTCATCAGCCGTGTCAGGTGCGTGGTAAGTTCGTCAGCCGCCACCGGGCCATGCTCCACTGCCTGCATCTCCCCATCTTGCTGCGCTCCGAAGAAAACGAACTGAAGTTTTCGCGCCAGAGTGAGATCAAAGCTCTCGCTTACGAACACCTGGGTGCCTTCCCTCACGACCAGCACCGGCCCCTCACTCCCCTTGTACACCTGCTCGGTAGGAGATGACTCCGCATCGGGATCCCGGACGACGCCCGAGTATTTCCTGCTCAGTTCCTGGGCGTAGAGCGTGGCAAACTCCCTCGCCGCCCCTTCGGTCCGCCAGGCGGAAAGATAAATCAGGGCGACCGAGGAGGTAGCCGCCTGCTGCTCGGGAGTGAGTGCCTTGCGGCTCTGCACCGCGTAGTACAGACCTCCCTTCCATTGCGGCGTGAGCTTTGCGGCTTCGTCAGGACCGTCGAAAAGCTCGGTCAAAATGCGCACGTCGAGCTCGCCCATCACGCCGATGTCATAAGGGTGGTAGTCGGCGTCAAGCAGCGGGTGCACATCGGGCATGCGCAACAGGGGAACAGGCGCGGACCGTTCATAGGCGCGTGGGTTCATGATTTCGTAGCTGGTCGAGGGCGGGCGGTCCAACACCCCGGCGAAGGCGTATTGCGCCCCCTTGTCCTTTAACAGCCTTTGCTCGAATCCCAGCCCGTCGCGATAGGGAAAAAGGAGCGATTCCTGCAACAATAGAGGCGCCCGGTCCATTACCGGCGAACTCTGCGAAGCATCTGTAGAGTCTTTGAAGTTTTGCATCACGTCAGGCGAAGTGAGCAGACTCTTGCCGTGGGGCTTGAGGGTATAGTCCAAATAAACCGCCATCGCCTGCCCCTCGAGCACGGCATCACGGGCTGAATCCCGCTCATCGATGGCTACCCGCTCATTGTCTTCGGTAACGTTCTTGGCAATCGTATCCGGCTCATCCGGCTCCCATTTATCGAGATCCGTATGCTGGTCCTGCAACGCGTGAGTCAGCTCATGCGCGATGACCGGCTTCTGCTCCTCCGGCGAGACCCAGTCCAACAGGTTCACTGTTTTGGTCTTGTTGTCGTAGTAGCCGGCAATCTGTTCCTTCAACAGACTCACCAGGAAGGGCTGCAACTGGAAGTCCCGGTCAAGAAGCCCAAACTTCTTGAGCACGATCTCTTCACGCTGCATGCGTTTGGCATCCTTGTCGTCGTGAAACTTTTCCAGAATGTACTTTTCCACCTGGTCGCGGGAGATGAGACGCCGCTTCACCTCATGCCGTATCTGCAACTTGGTGTCATCACTGGCAAAGGAAAGAATCAGATTCAAAGAACGAAAGAGCTCCTTGGTCTC
This sequence comes from Acidobacteriaceae bacterium, assembly GCA_003152195.1. Lineage (GTDB taxonomy): Bacteria > Acidobacteriota > Terriglobia > Terriglobales > Acidobacteriaceae > PALSA-350. The sequence continues at coordinate 5,161 of PLZN01000360.1, forward strand.
CTCCGGGCTGATGCGGGTCTCTTTTTGCGGCGGCTGCGGTGGCGTGGTCTGCGTGCCCGGGGGTGAGGGGCTGTCCTGGGCGAATGCGCATAGCGCGCAAGCCAGGAGGAGGGACGCCGCGATCGAATCCCAGGACTTCTTGCAAATAAGCTTCATTGTTCGACCTTTTCCGCGCTCCGCCTTCGCGCCGCCGCGCACTTGCTGATGCAAGGCTATAATTTTATTGTGCTTTCTGCCATGAGCGATCCGGATCCGATTACCGCTCCGCGTGCACTCCAAGAGGCTAAACCCACCCCTCTAAGCGCCGCACTCGCACAGCAAGACATTGCAGCCCGGCTCGCCCCTCCGGTGCTTGGCCTGCATTGTGGCGCCTTCACGCCCCGCATGTTTGACGATCTGCCCGGGGAAATTGATTCCCTTTTGCACTCCGCCGGCATCAGCGATCTGGGCTGGCGGGGCAAGATTCTGGTTACTGGCGGCGACCGCTTGCGTTGGCTCAACGGCATGGTCTCGAACACCGTGCAATCGCTCCCCGAAGGACAGGGAAACTACAGCTTTCTGCTCAGCGTCCAAGGGCGCATACAGGGCGATTGCTACGTATACCGGCGCCCCGGCGATCTGCTGCTCGATACCGGTTGCGACCAGATCGCGGCACTGCTGCGCCATCTTGACCACTTTGTCATAATGGACGATGTGGAACTGGCAGACGTTAGCCACCACTGGACGGCCCTGGCGCTGGCCGGACCAGGCGCGCCCCAGGTGCTGGCTACGCTTGGCTTTACACCGCCAAATTCCGGCGCGGAGCCTGCACCCGGAGTGCAGGACGGAAACGCCCGCATGAGCACCGCTCGTATCGGCGAGGTAGCCTGCACCATCATCGAGGCCTACCACGTTTCGGTTCCCCGTTATGAGCTGTGGTTTTCCCCGGAGCATGTGCTTGCCGTCTGGGAAACGCTTCAGGCTGCTGGAGCCACTCCGTGTGGGCTCGAAGCGGTCGAGGCGCTGCGCGTCTTCGAGGCAATCCCGCTCTACGGTATCGACCTCAACGATCGTGACCTGGCGCAGGAAACTGCCCAGATGCAGGCGCTCAACTTCAGCAAGGGCTGCTATCTGG
>PLZN01000098.1 GCA_003152195.1 Acidobacteriaceae bacterium
GGTAACGGAACAACTAACGACTACCCCGCTATCCAGCGTGGCGTAGCGGCGATGGCCGCCGGAGACACGGCCGTGTTTCCCTCCCCTGGAACGTATCACCTGGCATCGACCGTACTGTTCTCGACCGGGGTGAGGGTTAAATGCCAAGCGGGAGCTTCGTTCGTCGGACCCAACAATGGCACAGACATATTCGCCAATATCCAGTCGAACACGGCCATCGGCGGCTCGGCCACGACCGGGTGCATCTTCAATGGCGGAGGGATTCAGGCTTATGGAAATGGCGGCGATGGAGGACAAACACTCAGGCAGGCATTGACCAACCTGACCTTCACCTACAACACCTTCGAGAACATGACTTATGGTCCGAACAAGTTTCGCTCAGATGGAGGGATTTTCATCGGAGGCGGTTCGAATAACGTAGTGATCAGGCACAACACATTTTCTAACATCATGCCGTACAACGACGGCTATAACTCAGCGGGCAAGACCTACGATGAAAAGTACGATCCAGACGGCGACTCGGCCCGCGCGGCCATCTGGTTCTATGGCGGGTCGAATTACTCGATCGATCACAATACCTTCCTGCATGACTACCAGAACATCAAAGCCTGCCAGGGTCAGCAGTTCCAGGCACGGAACATGCTGATCCATCACAACTACTCCGATTCCCATCATCGGATGTTCATGGAGATCAACACCGGGAACGGATGCGGCAACGCTACTTACAATGCAGGCATTGCCAACTATCAAGTCTACGACAACTTCGACCAGAACGCCGGCGGTCCTTTTCCCTACGCCTTGACCTTCGGTTTTTCCTCGCCCATGGCCACTCAAATCCAACCGGGACAAACCACGCCGGCTGTCATCCCGATGAGCGGCGTGCTCTGGTACAACAATCTACTTAAGGGGGTCAGAAACACCCAGCAGTACACCGGCATCGGCATCGAGGTCGGCGCCGAGAACATGAACATCTATAACAACACCGTCATGGGGCAATGGGGGAACGCCGGATACGGATTTGTGGGCACTGCCGGCGGGTACATGCAGGACAACTATGGCTGCATGATCATCGCCCCGCCGGGGCCCAGCAACACAGCATTTGCCGATGCAAACGGCAGGACCACGGTTACATACCGGCGGAACCGGAATGCCGGAAGTTGCCCGCCCGGTCTGGCTTCTCTCGCAGTCTCATTGGGGGCGGTCTCGAACGCTTCCGGCACTTTGACCGCCACAGCCACCGTAACCACCGTCGAGTACGGGATGCAGGGAGTGGTCTTCGCGATCGACGGCCATTATGTGAGCGCCGTGATGGGTGGGGGGCCTTACATCCTGAAGTACGGTGCCGCGGGTCTCTCAAGCGGTTCCCACGCGGTTACCGCCACGGTGGTGGACGCGGTCGGCGTTCTGGCGCTATCCGGCAAACAAAGCGTCTCGACGACCGCTGGAGCTGGGCCTACGGGGCCGATCGGTCCAAATGTCAACCCTTCAAGCCAAGACTTCGACATCGCNNCACCCGATCAATGGCGCGGTTTCCACAAGGCTCGCCGGAAGGAGGGTCACCGAGCACTAACTTCAGTCATGATATGAATCCAATTTCCCGCGCGGGATGTAAAAAAAGGAGAACTCCGAGTAACCATGAGACCCAAGGCACAGATTCCATCGCTGTTGAATCGCCGCGTCTTTCTTCGCAGCGCGGCCTCCAGCTCCATGTTGGCTCTGTTGCCCCAGTGGATGAAAGCCCAGCGCGCCCAGCCGGCCCTCCTCTACGTTACGGATGCAGCGGAAAAGCACGCCGCGCATCCCCCCTTGCATTGGTCCAAGGCGGTGGCCGGTGTGCCGGGAGCCACCATAGAGATCGATAGCACCCGTCAATATCAGCCCATTCTCGGCTTTGGCGCCGCGCTCACCGACGCCTCCTGCTTCCTCTTGAGTGGCATGGGGCCCGCGGCCCGCCATGATTTCCTGAGCGAGATATATTCGCCCTCGGGGTTGAACCTGAATGTAGGCCGCTGCTGCATCGGCGCGAGCGATTACTCCCGGAGTGTCTACTCCTATGACGATGTTCCCGATGACGTGAACCTGAACCACTTCAGCCTGAAGCACGATGAGGCCTACATTCTGCCCACGCTGCGCGAGATCCGGGAGATCAACCCCAGCCTCTTTCTTATGGCGGCCCCGTGGAGTCCTCCGGGCTGGATGAAGACATATGGAACAACTTTTGGCGGGCGAACGGCGGAAAACTATCTCGATCCCTACGCCCATTCCCTTTGGGAGCTGTCCAACGGATCCATGCTGGGCGGGTGGATGTCGGAGAAATATCTCGGCGTCTATTCCCGCTACCTGGAGAAATTTCTGCAGGGCTATGCGCAGGCCGGGGCGCCCGTCGATGCGATCACTTCTCAGAACGAGATTGCGACCACTCAGAATGGCAGAATGCCCGCCTGCCGCTGGTCACCCGAGTTGGAGGCGGCGTTCGTCCGCGATCATTTAGGCCCTCTGCTACGAGCGCAGCACCAGGAGACTCAGATTTGGTTGCTCGACCATAACTACAGTTACCACCAGCGGGTGGCATCGCAGCTCGAGGACAAGCAGTTGACCAAATATGTGGATGGTGTGGCATGGCACGGGTACGAGGGTACGCCCGATCAAATGAGTCTTGTGCACCAGAAGGAACCGGACATGCCCTTCTACTGGACCGAAGGAGGCCCCTTTATCGACGACCCGGATTACGGGAGGGATTGGGCCAAGTGGGGCGGCATCTTCACCGATGTGCTGGAGAACTGGTGCCGCTGCGCGATTGCGTGGAACCTGATGCTCGATCCTCGGGGCAAGCCAAACCTGGGACCCTTCACGTGCGGTGGTCTGGTGACTCTCAGGGATGACGGAATCTTATTAAAAAGCGGTCAATGCCACGCATTGCGCCACTTTTCGCAGCATCTGCAGAGGGATGGCCGACGCATCGCCAGCACCAGCAGTGCACCCGGCCTGCGGCATTTAGCAGTGCGAAACCCCGACGGCGGTTTCGCCTTGGTCATGACTAATCCGGGAGAGGGCAGGGGTCTGCGCATTGTCTACGCGGGCCAGCAGCTCTGCTTTTCTCTCCCCCGCAATGCTGTCGCCACCCTGGCATGGTAAGTCTGTCGCGTTGTTTTAATCTGGAGCCGGGTGACAGGCCGCCGTCGTATCATAGAGCTATTGTTACTGCTCTCGCGGAGGGATGTGTGAGCGGTTGANNCGAATCCCTCTCCCTCCGCCAAATAGTCCGTAGAAGCAGCTTATTTTCTGAGCTAAGCGTGAATCTGGGCGAGATGTTGCTATTGTCTCCCCATAATGCCGATTCGCTCCTATCTGCGCTTTTGGAATATCGAGAAGTAGGCCCAGGTTCCAAAGAACGAGCCCACACACCCACTCAACAGATGGAGAACTTCGTGGATATAGTGCACCTGAAATAGTTGGTGAAGCATGTCGTGGATCATTCTGTGCCCCCTTAGTTTTCTTTCTATCGCCGATTAAATTCCATTCACTCAATTTTCATGTGCCAGCAATGCAATCTCTCCGCGGACTCTAGTACCTATTGTTCCCGGAGGCAACAATGAAAAAAGCAATTGCTATACTTTCGCTCGCGGCTGCGTGTTCGGCAGTTTCCGCGATCGCACAAGACAACGACTTCGCCAAAGGCCACATTAAGCGTGTTCTTCTCATCAGCGTCGACGGTATGCACGCTGTGGATTTCGCCAACTGCGCAAACGGCATCAGCACGGTGAACAGTGGTGAACCCTACTGCCCGGCGCTTGCTGCCCTGGGCAAGACGGGGGTCAACTACGTCGCCGCCAGCACCTNNCCTTCGGATTCCTTCCCCGGCCTGATCTCGATCGTCACCGGTGGAAGCCCCGCCCTGACCGGCATCTACTACGACGTCGCCTATTCGCGGAATTTTGACGCCCCCGCAAAGACCACGGGGAATGGCCTGGCAGCCGGCCCCTGCACCCCAAACACGGCCCCGACCGGCACCACCACCGAGTATGAAGAAGGCATCGACATCGACCAGACCAAAGTGAACGGCGGCGCGCCCGGCGCGGCGCTGACCGACGGTGGCATCGCCTCCATCGATCCCAAGAAACTTGTCCGCGATCCCAGTAAAGGCTGCAATCCCGTTTACCCGTGGAATTTCGTCCGCGCTAACACCATCTTCAGCGTCATTCACCAGGCGGGTGGATACGCGGCATGGTCCGACAAGCATCCCGCCTACTCGGCGGTCGCCGCTGGTCTTGGCCCCATTGCGCTCGACGACTTCTATGGGCCTGAAATCAACTCCACCGTGATCGGCCTCGCTGGCGTTACAACACCCACAGGCGTATCCTGCGCCACGGTCCAGGATACAGGCTCGGATCTGACAGCCTGGACCAACAGCTTCCAGAATATTCAGTGCTACGACACCTTGAAGGTCGACGCGATCCTCAACGAGATCAATGGCAAGAACCACCTCGGCACCAA
>PLZN01000587.1 GCA_003152195.1 Acidobacteriaceae bacterium
CTTTGGATGAGCACCGCCTACCAACGGCCTTCGATGGCGATTCACTTTACCTGGAAACCGGAATGGCCGGCGGTCAAGACTGTACTCCCGATGATTGAAGAGAAGTTGGCGCCCTTTGATGCCCGCCCCCACTGGGGAAAGCTGTTTACCATGTCACCCTCCCGGATCAAGCCCCTCTACGCACAGATGTCCAGCTACCAGGGGCTGCTGGCGCACTACGATCCACAGGGCAAATTCCGCAATCGCTTCCTAAGCACAAATATTTATGGGGCCTGACACAAGGGGGTCCAGGGAGCTGACGCCTCAGGGCACAAGGATAGCGCGGCCGCCTCCGGACTTAGGGGACCCGGCAGCAACGTGCAAGCCACCCCGCTCAACCTACGGAGGAGAGAGCCCGGCGTCAGGCACGATACTGTGCGCGCTACTTAATGTCTTCTTCCGTCTCCTGCGCCACTTCTTCCTCGATTTCCATGTCGCGGAACTCGTTCGAGTCGAATACCTGGCCACAATCTAGACATTCGACGTATTCGACGTCCTCTTCACGCGCTACCACGCGTACTTTGGGGTGTTTGCAGGCGGTGTCCATCTGGGAGGTTGAGTGTGCAACGTGTGCTTCTCGGCAAGATTGTACCCGGCGGATTCCGCCTGTCAAATCTGTTTCTCGTTACTTTCCGCGCCGGCTCAACAATTTAATCGAAATCACGGTCTGCGTAGCTCGCAAGGCGCCTTCCCGGTAGCCTCGCGGAGCTAATGCCAGCCAGCGGAAGAGTCAACTGGAGAGCTCGCTGATGGTGCGCACGGCCTCCGGTTTGAGCGTGACATCCTCAATCTTGCCGAAGATCATCTTGCCCGATGCGGTTTGCAACACACTGGTTACCGTGATCTCGACGGCGCGGCCAATCATACGCCGGGCGTGGTCGACCACGACCATGGTTCCATCATCCAGGTAGCCCACTCCCTGGTTGTATTCCTTGCCCTCTTTGAGCACGACGACGTTCATCTTTTCGCCGGGTAGCACCAGTGGTTTCAATGAATTGGCCAGATCATTGAGATTCAGCGCCCGCACGTGGTGCAGTTGAGCTACTTTGCTGAGGTTGAAATCGTTGGTCACGATCTGGCCGCCCATCTTCTTGGCCAGCTCGATCAGCTTCAGATCCACTTCGCGTAGCTGGGGGAAGTCCTCCTCGATGATACGCACGGTGAGCAAAGGGTGGGCCTGCATCTTTTGCAGAATATCCAGTCCCCGCCGGCCGCGCTGCCGCCTGGAGCCATCCGAGGAATCGGCTATCATCTGCAGCTCACGTAATACGAACTCCGGCACCAGCAGCGTTCCTTCCAGAAAGCCCGTCTCCACCACGTCGGCAATGCGGCCATCGATAATGGCGCTGGTGTCGAGGATCTTGAGGTTGCGCTCCCCGGCCGTGGCGCGCTCGCCGGCAAAGAGCCCGGCCAAGCCGCGGCTGAAGTCCAGTAAGTCGCCCTTGCTGGCGCCCACCACCAGCCCCACGTACGACATGAGCATGAGCACGAAAAGCTGCAGCCACTCCCGCGTGGGCCCCGGAGGCAGACTTCCACTCAGCACCGTGCAGAAGAGCGCCGCGCCTGCGATCCCCAGCACGCTGCCCAGCACCGCGGCCAGAAGGCGGGTCACGCTCAAAGCCCGGACGCGCAACTCAAAGACGATGGCAGCGGCGGCAGCAGCGGCGCCCAGCAAGGCCGCGGTCCACGGTTGCAGCGCGAAAGGCCGGAGAAAGAAACAGGCCGCGGTAAGAATAAGGACGAACAGAATTCGGATTAGAACCAGGTCCATGCGGGCTCCCTGCCTGGTGCCTCTCTCCGCAAGCTCGCTTCCGAAAAGGGCAGCACCCCGGCAGGCGAAAAAAAGGATAATGCAAGCCCCCGGAGTATACCGAGGAGGCGAGGTGTCCGGCAAAAGAATTCCCGAGACCGCACTCAAGCGGATTTCTCGCGGGGGGGGTGAAGAGAGGAGCTACGTGTTGGGCACGCTAGGAACCTAGCGACAAGACGGCCGTGCCCTTTCCTTGAACCCGTTCTTTGGGTTCAAGGAAGGGATGCGCGAGCCGGGTTTCCTGTCGGGGTTTGGTGGGATCAGCGAACTTCTTGCGGTTTTCCTCAAAGTCATTCACCGGCGTTGCCGACCCTCGGGGGATGAAATGAATCCGGGGTTCGCTTCCGGGATGACATAATTCAGGTTTCGTGGGGATGACAGATTGATTCAAGGAACTGGGGAACACAGTCCCGGTAGGGACGGCGATCGGGACCTGTATTTTGCGCGGGGGTCCACGAAATTCAATGCATAAGTCCAGAGAAAGGCGGATTCACCGTCCAAATTACCGCTTAATCGAGAACTTGTTTCTTTTAGAAAGCCGCATGAAGTTCGTTGACNNACCCATCTTGCAGTGCACCACGATCTCGCGGCTGCTATCCAGCTCGCCCACGCGCTTGGGCAGGTCGCCCAGAGGAATCAGATAACCCCCGATCTCCGCGATTTTGAACTCATGCGGCTCGCGCACATCGAGGAGAAAGTAATCCTTGCCCGCGTCGCGCTGCTGCTTGAAGGCCGTCACCGCGATCTGATCGATGCCGTTTACCTGCGCCGCATCGGCCGCAGGCACCGGCTGGATGCCGCAGAATTGCTCGTAATCGAT
>PLZN01000461.1 GCA_003152195.1 Acidobacteriaceae bacterium
GGTTTCGCAATTGGTGTAGACCGGAGCGATAGGTCTTTTCGTGGTTTTCTTCCAAGGAAAACCACACCTCGCCATCTTTATCAGGCCACAGTAATTGCGAAACTGCTCTAGCGGCGAGAAATCGGCGCGCAGTCGCAAGCAGGCACTCGATCTCCTGCGCGCGCAACGTAGCCACCCTCCGGAACGGGTTGACTCCGCACACAAAGCAGATCTCGGATTTGAAGACATTCCCGATCCCAGCCAAAACCCGCTGGTTGAGCAACACATTTCCTATCTCTTCTTCGCCGCGATCGAGCAGGCGGGTCGCGGCTTCATCAATCGCAAACCCTTTGCCCAACAAATCAGGTCCCAGGCCGGCCAAGCCTGCAAACCGCTGCAGCGTCCGCGCAGTGTGAAAACGGGCCACCGGCACATCAAACGCGACCGCCTGCGGATCAGCCGTGTCCAGCACCACCCGCATGTGACTGCGAGCGCGCTTCCAGCGTTCCCCCACCCGGTAGATGTGCCAGCTGCCGCTCATCAGCATGTGCGTCACCAGGATGAGATCGCCGGAAAAATGAATGAGCAACCATTTCCCCCGCGACTCGACTTGCTCGATGGTGCGGCCGGCTACAGGGCTCTGATCATTCACGCTGGCCAGCGGAGCGTACGCCGTCTCAAAGCGCGTGACCGTCTTGCCGGCAAATGCCTGGTGCGGAGCGCGAGCAGAACGGAAGATGGTATCGCCTTCAGGCACAAAACAACCGTTCTCCTATTGCACCTTGGAGGTGACGCCATTCCCGGGCCCAGGGGCAATAGGAGCCGGCAACTCAGCCGCCGGCAGCAGCGCACGGCGAAAATTGAGGCCGTGCGGCGCAAGATGGAAACCAGCATCCTGCAGGAAGCGGGCGAGGAAGTGGTGCGCCGCAGGCTGGCCGTTAATTGCAGAGATGAGCATGCCGCCGCGTAGATCTTCGCGGCGCAGCATCTCCTCCTGGGCCAGGGTAGCGAGAAAGAGACTGAGGTCGCGCGCTGTGGTGGAGCGCTCCGGTTCCTCGCTGGGCACCCAGATTTGCAGATTGGGTTGATTGCGGCGCAGGTAGGCCACCAGCTCACCGTTGCGCAGCACTACAATCGCAGCGGCGCTGCGCGTGAGCAGGCGCGGAGCGCTCTCCGCCGCCTCTTCACTGGCTCCCGGCCAGCGCAGCACAGAGCCATATAAATTGGCCGGATCGGTGGCCGCGAGAGCCACCATTTCAGGCTTTTCCAGCGGCGGCCCATTGCGCAGCGAACGCAATAGATCGACCGCCGCGGGAAGAGCGAACTGCGTCGCCCCCAAACCCGCCACAAAATAGCCGCGGCGTATGCGGCCACTTTCTTCGAGCGCTTTGAGCACGTCGTAGATGGCGCTGAAGCCGCCCGGCAGGTTTTCCATGGCAGCCGACTCCCGGGTGAGCACGCCATAGCGATTCAGCAACTGGTTGGCAACGGCGTGGCTCCATTCGGTCGCCGAGGCGAGGGAAGAGGGAACCAGGCTCCAGCGGCCCTGGGCGCTGGGCGGCGTAGTACGCCGGGAGCGAAAGGAAGGAAGATTGTGCTGGCGCTTAGGCTGCCGTGAAGTGGCCGGCCGGGCGACATACGCGCGCAAGGCGTGAAACGTGTCATTGGTGACCAGGCCGCGCCATACCAGGTTCCACAGGGCATCGAGCGTTTCGCCTGGGTATCCCCCGCCCGCGGCCTCATGCAGTTGGGTGAAGAAGGCGGCGCCGCTCCGGCTTAGTTGCTCCATAAGCGCGAGCTCGCGCGGGCTCAACGGATTCTCGGCCGTCGGATCGACGCGCGGGGGGAGCAGGGCCCTAAGCTTATCGGCCAAAAAGAGGGCGATGCGCCCGTCATGCTCGCCCAGCGAATCGAGGCCGCACCAAACTACTTCGCCGGCGGCAATCAAGGTATCCAGGCTGCCGGAAGAATAATTGGCCAGACGCGCGGGCAGGATGGACGTTTCGAGCAGCGATGCGGCCAGCGGCGCGCCCTGCAGATGCTCGATGGTGTCCAGCAAGGCATCGAGGCCGCGCCTTCGCTGCAGCACGCCCTGCCAGTGGGTGGCCAGCCGCACCAAAGCCTGCGGCTCGATGGGCTCCACCTCGCGGCGCAGCCGGGCCAACGACTTGCGCCGGATCAGACGCAACACCTCGGCGTCGCACCATTCGCGGTAGACGCCGCCGGGACGGAATCCCCCTTCCACAATGCGGCCCAGCAATTCCTGCAAAGCGCTTTCTACCCGCGGCGCATCCAGCGCAAAGCGGGAGGTGATCTCACGCAGGGTGAAGGGACCGTGGGTTCTGGCGAAGCGGCGAACCAATTCGAGTACCGGGGCCGCCACCGGCTGCAGCAGAGCGGGCGCGATTCCCGGGGGCAGCGGAATGCCCAGCGCATCGCGGTAGCGAGCCGCGTCTTCGACGGCGATCAGACGCTTTTGTCCGGCTATCTTGATCTCCAGCAGCCGGCGCGCGCGGAGCAGCCGCTCCAGATGACGGGCGAGATCGGGATCAGAGAGACGCCGCAGCAGTTCCTCGCGCGAGAGATCGCCAATGCGGAGCAGCAGGTCATGGATGCCGTCGGCAGAGCGGACGCGTTGCGTCTCCAGCAGGCCCTGAAGCTGTTCCTCCACTTCGCCGATGGCATCCGCGTCCAGCAGCTCGCGCAGGTCGGCATCCCCCAGCAGGTCGCGCAACTGCTCCTGATCGATGGACAGGGCCTGCGCCCGGCGCTCGGCCAGCGGTGCGTCGCCATCGTAGATGTAGTTGGCAACGTAGCTGAACAAGAGCGACGAAGCGAAAGGAGAAGGGGTGCGGGTGTCGGCGACATGCACGTGCACGCTGCGCTGGCGGATGGCGCGGAGCGTCTCCAGCAGCGCGGGCATATCGAAGACGTCGCGCATACACTCGCGATACGCCTCCAGCAGCATGGGAAACCCAGGATAACGGGAGGCGACGGAGAGCAGATCGTAGGCTCGCTTGCGTTGTTGCCACAAGGGGGCACGGCCTTGCGCACGCCGCCGCGGTAAGAGCAACGCCCGCGCTGCGCTCTCGCGGAATTTCGCCGCGAACAGCGCCGTGCCGCTGAGCTGGTGGAGCACCAGGTCCGTGACCTCTTCCGGGTCGAGAAGAATTAGTTCGGAGCCGGGCGGCGCTTCGCTGTCGGGGAAGCGCAGCACGAATCCATCGTCGCCCCACATCGCTTCCACATCCGCACCGCCACTGGCACGAATACGGCCGGTGATGGCCATGGCCCAGGGCGCATGTATGCGGCTGCCGAAGGGGGTGAGCACGCAGACGCGCCAATCGCCCATTTCGTCGCGTGTGCGCTCGATGACGATGGTGCGGTCATCTGGAACCGCGGTGGTGGCAATTTCCTGGTCAGCGAGGAAGCGGATGAGGTTTTCCGCGGCGAGAGTGTCGAGATCGTGCTCCCGGGTCAGCCGGCTGATCGCGGCGTTGCGCGGCATCGCGCGCAGTTCACGCACCAACTGGCCGATGCGCCTGCCAAACTCGAGCGGCCGGCCGGCATTGTCCCCATGCCAGAACGGCATCTTGCCCGGTTGCCCCGGCGCCGGAGAGACGAGCACGCGGTCGTGCGTGATCTCATCGATGCGCCAGGTCGAGGCGCCCAGGATAAAGGTGTCGCCGGTCCGGCTCTCAAAAACCATCTCTTCATCAAGCTCGCCCACGCGGACCGGCTTGCCTTCCGCCCCGGAGAGAAACACTCCGTAAAGCCCGCGATCGGGAATGGTGCCGCCATTCAGGATGGCCAGCATCTTTGCCCCCTCGCGCGGCGCGAGCGTATCGCGCACCCGGTCCCAGGTGATGCGGGGCCGGAGGTCGGCAAATTCGTCAGAAGGATAACGGCCGGCAAGCAGATCAAGCACGCCGGTAAACGCCGCGCGCGTAAGACCGCTGAAGGGAGCCGCTCCGCGGACCAGCCGGAAAACTTCTTCCACGCCAATCTCGGCGGCCGCGATCGGCTGCTGCTTCCGCTCTGCCGAGGTAATCCTGGCTAGTGCGGGAGGCTGAGCCACGATGGCAACGATTTGCTGCGCCAGAACGTCCAGAGGGTTGCGCAGGAAGCGCGTCGATTCCACCAGGCCCTCGTGCATGGCGCGGGTTACCGCGGCGCAGGCGGCCAGGTCGGCGCGATACTTCGGAAAAATGATGCCTTCGCTCGAGGCGCCCACGTGGTGCCCGGCCCGGCCGATGCGCTGCATGGCGCTGGCCACGGAAGGCGGCGCCTCGATCTGCACCACCAGATCGACCGCGCCCATATCGATGCCGAGCTCGAGCGAAGAGGTCGCGACCAGCGCGCGCAGGCGTCCCGCCTTCAACTGCTCTTCGATCTCGGAGCGCTGCGCCGCGGCCAGTGAGCCATGGTGGGCGCGGGCTAGTTGCTCGCCGGCGAGTTCGTTGATCGCCCCGGCCAGGCGCTCGGCGATGCGGCGGCTGTTGACGAAGATGATAGTGGAATGGCGCTGGCGAATGATCTCCACCAGGCGAGGATGGATGGCGGTCCAGATAGAAGTCCGCTTGGGGCCCTGTGAAGCCGCGCCGCTGGGTAGTTCCTCCCGCTGGCCCATGCGGGCCATATCCTCCACCGGAACTTCAATGCGCAGGTCCAGTTTCTTCGGTTCGCTGGCGTCGATGATGGTGACCGGGCGATAGGCGACGAAGGAAGAGTCCTGGTCAGCCGGGGCAGGCTCTGCATCCGCAGACTCCGGTCCTGGGCCGGCCGATCCCCCGAGGAAGTGCGCCACCTCCTCCAACGGACGCTGCGTAGCGGAGAGACCAATACGTTGCACGCGGCCCTCGGTGATGGCCTCCAGGCGCTCCAGGGAAAGGGCCAGGTGCGCGCCGCGCTTGGTGGGCACTACCGCGTGGATCTCGTCGATGATCACCGTGTCGGCCTGGCGCAGGCTCGAGGCCGCGTCGGAGGTAAGCAGCAGATACAGCGACTCCGGCGTTGTAATCAGGATCTCGGCCGGATGCCGGCGGAAGCGGCTTCGGTCCCGCTGCGATGTGTCGCCGGTACGGATACTGATCTCCGGCTGGTGGAATGGGACGTCGGCCTGCCGGGCCATATTGGACATGCCGGCCAGCGGCGAGCGCAGGTTGCGTTCCACATCCACGGCCAGGGCTTTAAGGGGGCTGATGTAAATCACGCGGCAGCCCTCGCGCTCCCCGCCCTCGCGGTGCAGCATGAGCCGGTCCAGACACCAGAGAAATGCGGTCAGCGTCTTGCCGGAGCCGGTGGGAGCAAGAATCAGGGTGTTCTCGCCGCGCGCGATCGCCGGCCAGCCTAGCCGCTGCGGGGCGGTGGGTCGCTCGAAGACGGCGCGAAACCAGGCTGCCGTGAGCGGATGGAACAGGTTCAGAACATCGTCGGGCAGGTTCGTCTCGCTATCCACCGGTCGAGTTCGCTTCTTAGCCGCCATAAGCTCCAGATCAAGAATAGAGCACCGGAGTTGAGGAGAAGCACAGTAGGCAGTGCCACGAAAAGACGGGTGCCCCATCCTTGAACCCCGTCGTTGCGTTCAAGGGTGGGATACCACAACGGTTTGTATCGAGATTCGTGGCTTCCCACCCTTGCCGGAAAAGCACCGTCAAGGACCCCGAATTTCCTACTGCGCGGCACCAGCCATAGTCGCTTGTGCGGCTTTCTCTAAGGAAAGCCGCATGAAGTTTGTTGACCCCACCAAGCCTCACAGGAAATCGGGGGGATGGGGCCCACCCCTGGCTTTGTCGCGCTTTCCGCTGAGGAACCACAAGCCCGCGGCACGGATTTTGTTGCGTCGCCGCCCGGCTGCCATTACGCTCAGGGGCACGATGCAAGCAGACGAACCTGAATTTTCAGGTGGACAAGTGTTGCAATTGACCGGAGCGGCGGCCGATGCCGCGCGCCAGGCGTACGCGCCCTACTCCGGCTTCCGCGTGGGAGCGGCACTGCTGCTCGAAAACGGAGCCATCGTCACCGGCGCCAATGTGGAGAACGCCTCTTACGGCCTGACCATCTGCGCGGAGCGATCCGCCGTGGTTCGTGCCGTCGCCGAGTACGGACCGCAGATGCGCGTGCGTGCCTGCGCGATCACCAACCTGAACCAGGCAGCCAGTCCCCCATGTGGGGCTTGTTTGCAGGTGTTGAGCGAGTTCATGCGGCCGGCCTCCCGGGTCATCTTTCTCGGCGTGTCCGGCTGGGAAGACTATTGCTTCGATGAGGTTCTTCCTCACCGTTTTGCACTGCGCGGGGAGAAATAAGGAGAACAGCTTGGGACGATTGACCGGGTTGCTGGGGCTGGTGGCAATCTTATCGCTGGCGTGGCTGCTTTCGACCAACCGGAAGGCCATCCGCTGGCAGACGGCAGCCTGGGGATTAGGGCTGCAATGGTTCTTCGCCGTGCTGGTGCTGCGCTTTGATGCCGGGGAGCGAGCCTTAGCCGCGGCCGGAGACGCGGTAAACCGCATGCTGGCCTATGCCTTCGTCGGCTCGGGATTCGTTTTTGGCGATCTGGGCAAGCAGCACTCCTCCTTTGGGCTCATCATCGCCTTCCAGGTCCTGCCCACCATCNNCGCCTTTTTCGCCGTGCTCTATCACCTGGGGATCATGCAGATTGTCATCGAGGCCATGGCTCGGCTGATGCAGTTGACCATGCGCATCAGCGGCGCCGAGTCGTTGAACGTGGCCGCCAGTATCTTCATGG
>PLZN01000453.1 GCA_003152195.1 Acidobacteriaceae bacterium
GAGCGCGGGATGATTCTCTACGATCAACCTCTCGAAGCGGTTGGCGCGCTGCGCGATGGCCGCGTAGTCTTCCGGAGGAATGGCCCGCGGATCGAAAAAGCTGCCGCTGTTATAGAGCTTGAGCTGGCGCGCCGGTGCAAGGTTAAGAAGCGCGTGATCGATCTGGGCAGGGATCGCTCCGGCAGGTACCGTTTCGGTGAGCGTGTTGCGCCACAGATCGCACATCAAACAGCGAAACGGGCATTCTCGATTGGTGAGAAAGATCGTGGCAACCGGTTGCACCGTCCGCCCGATTGCGCACTCCTCTTCTACGAAATACTCGTAGGGTAAATACGGGTCGCGTTTCTCTCGCGCCGGGCGGCGGCTGAGTATCCAGGCATCGCGTTCCGCGGCCCTGGCCGGGTATACGGATGGCGATACGTTGCTCATGGATACAGCGACAGAAATTTCTGGCGATACTCCGCCTCGCGAAACGGAAGCCTGGAATGCATCGTGCTCTCGGAAAGCGCGCCGTGCTGGAAGCGCCGCTTGGAGAACACCGGCATATCGAAGCCGCTAACTGCCCTTACACCGCGCGATACGATTTCGCCCTTGAGCTGATACAACCGTTCCACATCGTAGTTGGTCAGAGCAATGAACGGAATGCCTTCGGCTACCGCGACCACCGCTGGTTGCGTGAAGGGACTGAAGCCGTTAAATCCGAAGTGGTGGGCCGGGGCGTATGTTCTGCTATAAGAGCGGCTAAGTCCTCCGCTGTAAGTCAATGAATGTTTGATCTTTCCCACGCCCCATCCTTCCTGATAGAGCATCGGGTTATTGATGACGCTGTGAATGGTGAGTTCAGGATTCTCCTCGATGGGATAGTCCTTCAGGTTTTCGTCGCCGCCGTCACCATCGACCAGGTAACGCCAGCCGGGATAGCGCTGGCGCAGTCCCCGGCATAACGCCATCGCCATCGTGGCCGACTGCACATCGAGCGCTTTGTAGTCTTCGACCACCCGGATCGTTTCATCGACATCGAGCGAGGATGCATCCGCTGCTACCGGTTCAAGGAAGAGGCCCAGGCCAAGAGCATCGAGGAACGCGCGGGCTTGGGCCACATCGGGACCGTCACCCACGTCGAGTACAAAGGCTTTGAGGCGCGAAAGACTCATGCCCAGCTTACGCATGACGTGGTAGGTGGCAAGAAAGACGCTGCCGCTGTCGATGCCGCCAGAGAAGCACACGCCAATGGGCTCATGCGCAGGCACGCTCTGCAGCCACTGCGCGACTTCGTCGGCCAGCGCGCCCACGTACGCTGCCCCAATCTGGTTCAGATCGGTGGTCAACACCCCTTGGGGAGGCGTGAAGAAGCGTGTGTAGACCGGGTCGGGATCGGGGCAACCGATCAGTTGGAGCTCAACCACGTGATGGGCGGGAACCATTCTCGTATAGCTCGGGTGGAATTGTGCTTCGAGTCCTTCCGCTTGCAGCCAGTGGTAAATCGCATCGATCCGCGCAGCAACGATGAGCACTGGACCTGCCTGGCGCTTGGCGAGAAAGTAGCGCAGGGGCCGGTCAAGGGAGCGCGCCATCTTCACCGTCTTGCCTGCGCGCGCAACGAGCGCAAACGAGCCCGCTATGCGGCCCACGGCCTCCGCAGATCCGTTCAGTACGACCTCTCTCGCATTCGCAACCGAGAGCCGGTAGATCTGGTTTGCTTCCGGTTCCGTGAGATCAACCACGCGCTTAATGTAGTGCTGCTGCATCGCGCCCTCGCTATTGTTGTTACGCCAGGTTCAGAATAGCTCATCCATCGACGGCTTCACTTTGCATCGCTCATGGCACGAGCGCCGGAGCAAAAGTGGGCCATAGAACTCCGCGCGAGAGGTGTTTTTGCGGCGGAGTAGACTCCGCCGCCGTGGCCAGGTTCTGCTCCGCCCTTGACAGCGCCAGAAATGCCCCTTCTGCGTGAGGACAGAGGACGGAGTCAGCGATGCGGTGGCTGTGGCGTGGTCCAGTGGTAGACCACTTCGAGATAAGCAAACTGGGCGCGATGGCTTTCCGGATAAATGCTGCCCACCACGCTTTTGCCCCACCCGTGGGCATAATACCCACCCACGTCTAGATGCGGAGTGGCATGCCAATCCGAGCTGATATCGGCAACACTGGTGAGAGATGAAAATCCATTGCTGGGACGTCCTACGTATCCGAAGACCTTGTTGTCGTATGCGCCGCCACCCTGATACCAGAGGTCTTTGTTTGAAGCGAGCTGCAGCCAGTGCAGGTCGCTGCGCAGCTCCCACTGGCGCCTTGGGCGGTCAATGATTTGCACGAATTCGTCCTGAATGTTCATCAGATTGTAGAGAGGCAACCGCGCATAGCCACGCGGAGTGGGCAGCAGCTCAAAAAAAGTGCCGTGCTTATTATCGCCGTTGTTGTTGTCTCCGCTGCTTCGAAACCAGCCGCCGCGCAGCCACGGTGTACTTGCAACGTGAAGAAGCTGGTACCCTCCCTCAACAGCAGCAGCGCCTGAGCGTTGTTCCAGCGGTCCCCACTGGCCATTTTGCAGCGCTCCCCAGCCTACGAAATCGAATTGTCCCGGACCCGCGGGAATGGCAGTTAGAAAGTCTCCGCCGTACGTGCCCACACGAATGTTTTGGTGGTCTCCCTGACGCACTGCCAGCGGGCGGTTGTCCGTCTTCGCAATTCCTGTGCGGCCGTCGTGATATCCAATTGCAAACACACGCCACAAGAAGCGATCCTGCCAATCGGATTTGCTGTATGCCAGGTACTGGATATCGACGTTCAATTCCGGATTGCCGTTCATGTTGAAAACGCCCTGGTCGGAACGTCCGGCCATGGCGGTCACATCCCATGTGCCTTGTCCGTAGTGAGCATCGATTCCGTCGAAACTTCGCTGCGCGTTGGTGAACCCAAAGTTGCCGACCAGCCGTTGCGCCACGCGGTTGGGCTGGAGCCAAGCCAGTGTTGGATTCTTCGGTTTTGTCTCCAGGCCGTCAAAGAATTCAAAGCGTCCGAGACGGATGTCTTTGCCGTCCCCTGTAAAGTTGTAGCGAGTGAATGCCTGCTTGAGAAAGGCCGCTGCGGGATAGGAATTATTGCCGTTCCCGGCATAATAACTGGCGCCTAAGCCAAGCTGGCCCTGGGCGGCAACCGGACTGACTGCGCGATTGGGGGCATCGAGAATGGTGGCCTGCGATAGCTCCAGCCTCCAGTCCCAGTGCGCGATGCTTTGTGAGACCCCAAAATGCAACAGAGATTCACCATAACCATAAGCGTCCTCGGTAGGTGGGGCTTTGTACCACTGCCAGCCATCCGCACGCGCCCGTTCGTATACAAAGAAATTCAGGGGATGGCCGCTAGCGCTTGATTGCTGGGTCTGACCGCATAAAATGGTAGCGGTCGATAATAGGATGAAAAGATAAATGAAAGGACGCAAGTCTACCTCCAAAAGGGCCACCTGATTTTCACCATGATGCGAACTCGGGACACCCGTCTGCTTTTTCTGCTCCATGGAATCCGCTGCTAGCCAGTAGCGACTGCAACCTCTTCCCATTTCGCCGGCAAATCCTCATGACTACCGAAAAAGCGCGCCAACTCGTTGGCAATGCGCCCCGGTTCGTTCATAGGAAGAAAGTGGCCGGAGTCAAGAAGGACCATCTGCGCGTTAGGGATAAGCTTTGAGGCCCTCTCGGCGAACGCTGATGGCACTGCCGGGTCAGTGGCGCCGTGAACGATGAGGGTTGGCATAAGCAGTTGTGGAAGCATCGCTGGGATCGATCCCAGCACGTCGACCGGATTTCCCCACCGCAACAAAGACATCAACCGCCATGCACCTCGAAGACCACCAAAAGGTGCATGAAAATCCTTCACCATCTCGATCAAGTCTTTGTTTCCGTGGGCTGCCCGTCGCATGACGAGCTCCCAGAAGAGCAGGTTGATGGCAGGAGCCATCGCCTCGCCGAGGAAGCGCTTGCGAAGCACCTCGAAGAGAGAGAACGGCCTCAGCTCAGGGAAGATAGAGGGCGTGAGCAGTGCTAACCGTCCAACGTGTTCCGGGAACTGGTGCGCGTAATGAACGGCGATGGCGCAACCGGCGTCATGGCCTACCAGGTGCCACTTCTCGACCTTGCATTTGATCCGGAGGGCCTCGATGTTGGCGGCGAAAGCGTCCAACTGCCGAAAACCTTGCGCTGCTTCCGCTGTTCGCCCCAGGCCGGGTAGATCGACCGCCATGCAGGTGAATTGGCCGGAGATTCTCTCGATGACGCCGTCCCAAAGACGGCAACTTGTGGGGATGCCATGGAGAAACAGAATCGCCTCCCCAGAGCCACGCGAGAGTAGATACATGTCGTCGCATCTGGCGAGAGAGTTGGCCATTAGCCTGCAACCTCGGAAGAGGGTTGCAGCCACTTGCAAAATCGGTAAAACAAGTACTCACCGGTTCGCGAGATATTCAGCAAGCAGCCAAATAACAGCGTGGTGAATACCCCACGAGGCCGCAGATGGGAATAGACAGAGTTGAGGCTCCACGCCGGCACCGTATAGACATCGCCGGCTTTCAAGACGCCGATGTGGTTCCTGATGGGCGACTCGTAGATCACCCTCTCGATTCCACGATTGAAGAACCTGGCCAGATCTAAAACCCGCCGGCTATACATGGCTGCCGCCAGGTAAGGGATCCTGTCGCGCTGGCGAGACTCAATAATCAGGCGAGATGCTTCCGATGCATGTCGCAGCGCCGCGGTAACCCCATTTGCGGTCATCGGATCCACCATAGCGGCGGCTTCTCCCCCGATCAGCCAGTTCGGTCCGGCGACCCGGCCGTGCATGCGGCAAACGAAAGATGTGACCGAAGGAGAGATCGCCGGCACCGACTGCAACAGACTCTCAAAACGGGGAAACCGGCTCAGTTTTGCGCTGAAGATCTCTTCCACGGTTTGCCCCTCTTGACGCTTGGCCTTGATCACGTCGCCGGGTGCAACGTATCCCACGCTGATGGTGGTGGGGTTGATGGGAATTTCCCAGACCCATTCCATGTAGGGTGGCTTCGTTCCCTCGGCGTAGAGCGTCGTCCCTTCGACTGGCGTGGAAACAGGGAAATAGCCCCAAATGGCTACTTTCCGGGGACCCGACTCATACGCCGGCAGATGGAATGTCCGCGCAAACAGGCATGCCGCTCAGCCCGAAGCGTCGATAAACCAAGGCGAAGAGATTTTCCGGCCAAGCTGTGTGCTCACAGCTGCCACCCTTTTCCCCTTCGTCTCAACAGCGAGGACTTTATCCTGCAGAAAAGTGACTCCGTGGTCGAGAACCATCTGGCGCAGAAGTTGATTCAGTTGACTCCGGTCTACATGCAGGGTGCGCAGTTCTAAGTTGAAAGGTGGCCGCCCTAGCCAATCGCCCGGGAGGTAGTTCTGATCGCAACCGTCCCCCAATTTCAGCGTGACATGGCGCTTGTAAGTCGCCATTTTTCTCGCGATGAGCTCTTCCATGGGCAGCCCCAAATCCTCTAACAAGCTAGGTGCGGACCAGTCCAGCGATTCGCCCACCGCATCGGTATCGACTGCGCCAGCCTCGATACACATAACCCGCAGACCCGCCTTCGCCAGATGAATCGACGCAGCCATGCCGGCCAGGCCGCCGCCAATGACGGTCACGTCTATCCCGGTCTCAGGCATCTCCATCCCGGGCGACTGCGGGAGACCGTGAGTGGCTGTCTGGTGGATGACTTCGATCCTTTCAATGAGCCGCGTCCAACCGTCATCGACAGCGGAGCCATCTTCTCTGAGGGGAAAGAGAGGGAACAAGCACCTTTTGGTGGGCAAACACATCAATCTTTTGGTTGAGGTGCTTGTCGAGCTGAGTCGGCATCATACTCACAGTATGATCAAAGTAGTGAAATGCCAGGCAGGCTCGTCTGATTATTATGGCCGCCTAAGGTTAGAGTGATTCAATTCCTGTAGACGTAACTAGGGTCTTTCAGCCCCACAGACCGGAATGCCTATCCGCAGTAAACAGCAAGCGTACGGAAAAATTGAGGGAATATGTCAGACAACGAAGTTGTAGCGAATCAGAAAACAATCCTCGCCCACCAGGCATCCATTCTGGAAAATCAGAAAACGCTGCTTCAGAACCAGTCAACGATCATAAAGAACCAGGGCGCTTTGGATGAAATTCTTGCGAATCAGAAAACAATCCTCGCCAATCAGAAAACAATTCTCGCGAACCAGAAGGAAGCTCTCGCGGTTTCGCATCGGTAGGTTTTCTCCACTCGGAGTAACCAGGCAAGACCTTCGCGTTTTGCCTGGCCCTCTTGAGGCCTACAAATCGCGAGTAATGATAACTTAACCCCCTTCGACTACAAATTTCAAACCTCAGCGTCATAATAGGCCACCTACGCCACGAGGGCGGAGTGTTGCATACGCTTGCCTGCCCATAACTCCTATCTCCACCAAAAGATGGGGTGCGCTACCCACCTTAAGGTTGACGACATTCGGGCCGGCAATGTCTAGAGTGCAACCTGGCTCTTCTTTTGGAAAGTCGCCCAACCTATTTGTCTGCATACGGCTACAACACTCCACTTGGGGGAGCAAGAGGAACCCTTTAAGGATGACCGCGATTGAACAAGAAAAGAGATCGAGGTCGTTGAGCCTGTCAACCCGGCTCCGCCCAATCGCGTTCATCGTGGCTCTGCTCGTTCTCTGGCAAATTGCCGTCAGCCGCCATCCAGATCAACTCCTGCCAGGCCCTTTGGGCGTAATCCGAGCCCTCGCCGAGCTTCTGCGGCACGGATTGCTGCCCAAGTATGTGGTTGCGTCGCTCTTCCGTGTCACGTGGGGCTTTGCCCTGGCCGCTGTTCTTGCTGTTCCTCTTGGGCTCACGATTGGCTGGTACCGGCGATGCGAAATGGCCTTTAACCCCCTGGTTCAGATCTTTCGCCCTATCTCCCCGCTTGCCTGGATCCCGATTGCCATTCTCTGGTTCGGAGTAGGTGATCCTTCCGCTATTTTTCTTATCTTCGTGGGCTGTTTCTTTCCCTTGCTGCTGACAGCGATGAGCGCGGTCCATAATATTCCCGCAGTTTATATAAACGTAGGCCGCAATTTCGGTTTGAGCACGGCCCAATTCGTTTACCGTGTTTTGTACCCGGCCGTCGTTCCGCAACTGATCATCGGCTCGCGGATCACGCTGGGCATCGCCTGGCTCGTGGTCGTAGCGGCCGAGATGATCGCGGTGAACTCGGGATTGGGTTTTCTCATTATCGACGCGCGCAACGCCGGCAACCGCTATGATCTGGTGATCGCCGGCATGGTCATCATCGGAACCATCGGCCTGCTTTTAGATTTGGGGATGCGATCACTGGAACGAGTGAAATTGTTCCGGTGGAGTTATTCGGGGGATTAAGCTTGGCGACAGAAACTCTCAAGACACCACCGGTTCCGCGTAGGAAGTTACGCATGGAACACGTCAGCATGGTGTTCGACCGCGACGGCAAAAGTGTCCCCGTTCTCGATGATATCAATCTTGATGTCTCCGAGGAAGAATTCATCTGTCTCGTCGGACCTTCAGGATGCGGCAAGTCGACGTTGCTGAATTTGATGGGAGGCTTCCTTTCCCCTACCAGCGGATCGATCACCATCGACGGCGAAGCCGTCCACGGGCCAGATCCTCGCCGGATCCTTGTTTTCCAGGAACGAGGCGTGTTCCCGTGGCTTACGGTCGCGGGGAATATAGGATTCGGACTATCGAAGCTATCGCGCGCGGAACGCGAGGAACGCATCACCCACTATGTTCAATTGGTGCGTCTGCAGGGCTTCGAGCAGACATATCCTTCGGACCTGTCAGGGGGCATGAAGCAGCGGCTGCAAGTCGCCCGCGCTTTGGCGGTCAACCCTGACATCCTCTATCTTGATGAACCTTTCGGAGCGCTGGATTCGGTTACGCGGCTCATTATGCGTGGCGAGCTGCTCCGCATCTGGCAGGCCGAGCGTCGAACCATCATCTTCGTGACCCACGATATCGACGAAGCGGTGCAGCTTGCCGACCGGGTCGTGGTCTTGAGCTCGCGGCCGGCGAAAATTGAGAACATTCTCACTATCGACATCCCGCACCCGCGAAATATTAGTTCACGGCGTTACCTGGAACTTCGCGACGATCTCTTAAGTAAGATCGGTCTGGCATACACCGTATGAATTCACTGGCAAAACCGCGTGGATGGGAAAAGTTCTTCTGGCCCCTTCTCGCGGCCGGGCTGCTTTTGGCGCTGTGGCACTACTCCGTCCTCTGGACAGCAACCAAAGTCTTTCCCTCGCCGCTGAGCGTGGAAAAGGGTTTGGCTGAGCTGCTCCGCAAGCATGTGCTTTGGAGCGACATCGGTGATTCGCTGCGCCGCGTTGCCCTCGGATTCGGCATGGCGGCAATCGTAGGAATCCCCTTGGGCTTGATGCTAGGCTGGTATCCGGCCTTGAACCAGGTATTGAATCCAGTGCTGCAGATCCTTCGCCCCATCAGCCCCATCGCGTGGATTCCTGTGGCCATCATCTTTTTCGGCATCGGCGATCGTGCGGCCGTCTTTTTGATCTTTCTCGGGTCTTTCTTTCCCATCGTGGTCGCGTGCGTCAGCGGCGTCTCTAACGTGCCCGCCATATTCCGGCGTGCAGGCCGAAATTTTGGCCTATCACCTACGCAAATCCTTGCCAGAGTAATCTTTCCCGCTGCTCTCCCGCAGATTCTTATCGGCCTGCGGATCGCCCTCGGGGTCGCATGGCTGGTAGTTGTCGCCGCGGAGATGATCGCCGTCGATTCCGGTCTTGGTTATCTGGTCATCGATTCGCGTAACTCGGGCAAGCGCTACGATCTGGTGGTTGCGGCCATGCTGATGATCGGCCTCATCGGATTGGCGCTGGACTTCGGCTTCCGCAGGCTTGAAACGATACGGTCCGTTCGATGGGGGTTCCGCCATGAGTCTTAAAGGCAAGATTGCGTTGGGTGTGTTCGGATGGCTGATGCTAATTTCAGGACTGCACGCCTATCTGAACGTGAATTGGGCAGCTGTTCTGAATGACTATCGTCCGCTCGAGCAACGAAAAATCACGGTTGCCTACCTCCCCGTCACCTGCCAGCTCACTTGTCCGGTAACCGACTACATTTCTAAGTTTTCTCTGTCGGGGGAAATGTTTCTGCCCCGAATGTTTCAGGGCTTTCCGGAGATGAAGGAAGCGTTGATCTCCAACCGGGTGCAGGCCGCCTTCATCGTTGCACCCATGGCCCTTGCTCTCGTTGCCCAGGGGGTTCCTATCAAGGTTGTGTACCTGGGGCACCGTTACGGCAGCGCAGTAGTCGTCCGCAAGGACGGCCCAATCAAGACCTTTGCCGATATGCGCGGCCGCACCATCGCCATTCCCAGCCGCTTTTCCGACGAGCGCCTGCTCCTCTTTCGCGCGATGAAGGTGTGGGGAATCAAGCCCAGCGAAATCAAGATGCTCGAGATGGCGCCGCCAGATGTCTCCAGCGCCCTGGCGGCCCACGCCATCGATGCTTTTGTGATGGGTGAGCCCTTTCCATCGCAAGCGGAAATGGCTGGCTATGGACGGGTGCTTTTTCAGGCCCGGGATTATTGGCCGGACTACATGTCATGCATTCTTGTTGTGCGCCAGGACCTTATCGATAGGCGTCCCGATGTCGTCCAGGTTCTGGTGGATGGCATCGCCCGTTCCGGCCTCTGGCTGGATACGAGCAAGCCTCATCGCGAGGATGCCTCCGATTTCGTGGGCCGCTTCTACTATAACCAGAAACCCGCACTGCTTCGCTGGGCGCTGACCAAGCCGATGGACCGGGTCACGTATAGCCCCCTTGCCCCGCGGAAAGCGGACTTCGATATGGTGCGCGATCTGATGATGGAAACAGGTGTCTTGAACAAAAGGCTCGAATTCAGCGAGTATGCGGACACGCGCTTTTCTGACAAAGCCAGTATCCAGACACCATGGAGATATGAGCCCGGGATAGCAACCGCCCGGTAGGATTCCTTTTTTCTAATAACGGCTCTTAAGGAGATAACGGAGATGTTTCGCCGGAATTTTATTCAACTCGTTACGCTCGCGGGGGCTGGCAGGGCGTTCGCCGCCATAGGGGACGGCGAGAGCAAAACCGTGACCTATCGCATTCAGGGGTTTAGCTGCGTCACCTGTGCAGTAGGACTCGACGTCATGCTCCAACGGCAGAAGGGCGTGGCACGGGCCAAGTCCAGCTATAACGAGGCAAAGACGACGATCGTCTTTCATCCCGAGCTAGTCACGGAATCCTCGCTAAAGGCGTTCATTGCCGAGATGGGCTTCCGTGCCGAGTGAGCGCGCAGGATCCAAAGGAGGAACAATGAGTGATTACGCAGCGATCACGGAGATCCTGACCGGGGCTTTGGATCTTCGTCAATCCCCCGTAGCCATTTGCTTTACGGAGTCGATTCCGGCAGGCGTGGGCGGCCATGACGGCCGTGTGGCCGCCGGATGCCGCTTTTGGCAGGATGCCGCGAGCAGAGCATTCGCAACCTCCGCCACCGACCACAGCATGTGCGCCATTGGCGTCTACACCCACAATCTGGCGTTTTCGCCGGCGGGAACATTGGATTTACAGGATGCTCTGCGGGTCTTCAGTGATCTGGGCTATGTGCGGGAAGAAGACCTGGCAAGTATACCCGTCCTCGAGACCCGGCCTGGATACATCGTATACGCTCCCCTGGAGCGGACACCGCTGCGGCCGGACGTGGTTATCCTGTTCGTGGATGCCAGGCAAACGCTCATCTTGTCCGAGGCAACGCAGCAATTGGAAAATCAGAACCCGCCGGCGATGGGCCGGCCTGCATGCGCGGTGATACCTCAGGTGATGAATACCGGCCGTGCGGCGTTAAGTCTGGGGTGCTGCGGAGCGCGGGCTTACCTCGACATACTCACCGACGATGTAGCCGTTTTTGCGATTCCTGGAGTCAAACTCGAGGCGTACGCGCGGCGGATCGAGGCCCTGGCCAAGGCGAATAATGTGCTGTCAAAGTTCCATCAAATCCGGCGGGACGACATTGCATCCGGGGGAACTCCCTCGATTAAAGATTCGCTGGCCGCCTTGGCGCCATAGGGATTATGAAGGCGATTAGCTCTTTTCAACCGTCCCTATAAGGCAGTGATGGAGGCTGGACTTGTTGGGAGTGAGGCTTGGCCGATTTTCAAGGCTGCTGGGATTTTCGGACTTCCTCAATCTTCTCTTCCAAGCCCTTCAGTCGATGCTCAATATCTTCCAAGCCGTCGCACAGATAAGAAAGCCCGGCGCTAAGGTTCCACAAGTGGACATTCTTCGCTCTGAACGCGGGCACCACATTATTGTCAAAATGAGCCTTCGCAGCTCTTAGGCCAGTCTTCAAGAACATGGTATCCACTCTCCTTTTAGCGCATTCAGCGAAGAAGAACCCTAGCTAGAGATGTTTTAATCGCTCAAGTTCCTGTTCGAGACCCTTTTTCATTTCGGTAATTCCGTGCTTTGTCAGATGAAAGCCACGCCCCTGGACGGAGTGCAGGTCCATAAGTTCAACCAAACTGCGCCGCTTCAATCGCAGCGGATGTACTTCAAAGCGGTGACTCTCTTTCATGGCCTCATAGGCAAAGAAGTCTGCAATCTGTAGAGGTGTACAAGTTTCCCATCCCATCGGCGCAATCGTTGTAAACATATCGCGATCTGGCATACTCAAATCATTTAAAAAACTGTTGAACGCATTCAGCATGGCGCCATCATGGGTGCAACGTTCGTGGACTAACCTGCATTATTCATGAAGGCG
>PLZN01000284.1 GCA_003152195.1 Acidobacteriaceae bacterium
GACCAGCAGGGTGTCTTCTCCTCCCGATTGTGCTCCCTGGGCGCAACCCGCTTGAAGATCCTCGATTTGGTTGCAGGGGATCAGCCGATGATCTCGAGCGATGACGACACCGTCATCGTATTCAACGGTGAAATCTATAACCATCTGGAACTGCGGCCTGAACTCGAGGCTCTCGGCTATCAATTTCACACCCATTGCGACACCGAGACCGTGCTCTATGCCTTCCTCGCCTGGGACACCGGTTGTTTTGCCCGCCTGCGTGGCATGTTCGCGGTCGCGCTGTGGCGCAAGTCGACCCGGCGCCTCATCCTGGCTCGAGACCGCATGGGCATTAAGCCTCTCTACCTGGCCAAATACGGAGAAGACCTGCTGTTTGGCTCAGAACTGAAAGCCATTCTTATTCATCCCGAAGTTGAACGCCGCTTGAGCATGGAAGGCCTGGACTGCTATTTGTCTTTGAATTACGTTCCCTGCCCATGGACTCTGGTGAATGGAGTAGAAAAGCTCCCACCGGGCTTCTGGTATGAGTGGCAGGACGGTAAGATTCGCTCTGAATCCTATTGGCGCCTGCCCGCCTGCGTGCCGCGTCCTTGTGACCTCGAGAGCGCGAAGGAAGAGCTGGATCTTTTGTTGCAGCAATCCGTTCGCGAGCACCTGCTCTCCGACGTGCCCCTGGGTGTCTGGCTGAGCGGGGGCATTGATTCCTCCACCATCCTGCATTACGCCGCCGCCACCAACCATGCTCGCCTGAAGACTTTTTCGATCTCCTTCAACGGGCGCAGCTTTGACGAGACCGAGCACATTCAGCGAGTGGTATCGCATTACGGAACCGATCATGAACAGCTCGATCTGAACCCGCAAGCGGATCTCCAGGGCGCCATCGAGCAGTTCGCGTACTACTCGGATGAGCCGAGCGCCGATGCAGGAGCCTTGCCTGTCTGGTTCCTCTCGCGCATGTGCAAGACGCACGCGACGGTGGCCTTGAGCGGGGAAGGTGCGGATGAGATCTTTGCCGGATACCTTACCTATCGCGCCAACCAGCTTGCCCGGCAGGCGCGAACCATGCCTGCGCATGCGATCCAGTTGGCGCTCGACGGCTTGCGCTTTTGGCCCGTCTCAGATGAGAAGATCGGCCTGGAATACAAACTAAAGCGTTTTCTCGAGGGCTGCCTGCTCTCTCCGGAACGGGCCCATGTCCACTGGAATGGAACCTTCTCCGAGACGGCCAAGGCGGCCTTGTTGCGGCGTCCCTTGCCCGGCGCCATGGGCAACATCCTGGAGCGGCTGGCCGGCTCACTGGGCGCGCACGATGGGCTGCATCCATATCTCGAGTTCGATCAACAGTACTATCTGGCCGATGACATCCTGGTGAAGTCGGATCGCATGAGCATGGCCCATGCGGTCGAGGTGCGTCCTCCTTTTCTCGACCATCGCATTGTCGAGTTTGCGGCCACTTTGCCTGACTCCCTGAAGATGCGAGGCTCGCGCCAGAAACTGTTACTCAAGGAATTGATGAAGGACAAACTGCCGCCATCGATTCTCAAACGCAAGAAGGTTGGCTTCGATATTCCCGCGCACGAGTGGCTCCGCGGATCGCTTCGTCCCCTTCTGGTTGATACTTTGAAAGAAGGCCTTTCTGAACACGCTGACCTCTTCCGCGCCGATACGATCGAGAACTACTTGCGGCTTCACCTGGAAAGGCGAGCCAACCTGGGATACCACTTATGGGGCTTAATGATCCTGTTTCTCTGGATGAAACAATGGCGCATTCAGTCGGCGCCCGCGTCGGCACAGACACTACCGGTTTTGGTAGCCGAAGGGGCTGGCACACCTATCTAGCCGTCTTGCTGTTGTTTGCCGCTGCAATCCATCTGGCTTGCATCGTCTCTCCGCCCTCCCTGATGGATGACTCCGACGCCGTCGAAGCGCAGATTGGACGCAACATGCTCTCATCCGGGGATTGGGTGACGGCGCATCTGGACGGTGTTATTTACCTGGAGAAGTCGCCGTTTAACTTTTGGCTGATGGCCATCGCCTATCGCATCTTCGGCAACTTTGATTGGGCGGCGCGTATTCCGACGGCGCTATTCTCGATCGGCCTGGCCTGGTTGACCGCTGCCTTCGGGCGCTGGGCCTTCGGCAAAGCGGCTGGCTTCTATGCCGGACTGTGCATGGCAACATGCATTGGCCTCTTTCTCTTTACCCGCGTTCTGATCCCCGACGTCATGCTGACCTTCACCATCGCGCTGGCGATGTGGGCCTTTTTGCGGGTACTGGATGAGCAGGAAAAGCATCCCCGCGCCTGGGCATACACGCTGGCCGCAAGTCTCGGTGTGGGATTACTGATCAAAAGTCTGATCGCCATCGTCTTCCCGCTGGGCGCAGTTATTCTCTACCTTCTCATCACCCGCCAGTTCTTCTCCGCCGCCACCTGGAAGCGCTTTTACCCCTGGACCAGCTTAGCCATCATCCTGCTCATCGCCGCCCCCTGGCACATCCTGGCAACACTTGCCAATCCACCTTACTTTGCTCTTACGCTGCACAGCGGCGGGGGTGTGTATCACGGTTTCCTCTGGTTTTACTTCGTCAACGAGCAGCTATTGCGCTTTCTCAACCTGCGCTACCCGCGCGATTACGCCACCGTACCTCGTTTTTACTTCTGGCTCTTTCACCTGGCTTGGCTCTTTCCCTGGAGTGTCTATTTCCCTGCTGTCTTAAAGCTCTCCTATCGCCCCGTGGATCGCGCCGGGCGCACTCGCATGCTCGCGCTCTGCTGGACCGGGTTCCTCCTGCTTTTTTTCACTTTTTCCACCACGCAGGAGTATTACTCCATGCCCTGCTACCCAGCGCTGGCCTTGCTGCTAGGGTCGGCCATGGCCGTGGGAGGAAACCGCATCCGCTGGGGAACGCGCGCGCTCACGGTAATCACCACCATTGCGGCGATTGCGGCGATTGCCATCCTGGTCGCCGACCGCCATGTGCCCACTCCGGGTGACATCACCACGGCCCTCAGCAAACATCCCACTGCTTACAAGCTTTCGCTGGGCCACATGGAAGATCTCACCCTGAGCTCATTCGCTTACCTGCGTTTCCCTCTCGCCTTGGCCGCAATCGCCTTCCTTATCGGGGCAGCGGGCACGCTGCGTGCCGGCAGCCGCCGCGCCTTTCTGGCAATTGCTGTGATGATGGTGCTGTTCTTTCAGGCCGCGCGCTTGGCCATGGTCGCCTTCGACCCTTTTCTCTCCTCGCGGCCGCTAGCTCGAGCCATCCTTAACTCCCCGCCGGGCACCATCATCATCGACAGTCAGTACTACATTTACTCTTCCATCGCCTATTACACCGGCCGCACCGAGCTGCTGCTGAACGGGCGATGGAATAATCTCGAATACGGCTCCTACGCTCCTGGGGCACCCAACGTCTTTATTAGTGATGCCGAGTTTAAGCTGCTATGGCTCAAGCCGGCTCGCTACTACCTGGTGACCAAGCCCACCGCGACGCCGCGGCTGGAGCTTCTGGTCGGCCATGACAACCTACACGTGGTCGCAACCGGAGGCGGCAAGGTCGTCTACACCAATTACCCTCTGTCTGCCCCGATAGTGGCCCAGCGTCTGGAAACCGAAGTGCCTGCTAGACTTGGCTTTAAGGTGGCCATTCCGAGAACCTGTACTTCACAGGAGGAACTATGAAAATTGCTGTACTTGGAGGCGATGGCTACTGTGGCTGGGCCACCGCTCTCTACCTATCGAACCGCGGCCATTCCGTTGCCATTATCGACAACTTCGTACGCCGTCTTTGGGACCACGAGCTCGGAGTGCAGTCACTGACTCCCATTCGCCCGCTCGCTGACCGCTTGAAAGTCTGGCACGAGCTTACCGGCAAGTCGATCGAGCTCTTCGTCGGTGATGTGACGGACTACGAGTTTCTGGCTTCGACCACCCGCACCTTTGAGCCTGAGGCCGTAATTCACTTCGCCGAACAGCGCTCCGCGCCCTATTCGATGATCGATCGCAACCACGCAGTCGGCACCCAGGTGAATAACGTCGTGGGCACGCTGAATCTGCTCTTTGCCTTGCGCGAATTCCAGCCCGACTGCCACCTGGTCAAACTCGGCACCATGGGAGAATACGGCACGCCCAATATCGATATCGAAGAGGGATACATCACCATCGAGCACAACGGCCGCAAAGACGTGCTCCCTTATCCCAAGCAGCCCGGTTCGTTTTATCACCTCTCGAAGGTCCACGACAGCCATAACATGATGTTCGCCTGCAAGATTTGGGGGACACGCGCCACCGATCTGAATCAGGGGGTCGTCTACGGAACCATGACGGAGGAAGTCGCCCTGGACGAAGCGCTGATCAACCGCTTTGACTATGACGAGGTCTTCGGTACGGTGCTCAATCGCTTCTGCGCCCAGGCAGCCCTTGGCCACCCGCTCACGGTGTACGGCAAGGGAGGTCAGACGCGCGGCTTCCTGGACATTCGCGACACGGTGCGATGCGTTGAGCTTGCCTGTCTTAATCCCGCGGCCCGGGGAGAATTCCGCGTCTTCAATCAATTCACCGAGCAGTTTTCCGTGCTGGATCTAGCCCACCTGGTCCAGAACGCCGGCAAGCAGACGGGAATGAAAGTCGAGATCGATTATCTTCCCGATCCTCGCGTGGAGGCCGAGCAGCATTATTTCAATGCGAAGCACTCCAAGCTCATCGATCTTGGCCTTGTGCCGCACTTCCTCTCCGATTCGCTATTGGATTCACTGATCGATATTGCTGTTCGCTACCGGGATCGAATCGACACGGCTCTCTTTCTGCCGCGGGTAAACTGGCGCCAGGCCAGGAATGACCGGCGCGTGGAAAAGCCTGCCTTTGCCAAGACAGCTCCGTAGATCAGATTTTTTTCGAGGTTAATCAAAGGCCGTGTATCCCACCCTTCGCAAACAACGCGA
>PLZN01000180.1 GCA_003152195.1 Acidobacteriaceae bacterium
AATAGTTAATGCGTACCTTGTGGAAAATATTGCCATAGAGGTCGGGGTGCAGTGCGGGCTGCAGGATATGCTCCAACACCGACAGCTTCGACTCTTCCTTGGTCTTGAAGGACTCCGGATCGTCCAGCACTTCGCCATCACGATTGCCCAGGATATTGGTGGAGTACCAACCGCTCACACCCAACATGCGGGCCTTGAAGGCCGGCGCCAGTACGGTCTTCATGAAGGTTTGCCCGGTCTTGAAATCCTTGCCTGTGATGGGCGCGTTATTCTTGCGCGAGAGTTCCTGCATCACCGGGAGATCGACGGTCAGATTCGGCGCTCCGTTGGCGAAAGGAATTCCTTCCTGAAGGGCTGCGTACGCGTAGATCATCGAGGGCGCAATGTTTATGTCGTTCTCTTCCAAACCCTTTTCAAACGCGGCCATGGACTGATGGACCGCTGTGGGCTTGAGGAAGATCTCGGTCGAGCCGCACCAAATCATGACCTGGCGCTGGGTTACTTTTTTATAAGCCTGAATGTCTGCACGAAGCTGCTCGGCCAGGTCCCGCTTATTCTTGCCCTTCTTTACATTGCAGCCGTTCAGACGCTTGACGTAATACTGATCGAAGACCGCGGGCATGGGCCGGATCCCCTCGAGGAAGGGCCGGATGGTTTCCAATTGATCCCGATCGAGGACTCGGGCCGTGCTGGCAGCCTCGAACATGTTGTCGGCAAAAATATCCCAGCCCGTGAAGCAAAGATTATCGAGCTTCGCCAGGGGAACGAAGTCCTTTATCAGAGGGCTGCGTGCATCGGTGCGCTTGCCCAAGCGAACGGTCCCCATTTGGGTAAGGGAGCCGATTGGCTTGGCAATTCCCTTGCGCACAGCTTCGACACCCGCCACCAGGGTGGTCGCAACCGCCCCCATTCCGGGGATCATGATTCCTAGCTTTCCATTGGCGGGCTGAATCGGTGAGGTGTCAGCAGAGGCTTGGCTGCTGCTCGTAGGCGTAGACATTTTCTTGCGGGTCCGTCCTCTCGCGTCTTTATCTGTGATCGGAAGCGTTCCTGAGCATGTTGCCGGCGGCGAGCATTTCTCGCCTGGCCTGCGCGTCAGCGCCTGCTGGAGCAAGGATCACGAACCCTGTAAGTCTCGCCCTTCGTTTCTGCTTTGGCAAGTCGACGCCGCCCAAAGGAAAGAAAGCGCGGCTTAATGGTAGCCGCGGGCGTTTTAAAGCATTTTTGTTATTACGGTGAACTGGCGGGATTGGCGGGTCCCTCAAGGGACTAAAGCCCAGGTGATTCTGCGGACTTATTTATGTACGGGCTGAAAGCCCGCACCCTTCAGTAAAGCCCGTACCCTACAAAACCGGAGACATAATCAGAAGCCGCGGCCAGCGGCGGTCCGTCAGACCGCGCCGGTGGGCCCGGTGGCGGCGCGCTGCTTCCAGTGCGACCATAGGAACCATACGATGGCGGCGAGCAGCAATACCTCAACACCAACATGAAACCTATGGAAGACCTCCTTGAAGCGGGGGTCGGTTTCCCATGACCGGCCCAGCCGCATCCCCACGTAAGCCAAGGCAAAACACCACGGCCACGAGCCCAGGAAGGTATAGATGTGGAAGCGCAACTGCGGCATCCGGGCGATTCCGGCAGGTAAGGCGATGAAGGTCCGCACCACCGGGAGCAGGCGCGCCACAAAGACGGTGATCGACCCATACTTCAGAAAGAAGCGGGTGGCGGTGTCCAGATCGTGCCGGCTCAACAGAATATACTTGCCGAAGCGCTCCACCAGCGGCCGCCCGCCATATGCGCCAACCCAGTAGGCCAGGGCGGACCCCAGATTGCAGCCGATCGCGCCCGCCGTGGCCACCCACAGAAGCTGAAACCGGCCAGTGTAGACCAGGTAGCCGGAGAACGGCATGATGATCTCCGAGGGCAACGGAACGCATGCCGACTCGATGGCCATCAGCAGGGCTATGCCCAGGTATCCCGAGGCCGAAATGACGGCGATGATGAAGTGGGCGAGGACAGCTAGTATTTTCTCAGTCATCCGGAGGCAGTATAGAGCGGTTTCACAGTTACTGTGCCGTCATAAAGATCGTGAGGTGTGGTTTTCTTTGCAGGAAAACCAAGAAAACATCTGACGCGTCGGTCTAGACCTGCTGTGAAACCGCTCTGCCCCCGGTCGCTTTGCTACCATGGAGTTCACGAGGAGTACACCATGGCAGAAGCCCTTACCCCTGAAGTTTCCGAGCAGACCCAGGCCACCGCTGAGCCGCAGCGCGCCGCCGCGCCCGCCAAAGAAGTGAAGCGCCAGACCATCGGCTTTACCTTCTTCAAAGTTCTTCCCGAATGGCGCCGGCTGCCTGGCGGAGAAAAGCTGCAACACCGCGAGGCCTTTGCCGAGGTGATCAAACGCTGGAATCAGCCCGGACGGCTGCTCACGCTGACCTATTCGACGGTTGGGCTCCGCGGCGATTGCGACATGGTCCTGTGGCGCATCTGCTATACGCCGGAAGACCTGAACCAAATGACGGCTGAGCTGATGGCGACGCCCATGGGCGGCTATCTGCAGACGGCCTACAGCTACCTGTCGATGACCAAGCGCTCGCAGTACCTGATCGGACACGAGCATGAGGGCCAGCACGATTCACGGGGAAGCATCCGGCCCGGCGGCCAGAAGTATATCTTCATCTATCCCTTTTGGAAGACGCGCGCATGGTATCTTCTGCCGCCCGAAGAGCGCCAGCGGCTCATGAACGAACATATCCGGGTCGGCCATCTTTATCCCCGGGTCAAATTGAACACGACCTATTCCTTCGGCATCGATGACCAGGAGTTCGTGGTCGCTTTCGAGACCAACTATCCGGAGGATTTCCTCGACCTGGTGCAACAATTGCGGGAGACGGAGATCAGCCCCTACACGCTCAGGGACACCCCGATCTTCAGCTGTATCCGCATGACGCCGGAAGATATGCTGGCGCGGCTGGGCTAACGTGAAACCGGCCAAGGCCGCAGTTAAGAAAACAGCCGGCAAGAGCACCGCGGCGAAGAAGCCCGCCAAGCCGCGGCGCAATCCTCTGGCTCCGGAGCGCGTCTCCGCGCTTTTGGAGCGGTTGGCGCAGGCCTATCCCAGTGCGGAGTGCGCCCTGCACCATCGCAATCCATGGGAGCTACTGGTGGCGACGATCCTCTCGGCGCAATGTACCGACGCGCGGGTCAACATGGTCACCCCAGGGCTATTCAAGAAGTTCCCGACCCCGACTGACTTTTTGCACGCGCCGCTAGTGGAGATCGAAGGGGAGATCCGGTCGACCGGCTTCTATCACAACAAGGCAAAGTCGCTCAACGGGGCAGCGCGCAAGCTTGTCAGCGAGTACGCGGGAAAGGTTCCGCAAACGATGGACGAGCTGCTGAGCCTGCCGGGCGTGGCGCGCAAGACGGCTAACGTGGTGTTGGGCGTGGCCTTCGGCAAAGCGGTGGGCGTGGTGGTGGACACACATGTACTGCGTCTATCCAAGCGCCTCGAACTTACCAAGGAGACCCAACCGGTTCTGGTGGAGAAAGACCTGATGAAGGTTATTCCGCAAGACCACTGGATTGCTTTCTCCCATGAGCTGATCCACCACGGCCGCCAAATATGCATTGCCCGCAAACCGCGGTGCCCCGACTGCACGCTGGAGACTCTGTGTAACTCGAGCGATAAGACCTGGAGCAGCCACTAGCGGACTTCGCTGCAATTGCCAGGACAAAGTAGAAGTGAAAATGCTCTAGACAGGCCATTCGGCGTGAAAGCATTCCTGACGATGTTGCTTCTCCTTCTGTGCCCGCTGCGCTTCCAGACCGGGGATAACCCACAGTGGGCGAGCCCGGAACTCCCGGCAACCGGCTGACATTCCTATCCGACGGTCTGGTCGAAGCCCGCAACACCAAGGGTGAGCTGTACGGCTTTGAGCGCACCCAGCAAATTAGCAACCAGACCGCTACGGGCATCGCCGAGGTGGCAAAAAACTTCGGCCAGGAAGACGACATCACCGTCGTGGCGGTCACGCGAACTCTCAAAGCTACCCATAAAGTTTAGGTTCGCCGGGTTGGCTTGCCATTGCATCCGATAGAATTGCATCCG
>PLZN01000143.1 GCA_003152195.1 Acidobacteriaceae bacterium
CCGGTAATTTCCGTCAGCATGCGGCTCGACGGAAACAAATGTTCCAGGCGAATGTTGGTGCTCACGCCAAAACTTTCCTTGCGCACCGCCAGCGCCACCGCGATTTCTTCCAGCGCCGCATTCCCCGCGCGCTCGCCAATGCCGTTGATGGTGCACTCGATTTGCCGCACACCCGCCTCTACTGCCGCCAGGCTGTTGGCCACCGCCATGCCCAGATCGTCGTGGCAATGCGAGGAAAGTATGATCCCGGCTACCTGCGGAACCCGCTCCCGCAGCATGTGAAAAAGGGCGCCATATTCGTTGGGGACGCAATAGCCCACGGTGTCGGGTAGATTGATCACCGTCGCTCCGGCGTCGATCGCCACGGCGACCATGCGGCAGAGAAATTCCGGGTCCGACCGG
The DNA here is from genome assembly GCA_003152195.1 of Acidobacteriaceae bacterium. Taxonomy (GTDB): domain Bacteria; phylum Acidobacteriota; class Terriglobia; order Terriglobales; family Acidobacteriaceae; genus PALSA-350. Next base: position 403 of record PLZN01000143.1, read on the forward strand.
GTCGCGTCTTCCGGAGAGAACTCGACGTCGTCGACATAGGTGCGCGCCAGGCGAACCGCGGCATCGGTTTGTGCGAGCGCTTCCGGTCGAGAGATCTTCAGCTTGTGCTCGAGGTGAATGTCCGAGCTGGCCAGGAATATATGGATTCGCGACCGGTCCGCCCCTTCCAACGAGCGGGCGGCGGCTACGATGTCTTCGTTGCGGGCGCGGGCAAGGGACGCGATGCGGGGACCGCGAACCTCGCGGCAGATGCTGTTGATCGCGGCAAAGTCACCGGGCGATGCGATGGCGAAGCCAGCCTCCACGATATCGACCCCGAGCGCTTCGAGAGCGTGGGCCATGCGCAGCTTTTCCGGGGTGGTCATGCTGCAGCCGGGCGACTGTTCGCCGTCGCGCAGTGTTGTGTCGAAGAAGAAAACGCGATCCTGGCCGGCCCGGTCCGGGGAAGCTTGGTTCATCGAGGCGCCACCTTCTGCATCCTGCCTGGCTTTATCTTCCAAGATTCTGCCTTATAGGTCAAATTTATTATTCTTCTAAAAACGATAAGTAATCATTATACTAGCGCTGCGCATTCATAGGATGTGTGCCTGACGCTTATGGATATTCATCAGCTGGAAACCTTTCTCGCCGTCGCCGAAGAGAAGGGATTCTCTCGTGCCGCGACGCGGCTGCACCGCACCCAACCCGCGGTAAGCCAGGTCATTCGTAAGCTCGAGGGCGATTTGGGCGAGGTGCTCTTCGAACGCAGTGCAAGAGACGGAACCCTTACCGCTGCCGGCGAACTGCTATGCGACTATGCGCGCAGAATGTTGAAGCTCAGAGCCGAGGCCGCCAGTGCAATGGAAGAGCTGAAGACGCTCGACCGCGGCCGGCTGCTGATTGCGGCCAATGAGTACACATGTCTTTATCTGCTTCCCGTATTGGATCGGTTTCGCCGGCTCTGCCCGCAGATAGGGGTGAGCATCCAGCGGTCGCTGGCCAGCAAGATCCCGGACGATCTGCTGCAGCGAACCGTGGAGATCGGTGTTCTGTCCTTTCACCCCGAAGGGGACCTCTTCAAGTCGATCGCTGTTTATACGGATGAGTTGAACTTTGTGGTGAACGCGGAACATCCCCTGGCGAGCGAAAAGCGGATAGCGATCGAAGATCTTGGGGCGGAGAGTTTCATCGCCCACAACGTGCCCTCGCCCCTGCGCCGGCAGGTGGTTGCGGCCTTCGAGAGGCACAAGACGCCGCTGAATATGGGAGTGGAGTTGCCCAGCCTGGAGGCGGTCAAGCGTTTCGTCGCCATGGGCAATGGTGTTGCGTTGGTTCCTGGATTGACAGTGGAGCGCGAGCTCGCCAGGGGAGAACTGGTCAGGGTGCCGGTGGAAGCACTGCGCTTTGAACGTCACCTGCGCCTGGTGCACCGTAAGCGAGCGAACCTGTCGCACGCCGCGATCGCGTTTCTCAAGGTTGTGCGGTCGCTTTCCCTGGAGCGCGGGTGGCCTTATGAGTTTCGCGTCGAACGAGCCGGCTAAAGCGGTCCTCATATATAGCAACCCCGCCCCTGGCATCTTGCAAAGGCAGCGGTCGAGGTGTCGCCTCGAAAGCTGACCGCAGGTACAATTGCGAGAGTGGGTCACGCATCGACTACTCGAAGAAAATCGACGAGCCCGACAGGCGGGTGCGCCTGCTGGTAGTTGCGCAGGCGAGAGGTTCAGGAACGAATGAAGAAAACGCTGCTGTTATTTCTGCTTCTGCCCTTTATGGCAGTGGCGAGTCATGCCCAGGAAAGTCGTCAGGATATAAGTGTGAGCGTGGCCGGTATCTTCCCACCATTTATCACTGGAAATGCGGTTCAGCAGACCGCAACCTATGGACTGGCCGGACTGGCGAGCTATCGGTACATGCTGACTCCGAGGAGCGGCCTGGAAATCAACTATCAGTACGGGCAGAATGCGCAGAAGTACTACACCAGCTTTAATAACGTAAGGGTGCACGACAGGATGCAGGAGTTTTCCGGCGCCTACGTGCTTAACGCCAACTTCAAGAACTGGAATCCTTTTCTTGAGGGGGGCCCCGCGGCTTTCATGTTTGGCGCCCTCGATGACGCCAGCACCACGCAACTCGATGTGAAGTCGCAAACCATTCTTGGCGCGGTGTATGGTGCCGGTGTTGCGTATGAGCTCAGCCCTAGCTTCGATATTCGCGCGGAGTACCGTGGCCTGCTGATGAAGACGCCAAATTTCGGCCTTGAGCCACAGAAGACAGGCCGCTTCTACAATGTGTACAACCCGGTCATTGGTATCGCCTACCACTTCTAAAGCGCAATTACTTGTTCATCGCTGAGTAGTTTTGCGGCCTGACCCGCTATACCGCAGGTCCCTCCACTGCGCTCCNNCGCAGTGGAGGGACCTGCGGTTCCTCTCTCCGCGCCTCTCCAATGTCGGCCCAAATAACGTTTAGAAGATCCGGTAACCAATCCCGGCGCTGAAGCCATTCGGGGTCAGAGAACTATTTTGGAAGTCAAACCAGTGCTGGTATTCATAGTCACCGCGGACCGTGAAGCGATGATGAAAGTGAATATCCACCCCGCCGCCAGGAGCTACAAACAGGTAGCCGCCGTGGCCGTAGCTGAAAGGGAAGTTGAACTGGCCGTTACCGACCATGAATTTTGCATAGGGTTCCCACCGGCCGAACCGCCACCGGTACCTGGGACCGAGCTCGTAATTATCTTCGTGCACGGAGTAAACCTGCTTGAAGCGGAGAAACCGCCCTTCGGCTTCCACGCCCAGATGCCCGCGCACGTTGAAATCCACAAAAGTGCCGATGCCCAGCAGTTGGTTGGGGCCATAGTCTGGGCTGAACTCCGAGAAGAAACCGCCTGCTACCAAGTGGGAGCCGCCGCGGGCGGCAGGTACAGCTTGGCCATTAAGAAGAGCAGGAACGGAGAGGAAAAGCAGGCTTGCGAGCAGATACCTTTTGATCATGCGCACCACTCAAATGGTCTCCCCTATAAAGAGAAAAGGCGGGGTAGCTTTTAGTCTACCCCGCCTATGTCCCCGGTAACCTTCGAAGAAATGCCCTTGGTAACTCTTTGGTTTACTGTGGGCTAGGCTGTGACGCCGAAGCCTGCGCCGGAGCCGCGCTCTGTTGCGTATCGACCGCCGGAGCAGTCGATTCGGCTGCCCCTGCCGCCGGCGAGGGAGCTGGGGCGACGGGGGGTGCGTAGCGTTGTAGGCGGAAGAAGACCGGAGTGACCTCGAAGGGCATCTTGTCCCGCGCGTTCATGATGGGCGCCGACCTGGTGTTCAAGCGAATCACCTTGTCGTCCCAGGCATCGATCTTCAATTGGCTGCCCAAGGGGAGGGCTGCGATTTGATCCAGCTTGTTCATGTCCAGCTTCGGCGCTTTGGGCATCAAGCCATTAAGCCAGGGCTCCCCAGTGGGACGAAGCAACGAGTCTCCCAACCTGGGAGTATTCAGCGCTGTCAGCTGTTTCGAGCGCGCGTCCAGTTGGGACAGGAAGAGGCCGGGCTGCGAGAGTTGGTTGGCGTATACGGAGTGGTTGAGCAGATCGAGGGCCTTCTTGGCGGCCAATTCGTTGTCTGGATCCGAGTGGGACATGTGGATGCGCTCGAAAGTCGCTTCATCCGGGAAGAGAAGACGGTCGTTGAACGCGTAACGGGTGTCGATGTGGTGACCGAGGACGATGTGCGCCAACTGGAATGAGAGCACCGCGGCCAGGTCGGCCTCGGAAGGCAGCACGTCGATCAGGCCCTTGCTCAGGATGATGGTGTTGCCCACTGCCAGTGATTCCAAGGGCGCGGTGAGCAGGACACGGCAGCGAATCGCATCCGTGACCTGGATATTGTTGCCGATGACAATGTTGTTGGTAACCTGCTCCAGAATCTTGTCGAAGTCGCTGGGGGGCGCCAGAAGTCCGGCTTGCACCAGGCGATCGAGGACGTTTTCCTCCGCCTGCGAGATCCACTCCCGCTGTGCTTGCAACGGGCTGAGGTCCTGGTTCTGATCACTCTGATCCTGCACATCGTCGATCTTGATCGACTCGTTGTCAGACTCGTGGGTGGGCAGCTTCAGGCTGTATCCCCAGATGTAGGTCTGGGCTTTGAAAGAGACCGGGTGCTCTGAGCTCTTCTGTGTTTCTTCCACATAGACGCCGACCGGCAGCCAGAGGCCGGGCTGAAGGTTTTCGCGCCAGCTATCGAAGTGGAAGTAAGCCGAGCTGTCGTCATCGGTGTTTCCGCCGGTATACGTGCCATTGAAGCGGACAATGTTTCCGGCCTGGTCCTCAACCCAGATGCGGCCGGTAAAGCGTCCACTGCCTGTGCCCGGCTTGGGGTGCACGTCAAACACCAACGTGCGCACAGCGCCCAGGAAATCGCGCCGGACATAGCTGAAGTCATAATGTTGTTGGTCGAAGGAGATCGGGTCCAGGAACATCATCTCCATAAAGCCGGCGGAGATGTATTGCATCTTGAACGCCTTGGTCAAGCCCGAGACGTACTTCATCGACCCCTTGAACATGCCCTTGCTCGAGCCTTCGCTGGAGTAAGAGGTGTCGCTGATCGACTTTCCGAAGTCCACCCGGCCAAGCAGGTACTGGTCCGATTCCGGCACCGCGTAGAGAACCTGATCCGGTTTCATATTTTGGATATAGGTCTGCACCAGCGGAGAGTGCTTCTGGATCTGCTTGATCGTGACCTTTTCGGCCGCAATCGCTTTCTGCACCAGCGCGCTCTGTTCCGGCGACAGCGCCATTGGGGGCTGATACTTGGTTTTGGCCTGTGCCGCAGACGCACAGAGCGTCAGCAGCAGACTGGTAATCCAAACTCGACGCAGGGTCATTTCCTGGCTCCTGTAACACTTTAAACCGATTTGTAACTTTTGCTGAACTTCATTCAATGTGGGGCGCAGTCGCTGGCTAAGCCAGCTGGAAGGTCACGTGGATCAAAGTTGTGTGATCTACCGGGTGCCCGTCTTTTTCCGCGGGCTTGAACCGGATTTGCTCGGCAACGTGCTTTGCCTGCTCATCCAGACCATGCCCCAGTCCATTCACTACGCGCAATACCTCTACTTGGCCAGTCGCTAGAAAACGCACCTGCAAAGTTACCTCGCCCTGGATCCTCAATTGAGCCGCTTCGGCAGTGTATTCCGGATGTGGCTCCGATATCACAACCGGCGGTATGAAGGCCGGTTCTGACGTCTTGATGGCCACCTGGGTGGGGGCTCCGCCGAGGTTGTTGCTAAAGCCTGCGTTGGAAACCGTACCCGTGCCTCCGGGTTTGCCGGTGCCGCCGATGACGCCGTTGGCAAAGCCGGCGGAAGCCACCTTGCCTTGGTCATGGCCGCCGGGAACGCCATTGGCCACTCCCGCGCCAAACGTTGTGCCTCCAATGGCGCCCTTACGTGCGGCGCCGGCGCCGGAAGCTGCTCCAGGGGCGCTGTTGAAAGATCCCACCGCCACCAGTTGCGATTTGGTGGAGTCGGGGTTGGTTTTGGCCCCGATCGGGTCACCAAAACCACCTGACTTGGCCGCCGGTTGCACTCGGTTGTTTGCAACCTCCGTAGGTTTCGGGCTGGTGAACAGGCCAACCTTCGGTTGTGGCGGAGGCGCGACTGCTTTCGGCGGAGCCGGAGGCAGCTTGGGTTGATCTGGCACGTCGAGTTTTACCGGTTTGGGTATCTCGGGTGGCGGTTGAATTTTCGGCATTACAATCTTGGGTGGTTCCAGCTTGACCACTTCCAATTTCGGTTGTGGCGGCGCAAACACTTTTACTTTCGGAATCACAACCTTAGGTGGAGGCGGTGCTTTGGCAAGGTCAATGACTAGTGGGGCCTGATACTTTACCTTCTCAACCTTATGGATTGCCGCGGTAAACAGAAGCAGCAGGGTCATAATGACCATGTTTGTAATCATGCTGACCCCAAAGGAGCCCCATCGGCCCTCGGGTTCAGGGAGGAGTCCGAAGCTGTCGCGAACCACGAAATCTTTCGGCATAATTTAAGGGTCCCTAATTCTCTCTAAAGCCGTAAGGTGATGTACGAGTCTTCGGGGTCACTACGGAGCAGCGAACACTCGTACACTCAGACAGACGCAGGCCGGAAACAAATGCTCCAATACTCCCGGGTCCTTGCCGAGAAAGCTGTCACAGCTATCGGCCTCCGCACTAGGCCAAATCTCGGTACCAAAGTACTTGCGGATATGCAAACGATAGACGAGTTCTTCCGGCGATGCAGTAACCCAAAGGTGGAGCCATTGGGAACATAAGTGTATGGGATGCGGCATGAAGGGAACATAGCTTTTAATTCCCAGCCTTGGGGGGGGATCCAAAGCTTGCGCAACCCTTGTCAGGGCCGCTCTAGGACGCTTCTCAGCGTCGCCCATAAATTACCATAATGTGGCCGCAATCCCGTTGCTTTTCGTGACGGCCATTTCGGCTCTGCTTTTAGAGTACAAGAAGGGCTTGTGAAGTCGTGAATATTCTGGTGACAGGCGGGGCAGGCTATATCGGCGGAACGGTGACCCAGCTCCTGCTGGAGCGTGGGCACTCGGTCGTGGTGTATGACAACCTATGCCATGGCAAGCGTTCCATGGTGCCCCCGGGGGCGGCCTTTGTTGAAGGCGATGTAGCTGATAGCAAAAGGCTTGAGGAGTTGTTCGCCAGCGATTCATTCGCCGGCGTGATGCACTTTGCCGCCCTCATCGAGGCCGGAGAAAGCATGCAGAAACCGGAGATCTACTTCCGCAATAACACCGCGGCGACGCTGGGTCTGTTGGAAGCAATGCTAAGAAAAAATTTGAAAAGGCTGGTTTTTTCTTCCACCGCGGCGGTATACGGAGAACCGGTGAGCACGCCAATCGTGGAAGATGCCGCCCTTTGTCCGACCAATGCGTACGGAGAATCGAAGCTGCTGGTGGAGCACATGCTGTCCTGGATTCATCGCGTGCATGGACTACGCTATGCAAGCCTGCGTTACTTCAACGTTGCGGGCGCAATTCCCGCGCGCGGAGAAGCGCATGAGCCGGAGTCCCACCTGATCCCGCTCATTCTTGACGTAGCTCTGGGGCGGCGCAAGAACATCAAAATTTTTGGCCAGGACTACCCAACCCCGGACGGTACATGCGTCCGCGACTACATTCACGTGAAGGATCTGGCCGAGGCGCATCTCTTGGCGTTCCAGGCGCTCGATGGGCACGACCGGATGATTTACAACCTGGGCAATGGACGCGGCTTTTCCGTGCGCGAGGTTGTGGACTCGGCTCGCCGGGTTACCGGACACCCGATTCCTGTCGAGGAGTTGCCTCGCCGGCCCGGCGATCCCGCGATTTTGATCGCCAGCTCGGCGAAAATTGGAACCGAACTCGGTTGGAAGCCGAAATACACCCAGCTCGACGAGATTGTCCAGAGCGCCTGGGAGTGGCACCAGCAGCGCTACCAAAAACAGCCTTGAGCTCGTGGGAGCTGCAGTTTCAGCGATATCCGTCCTGAGTACAATGCTTGAGGGGAAGGCTGACCACGATTCGGGCAGCGGCCACCGTGAGGTTCGTTTCGTAACAGNNCATCCCAATTTGAGTTCGATCCTGCGCGAGCACAGAGTCTTTCCGCCTCCAGCCGACTTTGCCGCGCAGGCGCACGTGAAGAGCCTGGAGGAGTATGAGACGCTCTATCGCCGCTCCATTCAGGATCCCGAAGGCTTTTGGGCGGAGATCGCGAGCGAGCTGCACTGGTTTGCTCCGTGGACCAGCGTTCTCGACTTGCAACTTCCGTTGGCCAGGTGGTTCGTGGGCGGCAAGATCAATCTCTGCTACAACTGCGTCGATCGTCACGCCTTA
>PLZN01000259.1 GCA_003152195.1 Acidobacteriaceae bacterium
CTCGCGCAAAGATGAGCAGGCGCTCCTGAAATTCCTGGCGCCTTAGGGATCGCCATCAGAGCCCGTGCCAAAAACTCTAAACCAAAGGAACCGAAGTGATTAAAAACATCATCCGATATGTAGCCGTCTTCATTCTATGTCTTGCTGCGTACGAAAGGCCCGCGATCCATGCGCAGGAGCAACCTCATGTCATTGAGATCCACGCGAAGCGGTTCTCCTTTACGCCAGCGGAGATAACCATAACCAAAGGGGAACCCGTAACGCTTGCCCTGACTGCCGATGACGTCACGCACGGCTTGGTGATCCCGGAGTTGGGGGTAAACGCGACGATACCCAAGGGGAAGGTCACAAAGGTTGTTGTTACTCCTCAGCAGGCAGGGACATTTAAGGGGCAATGTGGCCACTTCTGCGGAGTCGGCCATGCCTCCATGGTCTTTTCTGTCCAGGTGAAGGACAAGTAGTCATGGATCTCCGAGTACTCCGCCTGGCGCTGTCGGGGGTTTGCTGTTGTTGTTTGATTGCCTGCAGTGCCAGGCCGCCAGGTCCGATAGAAACCAGGACGGCTTATTGGGTAAAGCAGCACATCACGGTGGGCGGCAAATCCGACAAAAACCCGATCGTCGCGACCGCGGAGAATATCGATGCCGGTAAGCACGCGTTTGGCTATTACTGCGTCGAGTGTCATGGCAGAGACGGACAGAATACTGGGGTGCCATTTGCAACCAGGTTGGCTCCTCCCGTTCCGTCAATGGCCGGTGGCCAGGTGCAGGCCTACACTGACGGCCAACTGAAATGGATCATTGATAACGGTATTTTTCCGTCAGGCATGCCGGCGTCTAAGGGGACGTTGAGTGACCAGGAGGCGTGGCAGATCGTGTTGTATCTTCGCGATCTGCCCCGTGCCGGCAGTCTAGGAGATCCAAAGGCCTACAGCGGCGATGAATATGAACCGGACGAAGCCCCACAAGGCGGCGCGAACTAGGCCGCGTGACTGTTCCAGCCCGAGCGACGAGGATGAAATGTTGTCCATTAAGACCGTGACAGCCACGGACGTTGTCGAGCCGGCGATAGCCGGCGACCCATTGCTCAGCAATGTGGAGCTGCCACTGCGAAGACTCTACCATCCGCTGGGTTTCTCTATAGAGGTGATAACGAACTCGGAGGAAGTGTTGGCCGCTGCTGAAGAGAGCTGGGGCGGGCTCCGCAGGGCCTTTCGAGAGCCGGCGCTCGAGCTACGCATTGCGCTAGGTGGAGGCAAGTCGGGGCTGTGCCCGCCGCCGCCGGTGTATCGAGGGCAAAGACACCTGCTATCGATCGTAGCCGATTCACAAAACTTTGCGGTATGCGATCGAGAGCAGGGGTTTGCCTTTGCATGGGTCGATCGGCATGCAGTAGAACGCAGAGCATATTTGCGTTATCACTTCCTTGAGGCGATCGCATTGAGTTTGTTGGCCTCCTCCTATGTGACCCCGCTTCACGCAGCCTGTGTTGAGTTAGCTGGTCACGGTGTGTTGCTGTGCGGTAACTCCGGAGCAGGGAAGTCCTCACTCGCTTTCGCGTGTGCTCGTGCCGGATGGAGATATATTTCCGACGACGCAAGTTACCTGGTTCGAAAGGGAGGAGGCCGGCTCGTCGTCGGCAATTCGCACCAGGTGCGTTTTCGCCCATCTGCCATCGAGCTATTTCCGGAGTTGGAAGGTCTCAGCATTACTCCACGGGCCGCGGGAAAGCCGTCGATCGAACTGCCAACGGCGCTCATGCCCGATGTAACGACGGCAAGGCAGTCTACGGTGGAGTACATCATCTTTCTGAATCGCGTCGAATCGGATGTGCCTGAACTCTTGCCTTTCCCCAAGCAACTTGCGATGGAGTGGGCAAGCCAATCTCAAACCGATACCGGGGCAAGCGATGAGCAACAAGTGGCCTCCATTCGTGAGCTGCTCAACGCGCAGCTATTTGAACTGCGCTATTGCACGTTGGATCGAGCGGTGGCTCAACTTGAAAGCCTGATCCGAACTACGGAGGAGAGATGGTAGAAGGAAAGCTCGACCAGTCAGCGCGTCTGCCCAGCTTTTTTCCCGCGGCCATGGAGGCTCTCCAATTGAGGGGCCCAGAGACCCTTGGTCTTTGGGAATTGAGCGACACCAAGTGGCGGGATCTTCTCGCCTTCTGTGACCTCGCACACCTGACGCTTCCTCTGCTGAGGATCTGCCAGGAAGATGCTCCAGGTTGGGTCCTGTCGCGAGCCAAACGGAACCTTGCTGATAACAGAGTGCGGGTAGCGCGTATCGGGGCTGCCTATGCGGAGATTGCCCAGGCCTTTGAACGTGCCGGCGTAGCGCACCTGGTGATCAAAGGATTCGCGCAGTATCCGGACTTCGCGGATGCCCTCGAGTACCGCATGCAATCGGACATCGATCTCTATTGTCCAGAAGAGTCCATGCTCGCCGCTCAAGCCGCCCTCAGAAGCTTGGGATACGAAGCGGATCGAACACTAGATAAATATCCCGCAGACCATTTCCCCGAGATGACCAGGAAGTTGGGGTGGCGGTGGCGCGGGAACCCCTATGACCCCGAAATGCCGCCAGCCATCGATTTACACTTCTGCTTTTGGAATCCCGCAACCACCTTTTTATCCATAGCGGGTGTGAGTGAATTCTGGGGGCGGCGAATTAACCGTCAGATAGGCGCCCTCAGTTTTCCCGCGCTTTCTCCGATCGACAATCTTGCGTTTAACGCGCTCCACATTCTTCGCGATCTACAGCGTGGAGACTGGGTCATACATCACGTTTATGAGTTGGCATGTTTCCTGCATGCACACGCAGAAGATGAGACATTGTGGCAAACGTGGGCGGCACGCCATGACGATTCGCTGCGCGGGTTGCAGCTAATCGCCTTCTGGCTGGCTCGGGAGTGGTTCAACTGTAATTGGGCGAGAGCAGTTGATCTTGAGGTCTCCAGGATCCCTCGTCCGGTGCGGCAATGGCTCGACAGATTTTCCCAGTCCCCGCTGACTGGCATGTTTCACCCCAATAAGCATGGTGTATGGCTACACCTCAGCTTGCTCGAGTCACGTTGGGATCGCCTGCTCGTTCTGGGCAGCGCCCTACTTCCTTTTCGGTTCCCGGCTGTGGGTGCGCCCGGACAGGACGCCACCAAGTCGCGTCGTACAAGAAAGTTGTGGCCTTCGCAGCGCTACGCGAAGTATGTATTGCACATCGTCTTCCGCATCGCATTTCATCTTCGAACCTTGCCCAACACCCTTTGGCACGGTTTCTGTTGGTGGTTTGACCAGTGGAGGCTCAGTGCTCCGAGGACTTAGGGACGCACCGGTTTCAAGAAAAAAATCAGGGCCTGGGGTGCGAAAGGTGTTGTTGTTTGTGTTCTTGGTGACCGCGACGGTTGTATCGCGCGCCCAGAACATTACACCGATTCCGCAAGATCAAACGGCTGAAATTGTGCCGGACAACAGTGGTCCGTCCAGCTCCGTCTACGTCACGCTCGATAGCTGGATTTATCCCGCCTTCGACCGGCTTCACGCGCTGGGATATGCGGACACTGCTTTTATGGGGTTAAGGCCGTGGACCCGGCGAAGCTGCCTCCACATTCTGGAGGAGACGGCGCCACTGATCGAACGGGCCCCCAACGATGCCGAAGCAAAGCGTATCTTTGCGGCTTTAGCAGAGGAGTTTGGCGAGGATGGGAAGCCCTCCCTCGGCCTGCGGGCGGCGCACGCGGAGTTGGATGAACTCTACAGCCGGTCGCTCGGCATCGCAGGCCGGCCTCTCACAGATTCCGCGCATTTTGGGCAGACCCTCATCAATGACTACGGGCGCCCCTATGAGGAGGGGTTCAACGCGGTCGATGGTTTTGTTGCACGAGCTGAAGGCGGGCGCTTCTCGTTGGACGTGCGGGGTGAATATCAGCACGCCCCAGGACGGGCCCCCTATCCTCAATCGGCGCTCGACGTCATTGCCCAGGTAGATCAAATTCCGACGCAGCCATCCCAAATGTTGCCTGTACCCCAAACCAACGTGTTCCGGTTATTGGATGCAAACGCTTCGTTTCACCTGGCAAACCACGAGATTTCAATTGGCAAGAGCGAAGACTGGTGGGGGCCTGGTAAAGGTGGAGGCATGGCCTGGAGCAATAATGCCGAACCCATTTATGCATTCCGTATTAACCGCGTGGAACCGCTTCACATTCCGCTACTATCCAGGCTGACTGGCCCCTTCCGCTACGAGGCCTTTCTGGGCGATCTGAAGGGTTGGGTTTATCCGAATGAGCCATGGGTACAGGCACAGAAGTTCAGTTTTAAGCCTACGAAAAACCTTGAGTTTGGATTTTCCCGAGTCATCATCTTTGCTGGCGAAGGCCATGTGCCGCTAACATTCGGTTCCTTTTGGCACAGTTTTACGAGCTTCAGCAATGTCCCGGTCTCCGAAAAGTTTTCGAGAAATGATCCTGGAGAACGTCACTCGAGTTTTGATTTCACCTGGCGGCCCCCAGGACTAACCAAATGGGTGACGCTTTATTCCGACTCCATCGTGCACGATGACACGTCGCCGATCGATGCCCCTCGGCGAGCGGCTGTCAATCCTGGCGTATATATTTCGCATTTTCCTGACCTTCCGCATCTCGATCTGCGCGTGGAGGGNNGGCTACACCAACAAAGGGAACCTTTTGGGGAGTTGGATTGGGCGAGAAGGGAAGGGAGGTCAAGCGTGGCTGACTTATTGGCTGAGTCCCAAGGAGAGCATTCAGGTGGGCTATCGCAATGCCAAAGTTGCCGCTGGGTTTCTACCCGGCGGAACGACACAGAACGATTTCTCATTGCGGGCAGTCGTCCGGCTGAAAGATGATCTGGAGCTAACCGGCTTCGCGCAGTATGAGACGTGGAAGGCGCCCCTGCTGGCGCCCGGCAGAGTTCAGGACTTCACAAGCTCCGTCCAGTTGGCCTATTTCCCAAAACTCCACTGGCAAAGATGAAGTGGGACCTGCGGTTCCCACTTCAAGCCAACAAAAGCGTAGGGAAAGTAAATGCCCTCAAGCTTGTGATCACATCGAGATCTGCAGTTCCGTTTCCTAACCACAAACCACAAGCTGCCAAACCGACGTAGGATTTGTCATCCCGACCGGAGCGTAGCGCAGTGGAGGGATCTGCGGTTTCGTTCTCTCAGATTTGTCCTTAGATCCAAGCAACTAGCTCTTCGAGTGCTTGGCAATTGCCTCGAGAACTACCTTACTATCTTCCTTCGGATCCACTTTTCTCCAAACCTCGGCAATCGTCCCGTTCGGTGCGATAAGGAAAGTATCGCGCTCGTCGAATTTCATATCCTTGAAAGTCATCAACGGGATACCATAGGCTCCGGCGGCTTGGCGTTCTGAATCTGAAAGCAGCTTGGACGTCAGCCCATCCTGAGTGCAAAAGCTCTTGTGGCTTTCTACCGAATCGAGACTAACGCCGAGCACGACGGCGTTGTGCGCCTCAAACTTTGGCAGGTCACCCTGGTTAGGTGTGCGCCTGGATCGTGCATCCGGTGGATTTGTCTTTGGGGTAGAAATAAAGCACCACCCATTTCCCATGGTAGTCCGAAAGACTGACTGGCGTCCTGTCCTGGGAAGGAAGCGTGAAGGCCGGAGCCTTCGTTCCTGGCTGCAACTCAACGTCTGCTGCGTGTGCAATAAACAAATTCCCAGGGCAAAACCCCATCAATAATATTAAAGATAGGAGCTTAGAAGAGTTGTTTCGCATAGTCCCTCACTTTGCAATAGGCTTAATGTCCAACTTACTACTTTTCTTCGTCCTTCGTCGCGATCTCCACTCAGGCGCCCTGATAATTTAACGAGCACACACACCGCCGGCACGTCGGGTTCTCGCTCACGCTGAGTGACTGCCTGAAAAGCCGAGCGGTCTCACCGTTCACGACTTCTTCCAAAGTGGAAGAGCTAATATTTCCCACCGCACGATGAAAAAAACACGGTCTGACCGATCCGTCGACTTCAACCACTGCAGAAACCCAGGGAGCATTGCAAATCGGAGACTCGGGCGAGGCGTGCCCTAGATGTTCGTGGAAGCGTCGAGGAATGCGCCTAAGCTTCTCTTCCGTCTCCACTATAAATCTGTGCCGGATATCGTCTGCATGCTCCACAATAAGCCGCTCGATTTCGTCGTCAAGCTCGGCAACTTCGCTCACGCTCAACGCAATCTCACTTTGTCTTTCTCCCGGCCACACCAGGGGCCGATTGAAGGCTTCGGAGGTCAGATCGGCCGCTAGAAAGGAAATGGAATCAAAGCCAAACGTCTTGGCCGCAGCTGCAGTCGCACGAAGGTGGTGGTGATTGGCCTTCTGGACCGTAGTGCGGCAGGCTATCCGCATATCCAGCTGCCGCTCATGAATCGCCGCGACCCCTTGGACGATGACATCAAAGGCTCCGTTGACGCGCCGGATCGCGTCATGGATTTCCCGGGGCCCGTCGATCGAGACGATCACATCATCGAAAAGTGTGGAGACATCGTTTGCGCGCTTGAGCAGCAGTAGACCTGTCGTTAGAAGAGTGAGACGAATATTCTCCTGACGAAAGAAGTCGCACAATGCGCTGAGGTCATTGTGCAGCAGAGGTTCACCGCCGGACAACACCACCTGGCGCACGCCGAGATTGCGCAGCGACGCGCGATGACGGTCCAGGTCGGCAACCCTGACTTGCTCATGTGTTTCCCGTTTCCAGATGTCACACATGATGCAGCGGCAGTTGCAATGGCTATGGACATTCAAGATCAAGATCCGCATGGATGTCAGCTCGGATGCAAGCTGAACCGGTCGGGAGGACGCAACGCCTTCCTCATGCAGCAGAGGCACGACGCACTCTCTTTCCGCCCACACGAAGGTCGCTTCCCAGAAGCTCTTCGGCGTCGGCTAGTAGTTTGTCGATTGGAGCACGTACCCATCGTTGATGGCCGTCCACCTCGAAAAGCTGTAGTCCCTGCCTCAGCGCAATGGGGAGACGGTCGAAGAGGGACGGGCCGGCAAGCTGGATGCGGCCCGCAAGGATAACCAGTTCAATTTGTGCGATGGTCAACTGGGCGAGCGTCTCGGCCGGGCTAATCCCGGTATCGCGGACCACTAGGATATCTGCCAGAGAACCAGGCTTGAGGCGACCTTCTCCCCGGCGCAGGCGGAGGACCTCTGCCGGCCGATCCGTCACCATGGCATAGAGCGAGTTGGCATCGAGGCCAATCTGTCTATGAGCAAATCTGATTTCATCGAGCAGGTCGCCGCCGGCTGTGAGCGGCGAATCGCTGCCTAGAACCGCGGTGTTGAGCGAATGGATGAACCCAAGTGAGGGCGACCGATGGAAGAGAAATTCGTTCGAAGTTGGGCAGAGAATGACGGCGGCAAGGCGCCGGTTGATTAGGGACACTCCCTCAGGCGTGCATGCGAGGCCATGGACAAGCACGGTGCGCTGATCGAGAGCATGGATGCGATCGAGGTCGAAGACTTCCTGCATGCTCTCTTCGTCGATACCTTCCGCCGCATGAAGAATAAACGGCAGATCTGTCTGGCTCTCTGCGAATTTGCTCTCAAGACGTGGCTCAAGCGAAAGCGAGTGTGCCCAACCAAAATCTGAGACGACGCGGATCGGGAACCCGGGGGCAAGTAACTCTGGGGAGACCGGGTTGTGATGGCACACAGTCGTTGCACCGCAAAGCAGATTGCGGATAGCCCCCCACCACAGGCGGGTGGACCGCGGTACTTTCCGATGCCGAGCAATGAGGCTTGCATGATTGGAGTGAATATCCTGTGCCCATTGCGCCGCGTTTTGATAGGGTCCGTTGGCGATATTGGGAAATAGGCTGAATTCCAGATGATCGTGTGAGTTGACCAGGCCAGGAAGTAAGAGAAACCCCGACAGGTCAAGGCTGGTCCCGGAAAAGGAGCCATACTTCTCATCCACCCAGGGCTCCTCTCGAATGGAATGAATGGTCTCGCCCGCGATCGAGACTGAAGCAGGCGCGGCCGAATCCGGTCCGAGCGCACAGCGTGCTCCCGTAAGGCGAATAGATCGGCCGGGGTTGAGCGCGACCTTGCGTGGCCGCGGAGAACTTGCGGGCTTTCGCAACTGCAATACGTAAATTGCCGGAAGAGTCGCGGCGGATTGATACAAATCCAGCCTGCCGCACTCTTCAAAGATCTGCCGTTCTTCGAGACTGAAGGCTGGTTCAATCAGCGAAAGAAGCTTAAATCCGTGGGATTGAAAGGCTCGCGTGATCTCGTAGAGAGACCATCCGCATCCGTTGATCCGGGTGTCCGAGCCTCCCGATTGAAAAGATCTCTTCCAGTTACAGGATGCCTCCGTATCTGGATGCATATCGGTGAGAAAGATAGTTGCGCCTGGACGGGCAACGCGATCAATCTCCTGTGCAAAGGCCTCGAGGTCGTGAAGGTAGCTGACGACGAACGAAGACAATACCACGTCGGCGGCGCAGTCGCTAACCGGCAGGGCAGTACAGCTTCCGACGCGAAGATCGCAGCTGTGGTTCAGTTTGATTGCGGCAAGAAGCAGCATCGCCGGGGAGATGTCAACCCCGAACAAGCTTCTCGGAGAGCGAGCGGCCAATTGGTGTAGCCACCTGCCTGTACCGCATCCAGCATCGAGAACATCCAGGCCGCGGACATCCGGCAACATGGGTTCGAGGACACGTTGTTCCAGCGAAAGCAGGGGATTCGGCTGGGCGTCATAAACTTCTGCCCAGCTATCGAAGACCTCAGACGGGAGGCATGAAAGTTGGTTCATAAGCTCTCTCGCTTCGGTTTGCGAAGATTGATGAACTCATTCGCCCACTGGAGTTCAACCGGAAAGCGGTAGACGCGAAGCGCATAACGCCACCAGCTCAACACCTTTAACAGCGCACGGCTCCATTGTGGAGCACGGATGTCTTGCACCGTAGGCCAGCGTGACGCAACGACCGTTTCAAAGTTGTCAATTAGCTTCTTGGTCTTAGTTTTCAACCAAGGGGCGTGGGTATCGATGCGGAGCGTGTAGTCCAGCCATTCTTTGCTGGCCCATCCGGCAGGGCTATCAGGAAATGCAATCTGGCTGTCGACATCTCCGTACATCTTCCCCGGCTGGGGCGTTGGGGTGTAGTGCTGCATGATGATCTCAGAACTAGGATTGATTCGTTTGAGCTTGCGAATAAAGCTCACCGTCTCCCTCGTATCGCGCTCCGGATCTCCCGGGTTGCCGATGACAAATGAGAATTCGGGAATGATGCCGAACTGTCGCGTGCGATGGGCCATCGCCAGCGTCTCCTCTGTCGTGATGCCCTTTTGCATCTCCTTCAGCACCCAATCGGAGCCGGATTCCGCTCCGAAGAAGATCATTGTGCACCCGGCTCTCTTTACGGCTTCCAGCGTTGCATCGGAGTAGCGTGCCATGATGTCCACGCGTGCTTCGCACCACCATCGAAGGTTGAGCGGCGCGAGGCGATCAGCGAGCTCGCGGGCGTGATCCTCTCGTAAAAAAAAGTTCATGTCGTAGAACTGAACGGAATCGGCGTCGTATTCGTTGACCAGATGGCTGAGAATCTTGACCGTCCGTTCCGGGGACTCCATGCGTTCCGCCCTTCCATAAGCAGCGTGTACGCCACAGAAGCTGCAATTGAAAGGGCAGCCGATGCTGGCATGATGCACGGCAGTCCGCTTGCCGAAGAAAGAGGGCCGCAGGTATTTCTTGACCGGCAGGCGATGAAAGGGCGACCAGGGAAACTCGTCCGGACCCTTCATCGGCCGCTCGGGATTGGTGCGATGAAAGCCGAAGGCGTCCTTGTAGCAGAGACCAAGGATGGACTCCAGCGTGCGCTTTCCGCGGAGGGCGTCGATGAGCTCGAGCAGAGTATCTTCACCTTGGCCGCGGACGACATAGTCGACGTACTTGGCATTGAGTGCGGTATCAGGATACAGAGAAGGAAAGTAACCGCCCCAGGCAATGCGCACATTAGGGCGGAGGCGGCGTATCTCGCGGCACGTCTCCATGGCCGCCACCATTTGTGGTCCAGGCATACAGGAAGCGCCAAGGAGCTCCACCTGGTGATTGTCGATCAAACTCACAATCGCTCCCGTCGGATCATCCTCCAGGTTGCCGTCGATAATTGCATACTCCTCACGGCCTTCCAGTACGGCCGCAAGCGCCAGCACCGCAAGTGGCAGGCGGCAGTTGCGAGGTTTCGTGGCTCGGGGGTGAAAGAGGATGATCACTTGATGACCTTGGCGGCGTAGATTCTGAAGCGGGAGGGTTTGCGCGCGTGGCGCAATTTCGCCAGCAACGGCCGCATTTGCCAGCGTATTCCGTAATAAGGCTCATGCTTCTGCCACTGGATACCGAAGCGTTTTTCCAAATCTTCCAATCGCTTGTCGGTGACGTATTCGAGGCTTCTGAGTTCGTCAGAAGGGAAGCCATAACGCCTGGTGAATGAGACGCGGCGCTCTTCGAGCATCAGTTGGCCGCTCCGCTCATCGCAATACCACGGAGTGTCTGCGATGAGCACCGTCCCGTTTCCACGAGTACAGCGAAGCGCTTCAGCGAGTGTCTTTTCGTAATTCTCCGAATAGTGAAACGAGGAATTAAAAACTACCAGGTCAAATTGACTGTCGGCGAAGGGCAGGTTGTCTAGTTCCACCTGAAAGCGTGGAAATAAAGAGGTCAACCGCTTCTTGTAATGCTCCGCTGCGCCAAGACCATCCTGATCGTTGGTGAGTAAGTCGACAGCGACGGGTGCATGACCTTGACTCGCAAGACGGTAACTCATCCATCCATTTCCGGCACCCAGGTCCAAAATGCGAAGATTATTGCGCGTCAGGGTTGTGATACGTGGCAGAATCTTCCGCTCGATATAGCGAAACGTGCGCGCACGCATGAACCACTGGGAACTAAGATGGCCCGAGAGATCGCGATAGGGAAGCGCAAGGTAGTAGTTGTCGTTTGCGCTTCCTCGGCCTTCCGACGCTCGGATGAACTCATAGTCTTCCACAAAGCGCGAGTAGTGAGACCAGCGCTCGGGCAACAGTGCTTTCCATATCCCATGCTCACAAGCCAGGCTCGATCTGCAATTCAAGCAGACAAGAGGCGCGGCATCCTCATCCGGCAGGTTGCCGATCGAACTCCCGCATCGCGGGCATCGCAGCCGGATCCCGGCGACTTGCTCTACGGGACCGCCCTTAAACGGAGCTTGCTGGGTCAATAGCTTCACGCCTCCACCCGCTCAAAACAAAGGAGCATGTGATCCCCGATCGTTCGAAACCAAGGCAGGCGGGAAATACCCCTGTCGATCAGGCGAAGCACGCTGAGCACGCGGGGATATTTGCGGATCATTGGTTCCAGATACGATGGCGGAACCGCTATCCCGATTCCCCTACAGGAGCGCAAGAGAAAAGATGGCGCAAACATCCTCTTCACCGCCCGCAGGGTCGGGTAATGTACCTTGACGGCGAAATCACCTACTTTCGCGATGGCGACTCCGGAGGATCTGCGAAACGCCTTGCGAAAGTCACCATGGAGAACAAACCAGATCATTTCTGAGAGGCAAAACCGGGTGGAAAGACAGACAAGGACGGGAGCGCGCATCGTGACCAGCGCTGCCAGGTCGCGGGCCGTCTGACTGAGGTCTGCAACACAGTTCAACCCGGAGAAGTTGGAAAATGCCCCATCGAACAATTCCTTCGGACGAAGTCTCGACAGATGTTCTGTCGGGAGAAGCTCGAACTGGATTGGCGCCTCCGGGTCTTCGGCCTGCATGCGTTGCCGAGCCGTCTCGATCATTCGCTCCGATGCGTCACAGGCGACGACAGAAACATCATGCTGTGCCAGAAAAAGCGCATCCTCCCCGGTACCGCAATTGAGTTCCAGGATATGAGAGCCAGGTACAAAGGCGTCGATAAGGACTGCCCATACGGCGCCGCGTTGCGCGCGGCCGATCATCGAGCGCGTAAAAAGGTCGTCATACCTCGCGGCGAGGCTGTCAAACGCCAGGATTGTCTGATCCTCAATTCCGGCGGCGACGCTCATGCTTCTACCTCTGAGAGCGACGAGAGCAGTCCGGCTCGAGACACTTCAATGCTATGGCGAAGGCTGGCTGCACTCTCGGAGTCTGCAGCAGGTGTCCCGGCCAGGCGAGCAAGCTGTACCTCCTCCTTGAGAAGCCGGTCAGCGTAACTGTAAAACTGCTGCGAATGCCGGCCCCTGATCTTCAGATCGCGATCAGAGCTCGTTGCCCACGGCTGCAGTTGAACCAGCCGATCAGACATCTTCTTGTAGTAAGGGGTTCCCTTGATCGGATAAGAAACCGTAGTAAAGAAGATGTCGGGTTGTGACGTGCTGACATGGCGGATGGTGGCTTCAATGTCTTCCAGATCTTCTCCTTCGTATCCCCACATCAGAAACATGCCGCTTTGAATGCCACGCTCCCGGCTCATGGCAACTGCCTGCTGTACTTGTTCGATCTTGACTCCGCGATCCATGGAGTCGAGGATTCGCTGCGATCCGCTTTCCGATCCAATCCAGATTCGAAAGCAACCCAGCTCGGCAAGCAGATCAAGCATCTCGGGGTTCAGGCGATCCGCACGCGAGATGCACTCGAACGGGATGCGGAGGCCCCGCGTGCGCATCTCCGCGGCATACTCGCGCAGCCATCGGTAGTTGATGGTAAAGACATCGTCGGATACCCACACCATGTCTGGCGTGTATGTCTTCATCAGCCATTCCACTTCGTCAACCACGAGCAGCGGGTTGCGCCGGCGGTGGGTCTGCCCGAAGACCTGATGGCTACACCAGCGGCACTTGTAAGGACAGCCGCGCGCGGTGATGAAGTTGACAGATCCTTTACCGTGCGCGTCGCGCCACGTCTTAACATAACGGCCGATGTCGATGGCTTGACGGGCCGGCCAGGGTTGGCCGTCGAGATCGGCGATCTGTGTGCGTTGCGCGGTTTCGTGCATTTGGCCCGCCGAATCAAGGTATGCGATGCCGGCGATCGTCGAGTAGCGGTCCGCCGCTCCGCAGCGGAATGCCTCGAGTAACTCCCCCACCGTGACTTCGCCCTCGCCAAAGACGACAAAGTCCGCCCCTGCCTGCAGGTATTCAAATGCATACGCGCCGGGTTCGGGGCCGCCGACGATCGTTTTCCAACCGGCTTCCCGCGCAACCTTCAGAATCTCGACCACATTCCTGCGCGTCATCAGATTCGCATAGATGCCCAAGACGGAAGGGGTCTCGCTGCGCAGATGAAGAAAGAGTGACTCCCGCTTGGAGAAGGTAGTGTCGAATACATCAACATCAAAACCCTGTTTTCTTAGGTGGGAACAGAGATACAAGATACCTAGCGGTGCATAGGGCTTCATGATTTGAAGCTCTTTGGGGTCTTCGTAGAGAAAGTAACCGTGTGCGAGCAAGAGCTCAGCCATCTATTTCCTCCCTCACCGCGCCTGTTGAGCACTTTGCAAATGGACAAGCCCGTGTCTGCTGCCGCCTGTCGCGGCCCCGTCATATTGCCCGAAGACAGTCGCCTCAGAATTTCTGCTGGTTTCCTCGAGTGCGAATACCTTATCCCAAAGAGGCATCCAGTCCGCCTTGCCGCTTGTGCAGCCGTTACTGTGCCAGGAGTCCACTTCAGCATGGAGAGCATTTCGTAGAGATAGGTAAAACTCGTCTTTGTAGGCCGCCTTGAACATCAGGCACAGGTCGCCGCTGTCGGTCCAATTTCTCTTGGAGCCGATCTGTTCCTGCACCCGGTCGAAGAACGCCGTCCCGGGCAGGGGATAAGAGAACGAGACGCCGATGTCATCCGGGCGCGTGTTGCGGACCAGCTCTATCGTTTGCTGGATGTCCTCCCAGTATTCTCCCGGATAGCCGAACTGGAGGAAATAGCAAGCGCGAATACCTGCATTGCCTAGCCGTGCGCGGGCCGTTTCTACTTGTCCGACACGCAAACCTTTATCCATGGCGTCGAGCACTCTCTGCGATCCGGATTCGACACCCATCCACACTTCAGCACAGCCCGCTCGCTTAAGGCCCGCGACTGTTTCCTGGCTCATGAGGTCGGCGCGGGATTGAATCTTGAATGGCAATGCGCACTCTCGCGCTTCAATCTCGTCTGCGAATTGTTGGACCCAGTGCTGGTTGAGCGCAAAGATGTCATCCCCGAACCAGATATGCTGCACTCCATGTACTTCCTTGAGCTCACGAATCTCAGCCGCGACCACCTCCGGAGCACGAAGTTGAAACTTATTTCCGGAGATAGGTTTGGCGCACCAGTTGCACCGATAGGGGCATCCGCGGCTGGCCACAACACTGGTGGAGAAGTGACCGTGAGCTGCGACCCATGCTTCCCGGTAAGGCTCGAGATCAATCAACTCGCGCGCCGGTTTGGGTAGGTTCTTCCAATTTGCGTTGCGTGGCGACTTGACCGAGCTCTGAACAAGATGCCCCTCGGCGTCGAGGTGTATCACTCCCGCTATCTCTTTGGGGAGTTCGCTCCCTGCCTTGCCCCCAGTAAGGATCGATGCACAAAGCTCTACCAGGCTCTGTTCGGCCTCGCCCACAAGAACGAAGTCGGCCCCATTTTGCAGATATTCTCTGGCATGGTCCGTTGCGTCCGATCCGTGAGCGATCACGATCGCCCCTGCATCCCGCCCCGCTTGGGCTAGTTGCCAGGCTAGCTCGCGCATGCGAGTCAGGCACATCTTCGAAAGAAAGTTGAAGTCGTCTTCATAGATGGCAAGTATCTTCGGCTTCTGCAGCTGTAAGACCTCCGGAAAGCCTGAGACGGGGTCTTGCAACATGGAATCAAAGACGGCAACGGAGATCCCGTGTTCCCTCAGAGCGGTGGCCGCATAGAGGGTCCCGAGCGGTGGGTACGGTTGCATCTTCCGAACCTGCTTGGGGTCATAGAGGAGATGATAGGAGTGCGCCAGAAGGATATCCGCCACAAGTTACCTCACATACTTCATTTCACTAGCGGTTTCGCAGTAGGTGTAACCGCAGCGGAAGACATTGTTGTGGTTTTCTCCCAAAGAAAACCACACCTCACGACGTTTACGAGGACCACGTAACTGCGAAACCGCTTTAGCACGCACTCGCGGGTAGCTTAGGAAGTTCCTGGCCAGTTACGAGCGAACGGCGCAAGGCCAGCCGCTCAGAGAGACCTGCAAGCCAAAGCTCCCAAGGGAAAAAGCATTGGCTTGAGCGCAGGCGCCAACGGATCGGCGATCGAATCACGAATTGAATTGCATGCCGTAACCGCGAATGAGTCCCGGTTTGGCGGCATATCTGGCTATTGAGCAGGAAATACTCGACCATCCGTTCCAGCCGCGCAAGCTCTTTCCCTTTGAGCCAGGGAAGCATGTTCGCACCCAGCGGCATCTCCATCCATTCCAGCAAGGAGTGTGGTTCGGGAACGCCAAGTTCCCGCAGCTGCGGCCAGATGGGGATCCCGGGGTAGGGAGTGAAGATATTCGGCGAGAAGCTTACATTCGGAAACTTTCTCGCAATATCGCTCATGGTTTGAAAGGTAATCGTGCGATCGGCCTCGGTTTCACCTGGATAGCCGAAGATGAGATTGAATGTCACACGGATACCGGCGAGATTCGCCTTGCGCGCCGTCTCATACATCTCATTGACGCGTTGATGGCGCTTGTTCATGAGCTTCAGCACAGATTCAGAAGTGGATTCGGTGCCGAAGCCCATGTGCGATACGCCGCTCTTGCCCAGCAGGATCACATCCTCTTCGCTCATGCGGCAGAGAAAGTCTGTGGAGGCCTGGAACGTCCAGCGAAACTTGACGCCGGATGCAGAGATACCGCGGGCAATATCGAGAGCCCGGGGAAGCTGGACGGGAAAGTTTGAGTCGAGCAGAGCAACCTCTTCGATACGGTACTTGGTCACCAGTTCGGTCAGCTCGGAAACCACGCGCCCGGCCGAGAGGGCATTGAATCGCCGTTTGTAGAAGACCATGTCGGTGCAGTAGTTGCAGGCGTATGGGCACCCGACGCTGGTGGCGTATCCAATTTTCCTGGCGCCGCTGAGTTTCTCGTAGGCGTCAAAATCGGTCAAGTCAAAGGCTGGAACGGGAAGCGCATCCAGAGGCTCCACGTGGCGATCCAGGTTGTGAGTCCGACGACCGTTGCTCTTCCACGAAACTCCGGGAATCATGTCCAGAGACCGTTTCTGCAGCAGAGCTTCCGCCACTTCAACCAGGGTGACTTCGCCTTGCCCCCGGACAACAACATCGACGAAGGGTTCACTCAACGTTTCATCCGGCAGCAGAGTTGGATGCCAGCCGCCAAAGATAATTGGTAACCATGGAAGGTCGCTCTTGATCGCCGTGGCCACTTCTACGGCGCCCCGGATCATGGGGCCGGTAAGGACTGAGATCCCAAGGCACAGAGCGTCCACGCTTTCACACTCAATGCGGGTTCGATAATCCGGGTCAATTGCGGCGTCGATCACCACGACTTCAAAATTCGCTTGACGCAGCGTAGAGGCGAGGGCCAGCAGGCACAGCGGAGCGCCGAGCGGTGGCCCGTCGTACGGCGGGTAGAAGAGGATGACCTTTCCCCGCGTCAGCATGTAGCCTCCACCCCGTTTGGCTCCAGGCGCTTTGCATCTACGGCAGGCTTCAGCGCCGCGGTCCTCTCCTTCAGTTTCTTATTCAGCCAGAGTTCGACAGGAAAGCGGTAAGCGTTGTGGTCGAGACGCCAGCGTGCCGGCAGCGAGATGCATTTTTGCGCCAGCCTCGTAAGGGGTTTGCGGGTGTCCGCCGAGATGGGAATGCGATCGAAGGCAATGCGGAGATAGTCCCGCATGATCTGCAATTCCTCGTGATCGCGGCCGTTCAGCCAGGGAAGCTTCGTATACCGCGGAAAGAAGTCCGCCCAGCCTTCAAACGAGTCCGGCGTCTCTATGCCCAGTTCCGCAACCTTATCCATGATGGGAGCGCCCGGATAGGGCGTGAAGATATTGGTCCAGAACT
>PLZN01000033.1 GCA_003152195.1 Acidobacteriaceae bacterium
CGTTTGCTTTAGGGTCACTTCCGTCTGTCCTGCTTTTCCCCTGCTTTTCCCTGCTTTTCCAAGGTAGAGGAGGTCGGATTTGGCAAGCCGGTCAATCTGAGCCTCCAACTTGAAACGGGTAAAGATGTCTTTGACGTTCGAAGAGGAGCCGTGCAGGTACGCCGCGAGATTGATGGCGATGTTGTCCTGGTCGCCGACGATGGCCTTCAAATCCATGGGCGACGTGTTGTAAAACGTGGCACCGGAGGCACGGGTTAGGAAGGGATTTACACTGGTCCCGGAGGGCTCCCGCTTTGTCGCCTCCTTAAGAACAGCCTGCTTCGTTGGCTCAAGGACGCAGTCCATGCGACGTAGAACTGTGAACGGCAGAATCACTTGGCCATACTCATGGGGCCTGTACCTGCCACGCAGCAAGTCCGCCACGGACCAGATAAAAGAGGAGAGATTCATGCTCGGATGTTGCCTCGTCGCGTCTCAGTCGAGCCGCCTGAAGCCTGCGACCGTGATTGTAGTTTTCGCATAACGCCCTCTAATGGCATAACGTCTGTCTTGGGATCGAGACTGTACGTCTCCTCACCCGGATAAATCACAATTTGCCTTGTCGCCTGAATGTCCTCGCAGCCAATGTAAAAACCCTTGCTTGGAGCTGGATTGCTAATCGAGCGTTTGATCTCAATTGCCCAACGCTCTTTCGAGCCGAATTTAATCACCAAATCAATCTCCGCACCTGCCGCACTGCGGTAAAAGGTTGGTCGGGCACTTGCCGGTAACGCACCAAGGATGTTCTCGATCAGCATTCCCTCCCAACTCGCCCCGACAACCGGATGCCCCATCAACGTCTCCTGATCGCGGATGTCGAGCAGCGCATGAAGCAGACCACTATCGCGGACATAAACCTTCGGAGTTCGCACAAGGCGCTTTTTTGTGTTCGTAGCCCACGGCTGTAGGCGGCGAACGAGCAACAAGTCCACCATGATGTCGAGGTAGCGGGCGACCGTATGGCCGCTTACTCCCAATCCGCCGGCAAGCTGGGCAGCATTCAGCATCTGCCCCTGATTGTGAGCCAGCATCTGCCAGTACCGGCGCAGCGTCTCCGCAGGGATACGCGGTCCAAGCGCAGGCACATCCCGCTCAAGATAGGTTTGGATGAAGGCTGTTCGCCAACGAAGACTGCTCTCCTCGCTTGCTGCCAGGAAGCTATCCGGGAAGCCGCCGCGCACCCAGAGACGATCCGCAGCATTTGGCGCAGAGCCTGCAACCTCGGTGACGGATAGCGGCGTTAGCTCTTCATAGGCGATGCGTCCTGCCAATGTTTCCGCAGACTGGTTGAGGAGGTCGATAGACGCCGACCCGAGCAACAGAAAGTGACGGCTTCGGTTTCCCTTCCGTCGTCTGCGGTCGATCAGGCTGCGTAGTGTTTCAAAGAGACCTGGCAGCCGGTGAATCTCATCCAATATGACGAGCCGGTCCTCGTGCTGATTGAGGTATAACTCGGGATCGGAAAGTTTAGCGCGGTCGGATGGTAGCTCCAAGTCAAGGTAAAGAGCGTTCTCGCCCAAGCTGTCCGCGAGTGACATGGCGAGCGTAGTCTTTCCCACCTGACGTGGGCCAAGTAGGGCAACGGCGGGAAACTGCTCTAGCAGTTGCGCGACTTTGGGCTGTATCAGACGCGGAATCATTACCATGCAATTATGCCACAAAGGTTCAGGATTGCATGGTACATTTGAGGTGTGGCTTAAAAAACCTTGCTTTCATTGATCTTTCTAGACATCTTGTCATTCGGCTCCGAAATTCAGCGATCTACATAAACATCACACGGGACACCTGCAAGTCGCTAAAGTCGACCCGTGGTAATCCTGAGTTAGCCTTGGCTTCACTCGCGTTGCTAGGGGTCCGTTTTCGCCACGAAGTCGCGATGCTGAGCTTCGGATTTTGCCGTCCAATATGCGCCGCAAAGAAGTGGGCAAATAGGCTTTCCGTCAATCTCGATCCACGAGACTGCTAAACACTTTCCACTGTCAAATGTGATCGACGGTTCCGGACGAATCTCCCGAATCAAAGCCTTGCCTTGGTGCAGACCGCACATCTGAATCGTTGGGACATCCTTGAGAAGTGAGTTGAACTGATAGAAGACCTTACCGAGGAACAGATTCACGGAGCCAATGTCCGCTTCCATGCGATTAAAAATGTCTTCAATCACTAGGGCCCTTTCTCTTGTACCCAGGCCTGTATGCATATACGTAATTTTCCCTGTCACGCCGTCTTGGACCACAGAGCCTATGTCCGAGTGGGTAAGTTCATCACGAAGGACTCGCAGAGGATCATACCAATCAGCCTCTTTGAAGGCGGAGAGCAACGCATCTGGTAGAACAGCATCTAGGGACTTGTCGCGAATCCGATCAAACGTCTTTCTAGTCGAATTGGGAAGGCCTTGAACGGGATATCGACCGTATAAGACCTGTCTTGCGCAATCAACGGCAGAGTAGATTTCCGTAAAGACATTCTCTACAACAGCCGCCAACTCCTGAGCGCGCTCGGCTGGTGTATACCCCTTCTCTGCAAGTTGCTGCCGATCAATCGCAAGCGTCGGCGCGATGCGCATGGCGAGCGATCTCAGGACCAGAGCTTTCCTGAAGTGATTTCTCACTCCTGAAACCGCACGACGTTCAACGTACTTGGCATCTGGAAAAGATGCGGCGAAGAAAGTCGCGAAACGGTCGATCTGGCCCCACTGTTCAGGAACAAACGTCCGGACCGAATAATCAGTTTTCCGGCTGCCCCTAACGGATGATTCTGGCTTCAGTGACGCAATCGCCTCTGAGTCGGGTGATGCGGTATCAGTTGAGTCGAGCATCAATGGTCTCCGTGCTTGGTGTCAGTGGTAAGTTTAGCTTCCGTTCAGAATGCCAGGTAAATGTCGTTGAGAAACTGGTGCTGCAACTGTGTGCCTACATTAGTGCGTTCAAAAGTCGGTTGGCCCTAGAACCGACAAAGCCAACAGCCACCAAAATAGCTACCAAGCAAAATTGCCTCTCACTTAGGAGAGGCCATTTTGGACATAAGTATTTTAGAATCTTAGAATCTTGGTGCCGGGAGGGGGGTCGAACCCCCACGAGGTTGCCCTCGGCGGATTTTGAGTCCGATTTTTCCTCTTTTGCATGACGCTGCAATAGAGCGCATAACAACGCATAAGTCTATTATATGCAACTGTATAGCAATCATACCCACACTGCATTACGCTGCATCATCCTGCTCCAGAAGCGAAAACCAACATGCACCACTACATGCACCAACTCTAACCGCCTTTTCCGACGATCCTTCTCGGTAGCCAAAGTAAAACCAGCCGTTTTTATCTAGCCAGCACGACCATCAACTTTTACCGGTTTGAATAACGAACCGGAGTCCCGACGTCGCCGTGGTATCCATCCGGTAATTGTCCGCGACGGTGTGGCCGACGAACCCACGTTGATCCCCTGGCCCAGCCATGCCAGCATCCGATGCCCGTGCTTGGTCATTTCATATTGCGCGAAGATGCTGACCGCGCTCACCCCAACCTCGTAAGCGGCTAACCCGGCCTTGTTCTTCACCAGCGTCGGCAGCTACCCTCATGGCATTGCCACCACGGGCGACGGATGCACTCCTTCGGTTGAGGTTGCTACGACTCTAGCCCCTTGACGGTGTCTCTGGCGGGGGAGGCGCTTCCCGCACTTCTCTGGTCGGCGTGGGAGCCGGGGCGGCGACACAGAAGGTAGTGGCCCATCACCGTTGTGAGCGAGCACCCCGGCACTCCCGTCACGGTGAAGACCAAACCAGACTGATCACGTTTGGGAACGACCTTCCCTACTTCCCCGCCCTCGCCTTAGCCCACCGCGCCTTCTGCGCTGCCGCAAACCTGGCCAGTCCGGCGGTGCTTTATCTTCTCCGTTGAGGTGCTGCAACAGGTTTAGCTGGTCCGTGCTTCGTTGGGCCAGCCTTACCGCCAGCCAGCAGCTCTCTTGCCTGTTCAAGCCGCCGAATCTCGGCGTCGATTGCCTCGACAATCGCCGTCGTGTCCATGCCCCGCATTGTCCTTCCGCCATGCCCGAGCCCCAGACGCAGAAAAACCCCACCGCCTCAGAAAAAAGGGTGAGGCTCCAGGTCGTCCGGCCCTGCAGCGACGCGCCAGAACGAATCCTAGCGCGTCGTTTTTCCTACCTGACCCCTGCGATCGCTGACCTGAACCCATCATCACCGGGGTCGTGTCCAGCCGCTAGTTGTCCACCACCGTGCGCCCGACAAACCCTGTGTCGATCGCCTGACCGAGCCCTGCCAGCTTCCGGTGGCCACGCCGGGTCCGCTCGCATTTGTGCCAGGATGCTGACCGCACTCACGCCAACTTCGTAAGCCGCAAACACTACCTTGTTGTGCACAGGGCTGAGGGTGGCTCACCCTCGTGGCACTGTTGCCACAGGCGACGTAAGCACTCCTCGGTGCTGGTGAAGTCCAGAGGCCGGGCTACCACTACGGATCCTGAAGATAGGAACGCCCCACGATCTCCAGAAGGACGAAGGTCTCCGCTTTCTGAGTCAGGATTGTGATGCCCGTGTCGAACTTGGCTTTTGAATATTCCTCCTCGTTCGGAGGCACATCATCACTGCCAAAAGAGAAACCGGCAAGCCACACCTGCGAAGGCGTGATCGGAATGAGATCCCCGCGACGTCGGAGCACTCAGAGTTGGGGGAATGATAAAAGTGATGTCAGATGAAACGCATCCCCACCGAC
Organism: Acidobacteriaceae bacterium; assembly: GCA_003152195.1. Taxonomy (GTDB): domain Bacteria; phylum Acidobacteriota; class Terriglobia; order Terriglobales; family Acidobacteriaceae; genus PALSA-350. The sequence continues at coordinate 4,762 of PLZN01000033.1, forward strand.
GCCAAGCTTATCGATTATTTCTGGAGCCTAGCTAGTCGATAAGAATGGCCCATACCCGGAGACGTCCACGGGAGTAAAATCCCGCTGTTGGCTCTGGTTTGGGTCCGTCACGACAAATGGCTATGGACGTTTCAAATATGAGCAACGTAGACATTCGGCGACTCGATTCGCCTGGAAGCTAAAAACCGGGCGTGATCCTGGACCGCTTACCGTTTCCACCCACTGTCAGAATAAGACCTGCGTCCGGCACTTGTTTTCGAGGACGCGCAGCGATCTGGGGAAGGCGACCGGAGGCCACCCGGGATTCCTGGGGCAGGACCATCCGAATGCCAAGTTGACTGCAAAACAGGTGCTTCAGATTCGGAAGCTGTACGCAACTGGCAAGTTTCAACAGAAGGAATCTCGCGGCCCGCTTTAATGTCTCGCGGGCATCACTTCGCAAGGTCGTGAGCAAGGAATCTTGGAGGCATCTGTGACTCCTCACAACGCGCTGATCTAGCTGCCCTGGCCGCCCAAGCGATGAATCCCGATCATCAGGTTTTCTATCATGAGTTAGTCCATGCGGACTGAAGCCGCACGTCGGCAAGAGGAGGAGGCCGTAATATCCGTGCTACGGGATGAGCTGCGAACGCTACGCGCTACTGACCCTGGTATGAGCCTGCTCACCGCCGTGGAATACATCACCTCTGACCCTGCCCACCGGATTGCTGTCTACAGACGTTGTAGTGCTGAGGATCGGAGCATCAGAACCAGTGGCATGGGTCAAGACGACCCCCGTCTTTTGAAGATCGCCTCGTCAGTCGCCAAGGATCTCGCCTTGCTTGAGCGCCGCGCAATGGGCGAAGGGTTTCAGGTTTAGGAGCGCCATGCGGAGACACACCATCACGAAACTT
>PLZN01000091.1 GCA_003152195.1 Acidobacteriaceae bacterium
CTGATGGCCTCGACCCCGCCGCCACCGAAGACGTGTTGCGCGAGCTGGTCGCCATCGCCGCCTCATCGGGAACCACCATGTTCTTTTCTTCGCACCAACTGGCCGAGGTCGAGCGGATCGCGGATCATATCGGAATCATCGATCAAGGCAGGATGATCGTGGCGGGCGCCTTGGACGATATGAAAGTTCGGTATCAACGACTCCATGTGGTCTTCACGAATTCCGTAGAACTGCCCATGCGCTGGGCGGACGGCGTCGAGTCTGTGCGGCAGGAAGGGCGCGTTGTTTCAATCCTGGCCAGCCACAACGTCGATACCATCGTCGAGCAGGCGCGATCCATACCGGGAACCGTGGTCGAACGCTTCCCGGTGACGCTCAAAGAAATTTTTCTGGAACACACGAGGAGTAACTGACATGCTTTGGCATAAAGGATGGCTGGAGACCCGGTTTAGATTGTGCATGGTACTCGGCTTCATGTGTCTTATCCTGTTTTTGTGGCATTCGCTCCCGCCTGGCGATAAAACCCCAGCCTTAGGACTTGTCCAATACACGAATCCGAGCTTCGTGGTAATGATTTGCGCGTTGCTAGCGGGAGCGGGAATCGCCACGCAACCCTCTTTTCAAGCGACCAAGGGTCTTCACGGCTCGACGTTGTTCACTCTTTCCCTGCCTGTGAGCCGGTTCCGGCTGCTGGCGACCCGAGCCAGTATTGGATGGTTCGAAGGAGCCGTCGCGATTGGCGCTCTTTGCTGGGGAATGTGGCTTGTGTCTCCGGCGCTTAGGGCAACGGTGACGCCGTTTGAGATTTTTGAATATGCGGGAACACTCATTGCCTGTGCTTCGGCGCTCTATTTCCTATCTGTGTTGCTGGCTACTTTCCTAGACGACCAATGGCGCGTGTGGGGCACCATGGTTGCCTCCCTGGCGTTATTGTGGCTTTCCAGTCGCACTCCGCTCCCCACCTCCGCCAACATCTTTCAAGCTATGGGAAAAGGCTCGCCCTTGATCGCACACACGATGCCGTGGACTGCGATGGCCTTCTCGCTCGGGTTGGCCGCATTTCTATTCTTCGCGGCGCTGAAAGTTGTGAAAACCCGCGAATACTAGCGACGCTTGTAATATCAGACCGGCCATAACAGCCAATTTCAACAAGCTCTTAGGGCCTGAGACACGAGCGTGGGATGGATCTCTGCCGTTGACTACGAGGGAATGATGCGGGCTTCCGTTTCATATCCGCTATGCGCCGCTGTCAGACGAATTTCATACCGCTTTGCCCGGCGCGGCTGATAGACAAGGGCGGGGCGGAAGCACGCCAGGCACAAGCCACCCTTGCGCCGCACACTCGGATAAATGAGTCCATTGGCCTGCTGCGCCAGGAGTTGTCGCGCCAACAACTGCGACGGCAGGTAGCATTGCGGCACTGGTTCCGGCTGGAGACAAAGCGCGTACTCTTCCGCCGGCTCCGGCACATGAAAGGGCGCGTGAAAATCAGCCTGCCAATCGTCGTAGGAAGAGACCTCTTCATTGGGCCGTTCTCCCGGCAGTCCGGGCACGACGATCGCTGCGAGCCGTTTGCTCTTGTGATAGGCAACTTCGGCAATCGAAGTCTTTGCCGTATCTGCCGCGTACCAAGCGCCGCGCGCTGTGTCGTTAAAGCGAGATCCGAACGGGCCGGGATGAAGAAATGCCGCGCGGATGATCTGCGCGTTGGGAATTCCATACACCAGTTCAAAGTGGCTGATCCCGCTTAGGCCGGAGAATTCGCCCTGGATGCGCTCATTGGTCGCCGCATCGAGCCGGGCGGCATCCCGAAGCATCCCCTCATCCTCGGTGACCTCTTCGAGAACGGTTCCGGTTTCGCTGTATCGGGAGGGGATCAGCCGATGCATTCCTTGCCGACGGAACTCCCGGACGGGAGGTGTCAACGCCCGCCAAGCCAAGCGTCCAGCATACGGCGGACCTCAACCATACCCGGCTGGCCGTGGCGCAGCATGTAGTCGATGGGCGCCTGGCCCGCAAAGAGGGGACCGCGGTTTTCAAGCGTAACCCAGCGGTCTGCCCACGGCTTGCCAAAATAGATGTTCAGCGCCTTGTAGATGCCGATGACCAGCGAGATCCTTGTCAGGGTGTCCTGGCCGAGCTGTTTGCCCTTCGGCTTCGTCTTCCACGCATGAAAGGTTGAGGAGGCCACTCCGCCAAGCAGTCCCCGCGCCTGGACCTCGTTCAAATCCCATTTTTGCGCGATGTTTACGAAGACCTTGATGGCGTTCTCGCTTAATTTCCTTCGCTCCTCGGCATCCGAGAGATTCGGAGCCTGGTCAAAGGAGTATCCCGCAATGTTAGGGGCAGCCAATTCCGAGGACATCGCGGAGTCTCGTTTCCGAGATATATTATTCTCGATTTCGAGATAATGAGCAAGCAGGGGATGATGCTCATTTCTCGTCTGTCAGCTGATGCGGGTGGAGTAACAGGACAAGCCCACCATTCCTTGTGCTATAGCAACGGGGTTGTGCCCTTCTAGAAAAGCATCGGAAACCAATCATTATCGTCCCAGGTACGCTGGGGCGAGGGGCACCCGTCTTGTTTCGCCGTTTCGCCCACCCTTGCTCTGCCGCCGGCAAAATCCTGACCATTCACAGCTTCTGCAGAGACGACGGAATCTACTGCACCACATTCAGCGGACCAACGTCGCCCCGAATACGGGCCGGCGCCGCTGCCCAAACCGGCATGGCAAGCTCCGGCATTGGTTTCGAGATGAAGAACTTACGCGTGTACCGGGAAAGCCACCGCGCCCCGGAGTTGGCTTTCTTACGGCGCGCGCTGTCGGTGCTGATGCCGGTGCCGGCATACATCTTGCGGTATAGCTTGGAGAGGAAGACGAAGGCGACCCGGGCGCGCAGATTCGGGGTGCAATCGGAACGTTTCCAGATGGAGGGAAAACTGTAAAAGCGATCCCAAACTCCCTGTGTGCGCGTGCTGATTTCCGCCGAACTCATGAGCGGATGGGGCATGAACATCTTGGGCCGCGTGCTGGCGGGAATCAGCCAGTAGCGGGTGACCGGGACGCCATCGACATACACCGGCGACTTCTCCTGCTCCTTCTCCCAACGCAGGAAGTCGACCGTGCCTGGAAAGGGCGTCAACATGACGAACTGGGCGAAGGCGAGTCCGGCCCTGGAAGCGAGATCGGCTGTGGCTTTGAAAGTGTCCGGCTTATCCGAAGGAAGGCCGAAGATGAAGGAGCCTAACATGTGCAGCCCGTGCTCGCGGAAAGTCTGCAGTTGCTTGACCAGGCCCTCGCCCGAAAGATTGAACTCCTTGAAGACCGACTTCAGGCCTTCGGGGGTCACCGCCTCTACACCGACCAGGCCTCCTTTGATATTCGCCTTCCGCATGGCATCGAGGTATTCCGGGTCCTCGGCTGATTCCATGGTGATCTGGGTGAAGAAGACCATGTTCTTCGGGAGTTTGGCCAGCTCGGCCATAAGCGCGAATTTGTCGCTGCGGATCTGCTCCAGCTCGGCCAGCTTGGAATAGTTTTTCTGCTCCCTGGCGAGCCGCAGATCGGTCAAGGTGACGGGATAGAAGTTGTCATCCGCCAGGGCGATGAAGCGGAAACCTTGGCGCCGCAACTGGACAATCTCTTCGATGACGCTCTCAAAACTCCGCTGTCGCGGACGCTGGCCGTCGGTGCGCCAGACCGAGCAGAAGGAGCAGTGCTTAGGGCAGCCACGAACCGTCTGCACCGACGCCCACATATATTTGTCCGGCGGCAGCAGGTCCCAACGGGCGGGAACGAACTGATCCGCATCGATCCTGCCGCCCTCGTAAATCTTCTTCGGCTCACCCTCGAGACAGGCCGCGAGGACCTTGCCCCAGATGACGTCGCCATCCCCCTTGACCACGGAGTGCGCGTGCCCGCGCTCCAGGGCTTCTTCGGGGTAAAGCGTAGCGTGAATGCCGCCGTAGACCACCCANNGTGTGAATCCCGATGCCAACAAAGTCGCCGGCCTGAATGCCGGAGGGAACCAGCTGTTCCAGCGTTTCGTCAACGATGACCGGATCGCCAAACGCGAGAGGTGTGGCCGCTGCCAGGACATAAAGCCAGCGGGGGGTGATCACGGCGGTGCCAAAGGAGTGGTCGCTGGGATTGATCAGAAAAACGGCCATATTTCAGGTGTCCTTTCAAGACGCAAGCAAAGCACGGCTGACGATTGCGTTCCGTAGAGTCATGGCACCTCATACAAAACAATCAAGTCATGATGACAATGTGGCGCTAGAGCTTCTTGGAAGGAGCAGAAGAGGGCACGTTTGGCAACTGGCTAAGATTATTCCAAAAAAGCTGTTTTGGATATGAAATTGCGCACAGAGGTGGCGCAATATGGCGTATAAACCTCTAGCGAATGCGCACCTCGCCCACTGTTTTTCCAAAGTTGATGCGGCAATCGGCCGGTAGGGGTAGCACCTCGTTGGCTTTCACTTCCGTCGCCGAGCCATTCTGGCCCCGGCTGGTCCATTTGCCCAGGGAGAGATTTTTCAGGCCAAGTGGGTCGGTAACTACCTCGGCCAGGGGGTTTTCGAAGTTGTACAAGTCACCTTCCAGATGATGGGCAAAGAGCCGCGCGCCGCGACGGAGCGTGACCAGTTGCGACCCGTTTGCCGCACGCAATCGCATGCGGGGCGGATTGCCGAGGGCCAGGTGGCACCCCCTGCAAGGACCGAGCGCCTTCTTCTGCCGCGCAAGCTCGAGATCGAAGAAGTTCTCTGCGCCGCAGGACGGGCAATAGAAAATCGCATCGCGCAGCGCGCACATCTCCTTGCGCCACTCGTTTTCCATCACCCGGGCATCCGGGTCGTACAGTCCCACCGTGAAGGCACGGGTGAACAGCTTACGCAAGGAATCGGGGTAGATGGGCCAGAAACTTAGCGGATTGTCATGTACCCCCGGCTGCGGGCGATTGGATTCGTCGTGCGGGTCGAAGATGAAGACAGGATCCAGCGCACAAAGCCGGTGCGATTGATCCTGATCCGCTGCATCGTAGGGCAAGGTCAGCTCTCGCTGGCCCTTCAAGGGATGGCCGATCACGAAAATGTAGAAGAGCAGAACGGCGAGAGAGAAGCGGTCGCTGGCGGCGTTGGGTTCGACCACGCCATTGGCCACCTCCGGCGCCATGAAACCGGGGGTGCCCTTGATGCTGCCCGGCGTCAGGTTCACGTCCACATTGTCCGTATCCCCAATGCGAATATCTCCCGTGCCGGGGCTGAAGAAGACGGTCCCCAAGTTGATATCGCGGTAGCACAGGCCGGCGGCGTGCAGCTTGAGGAAGCTGTGCGCCAAGCTGAAGCCCACATCGCTTAGTACACGGAAAGAAGGCTCGATCTGGCGCCTCATCAGGTCGGCCAGGCTGATGAACTCAGGGGACCTGATCGGCATCAGATAACCGCCGAAAGTGTTGCTGCGGGGATGCGAAACAAGATCGAACGGCCACAGAAACTTCTCTGTGGGCGGCCCGCTATTGATGGCCACCTTCAGACGCTCCCACAGTTCGTGGTCTCGGGCCAGGTACTCCGGCCGATACCACTTCAGGGCATAGTGCACCTTGCCGGTGTGCGCGCGATACACTTCGGCCTGGGCGCCCTCGCCCAGAGTATCTTCGATCTCCACCGCGGACTGCATCGTGCGGGCGATCAGAACCTGCCCGCGCTGCAACATTCCCTCCATCATCGGTCGAGCCTCATTGCGCGGGAATGGTCACGATCCGGGTATTATTCTCCGAATGATTGATCAAAATCAGCGCGCCATCGTTTTCCGCCACTCGGCATATTTGTCGTCCCCTGCATGCTCATCGGCTTTTTCTTCCCGGTGTATGAATCGCGGGTGGATAAGCTACGAAGGGCGCTTGACCATCGGAGCGTCGGGATCGCGCGAAGCTAGAAGAGGGACCTGCGGTTTCTCTTCTCTGCCCAACGAAGTCCACATTCGCTCAGTCGCTCTTGCCGACAACGCAGGGAATCGCTCCTTGATGCGACTTCTCGGCGGCAACTGCGATCTCGACCGCGCGCAGGCCATCTTCCCCGGTCACGCGAGGTGCGCGGCCGCTCAGGATGGTGTGGACGAAGTCCCGAACCTCAGCCACGTAAGCCTCCTGAAAGCGCGTCAGAAAGTGATCCACCAATTCGTAACTGCCCTCATTCGGTTTTAAGAAGGTCGCAGAATTTTGCCTTAGGCCTCCGACCAGGATCGAACCCTTGGATCCTACGATCTCGGTGCGGATATCGTAACCGTACAGGCACTGTACATACGACTCGATATTTCCGATGGCGCCATGGCGGAAGCGAAGATTCACCGTGCCGGCCACGATGTCGCCGAATTCCGCGATCTCGGGCCGGATCGCGACGGTGGTAAAAGCGTGTACTTCGGCAACCTCGTCATGGGTGAACCAGCGCGCCAGATCGAAGTCGTGAATCGTGCTGTTGAAAAAGAGCATTCCATTGATCCTCGACTGGTAGGCCCCAATGGGAGGCATATTCTTGTCACGGCCAATGGATTTAAAGACCACGGGCTCTCCGATCTCTCCGGCTTCGATCTGCTTCCTGGCGGCAAGGTACGCCGGGTCATATCGGCGCATGAAGCCCACCTGGAGCCGGACGCCAGCGTCCGCGACCGCCTGCAGCGCGGCATGCGCGCTCTGCAGGCTAAGACCGAGCGGCTTCTCGCAGAGAATATCCTTGCCTGCGTGCGCGGCTGCTTCCACCGCGGGGGCATGAAACTTGTCTGGGGCAGCAATCAGAACGGCCTGAATGTCCTTGCGTTCCAGCATTGCTTCCAGGTTGGGATAGGAGTGCTCAATCTCAAGCTCGGCTGCCACCTCCTTCGCGCGGGCGCCATCGATATCGGCCACGGCCACCAGTTGCGCTTCGGGAACCAGGCGGCGCAGGTTCTCCGCGTGCCGCTTGCCCATCTCCCCGACTCCCAGTACTCCTATGCCCAATTTGCGCATTTCTTTGCCCCCGGTTGAAAGTACTCCCTCGGCAGAGGCCAAGCGAGCCGCGAAAGGGCTTGACGAGAAGAATCGGCCCCTGCATGATAGGCAATATAAGCGCTTAGCATCACGCCTTCAAGTGCTTACAGGAAACCATTTACCTGGTGCTTCATTCTCATGCAAGAGGGTTCGCGGATGACTGGACGGCGGTCGCGCTTCAAGTTTGCCTCGGCACCGAATAGCTGGGGTGTTTTGGACTATCCGAGTCCGTCGTGGGAGCAGAGCTACCAGACGATGCTGGATGAGATGGTCTTCGCGGGCTATACCGGCACCGAGCTGGGACCCTACGGCTTTCTGCCGACCGATCCGAAGCTGCTGGAGAGCGAATTGTCCCCGCGGAAGTTGAAGCTGTTGGGCTCGTTCGTCCCGGTGGTGCTCAGCGACCCGGCCTCTACGAAGATCGTTGTGGAGCAGATCCGCATCGTGGGCGGCCTGCTCGCTGCATTGGGCGCGCCCTTCCTGGTTCTTGCCGACGCGCAGTCTGAAGAGCGAGACCGGATTGCGGGGCGGGTCCCCGCCGACGGCAGCAAGGGCTTGAACGCCCAGCAATGGAAACAGGTGGCGAAGGTGGCCGCGGAAGCAGCCGGAGTGGCGGAGGAGTTTGGCCTGGATCTGGTCTTCCATCCGCACACCTCGACCTACGTTGAGACGCCGCAGGAGACCGCCCAGTTCTTCGACGTGACATCGGCTTCGAAAATTGGACTTTGCCTGGATACTGGGCATTGTGCCTTTGCGGGAGGAGATCCCGCCGCAGAAGCAGGGAAGTACCGCGAGATTCTCAGGTTTGTTCACATTAAGGATGTCGACGAAAAGGTAATGGCGCAGGTTCGCCGTACAGAGATGAACTTTGAGCAGGCAATCGCGGCCAATGCGTTCACTATCATTGGACAGGGATCGGTTGACTTCCCTGCATTCTTTCGCGCTCTGGAGAAAAACAATTATTCAGGATGGATGGTCGTGGAACAGGATGTCACCTACGGCGCGACCGTCGTACCACCGGTGGAGAGCGTCGCGGCGAGCCTCAGGTACCTGCAGGAGGTCGCGGCAGCATTCGATGAATCCAAAGTTTTGTAAGGACGCCTTCGCAGGGTCGGGATGAGGGTTGCAACATCCCTGTTTCTCGGCCAGATTGCCAATCTACTCCGAAAAGTTCTGAACATAGGTATCGGCCGGCATACCCATGCTGCGTGCTTTATCGAGCATGTTCAGGGCCTGATCGCGATCCATGTCACCGCCTAGGATGACCTGGTAGTCGCCACTTCTTCCTGGAGGGTTGAAGACCGAGACCTTTAGGTTCGGATGTTTGCCGCTGATCTGGGCTACCATGTCCATGGCCTGCTGTTGACTCTTGTAGGTATAGGCGATAACACGCCAGACGGGGCGTCCATTCGAATCAGCTGCAGAGCTTGTGGGCCGAGATACTGGCGCCGGCGCCGATTTCGTGGCGGACGGTTTCGTGGCCGACGGTTTCATGACGGGCGGTGCTACAACGGGCGGTGCCACGGCCTCCGGGGCGGCGGGAGCAGCCGCCTGGGTTTGTGGCCCGTTCTCAGGCGCCGGCGCGGACCGGGGCCGGAAAATCAGCCAGCCAATGAGCACGAGCGCCGCCACTGCCAGCGCAATGTAAAGCGCCAACGGAGTCCGCTTCGCGACAACCGGCTCTTCCTCTTCAGGTTCGCTGGCCAACGGAAGCGGTTTCGCTACCACAGGAGCGGGAGCGGCTGGGCGATATTTGGGGACCGGCGGTCTCTCTGGCACGCTCTCCGGCGCTTTCTCCGGCTCCCTGGTGGCAATGGGTTCGGGTCTCACTGGCGCCGGCGCGATCGGGTCGCTCACTGGTGGGAGTGGTTTCAAGGCATTGGCGATCTGGGCTAATGTCCAGCGCCGGGCGAAGGAGTTGCGCACGATTTCCGCGAACGGCGCCGGGATGCGATTAATCTGCGCGTCGGTTGCGGAGGGCGCCTTTCGCTGGGTAAAGGCATGGAAGAGCGTTGCCCCAATGCCGGCCACGTCTTGGGCTTGGCTGGCTGCAGACATCTGCAGGCAATCGCTGCGCAGCTTCACCGTCTCGCCGGTCGCGAGGATGCTGGCAGCTTCCACATGACCGTGTGACATGCCCTGCTGGTGAATAGCGGTGAGCGCCCCGACCATCGCCTCAGCCACCTGGCGCCCTTCCTCCGGGGAGAGGGCCTGAATCTGCAGCACATCGGAGAGACTCTGCTCGATCTGCTCCATGACGGCATAGACGAAGAGGGTATTGTCGAGACTGGTCTGGCCAACTTTGGTAATGCCGACCAGGTTGGGGTTCTGCAGGTTTTGCGCGGCATGAAGGCGGGCAACGACTTCATCCGCATCCGTCAAAGCCTCGGTAAGGCTGATGGTGGCGGGTAGGTTGTGCGGTTCGCCCGTCTCGGTCTCGAACCATGCGCTTCGGCCTTCTGAGCGCACCAGGCGGCGCAGGGGATAAAGCCCCTCGATTTCTTGTCCTTCCAATTCATTCCAGAACTGCATAGCGTCCTTGCTTCCCCAAAAAGTGAGGGATGGAGCACAATGTGCCAGTGACCAACCTGCTATGGATCAAGTTTAATGACCGTGCGAGGTACAGTCCAGGGTACTTCCTGCGACGCGCCCGCGGTAAAACCGGGAGTTTCAGGTAGCCGGGGAGGTCTGGTAGGTCTGAGCGGCCTTTTTGCCTTCGAAAAATGCGGATGATCTGCGTCCAACCGCGGACGGTTATTTGCAGCCGGCGCTTACGCGCCGGGCTGCAGGTGCTTGTGAGTGCGCTACCGTCAATCGCCAAACGGATCGCCGGTTCCCCGCGCGGCCAAAGGGATCAGAGCTGCGACCCCATCCAAATAGCTTACGCGATCCGTTCGATATTGGGCCTGGTGGTGTGGCTGGTGCGCGCAAGCATTGCCATGCCCTCGCGGGCCATTTCCCGAGCCATCTTGCGCAATTCGTCCGGACGTTCGTTGTGGATTGCCGTGAGTTGCTCGAGGGCGGCGGCGGCGCGGAGCTTGGCCACTCCCTGAAAAGCGAACTCGCCGGCATTGCCGCAGGTGTGAAGAATGCTGTCGACGGTGATTTTGAAAACATCTTCGCCCTGGATGACGAAGGCTACAAAATACTTTTCTGGCGGGGGAATCGGCGTGGCGGATGCCATTATGCACTTCCTTAGGTTGAATTCTTTAACTCCAGTGCAAGGCGGTCTCTTCAAAGGCCAAACAATACACTATATTTTGCATACAAGAAGCATGCGCATGGATGCAAGAGGATTGACGGTGCTCAGCAACAGAGGGAATCGAGTTAGACTACCCGGCGCGAATGAGCAGGACTTCCTGGTTGGTGTGCGCGCGATCGATATCGTGACCGCGGCAGAGGCTCCACCGGGCACCGCCGGTAGCGTTATTTTTTCCCCAGGATCGCGGTAAAAAGCGGAGCGCCCCACGTACCGATTGCCAGCAGGCTTCCGAAGAGGAATACGGCATCGATACTTTCCCGCCCCTCACGCGACCAGTAGACATTGGCAAGATTCAGCCAGAGCGCGAACTCGTCGAGCGTGAGCGCGGCGCCCACGCCGTATAGGATGGACATGAGCCGGCCGGCGAAAACAGAGCCGGGGGTGGGGAGGGAACCGATCTCATTGAGATAGGCAAGGCCCACGCCAAGCAGAATCAGAATGCCCCAGACCAGGTGATGGATGTGGCGGCCACCCATGGTGACGTATTGGAAAGGCCCGATATGGTGCTGGATGGAAGCAACCAGCAGGCGCACGGCCAGGAAAGTGATGAAGAAGCTGACCGAGGCCAGGAACATCCTTCGGTGCGGGCGGTCCTCGATGTTTTGGTGGAGGATGAGGCCGAGCTTGGTGAGGTGGAGCAGCAACAACATGACTGCGGTTGACGCAACGATGAATGCCAGCAGTATCCATTCGCCTGTCCAATGCATACGGTATTAGAGCATTTCTCCCGTTGCTCTAGCCGATCGAAGCGAAGCATGGACAAGAAACCGCAGGTCCCTCCGCTGCGCTACCCCGGATTTCCTGTCTAGCTCGGTGGCGCAGGGAACTTCATGCGGCTTTCTTTACGGAAAGCCGCACACGCGGCGATGGCTGGTGCTGCGCAGTAGGAAATCCGGGGGAGCGCAGTGGAGGGACCTGCGGTNNTCGCGCAGCTTGGCCGCCTTTTCAAACTCGAATTTCTTGGCCGCTTCGCGCATATCGGACTCCAATTTGCCGATGTAGACGTCCAGTTCCTGTTGCGTATTGAACTCCGGCAACGCATCATCCTGGCTGGTGAGGTCGGCGTACTCCGCCTTGAGGATATGAACCAGCGACATATCAAGCGAGCGGATGATGGACGTGGGCGTGATGCCATGCTCTTCGTTATGTGCCTGCTGGACAGTGCGGCGGCGATCCGTTTCATCCAGGGCTCGGCGGATCGAATCGGTCACGACATCGGCGTACAGAATGGCGCGGCCACTCAGGTGGCGGGCGGCGCNNCCGAGTGCATGTAGCGGCATTTCACCCCGACTTCGGAGTAGTAGCCAGATAGGTCTTCGGCCATTCTCTTGGTCAGCACGGTGACCAGAACGCGCTGGTTGCGCTCCACCCGGAGGCGGATCTCGGCCAGTAGATCGTCGATCTGTCCGCGGATGGGGCGTATCTCTACCTCCGGATCCACCAGGCCGGTAGGCCGGATGATCTGCTCGACGACCA
>PLZN01000110.1 GCA_003152195.1 Acidobacteriaceae bacterium
AGGTCGAGCCTAAGCCGGAAGCCAAAGCCGAACCGAAACCAGACGTCAAAGTGGAGCCCAAAGTCGAACCTCAGCCCGCAAGCGTAGCCGAAGCTGGGTCAAAGCCGGAAGTCAAAGCCGAGACAAAACCGGAGGCCAAGGTCGAGCCTAAGCCGAAAGCCAAAGCCGAACCGAGACTGGACGTCAAAGTGAAGCCCAAAGTTGAAGCCAAGGCTGAACCTAAGCCCGCAGCCCCAGCCGAACCTGAGTCAAAGCCGAAAGTCAAAGCTGAGCCGAAACCGGAAACCAAGAAACCGGAAGAACCCACGCCCGAAAAAACGAGCCAATGAACACTGCGCCCGAAAGCTTGCAGAGNNGCATTCACGCCGCAACTGACGCCGCATGAGGTGGGCACGATCACGACGATCTCTGCCGGAATCGCCAAAGTCTCCGGCCTTCCCGCCGTGGGCTTCGAAGAGTTGGTAGCGTTTCCCGGCGGTGTCTTCGGGATCGCGTTCAACGTGGATCAGGACGAAATCGGCGTTGTGCTGCTCGGGGAATATTGGCATTTGCACGCAGGCGATGAAGTCGAGCGCACGGGCCGCGTCATGGACGTAGTCGTGGGCGACGGACTCTTGGGACGCGTCCTCGATCCACTCGGTCGGCCGCTCGACGGCAACGGGGCGATCTCTGGGAGCGAGCGTCTGCCCATCGAACGTCCCGCTGCCCACATCATGGATCGCGCGCCGGTCACCGTGCCGCTGCAGACCGGCCTCAAAGTCATCGATGCACTCATTTGTCAGCGCCGATGCAAAAATCCCCATAGTGCCGTTTGAATTTTCCCCACCCCTTGATGTGGTAAACCGGGACGCACTCCAAATGGAGGAGGTTCCGAAACTTGTTAAGGGGGAGAGACGTGCAAGAACTCAAAGAACTGCAATGGCAAGGAATGAGCATCCAGGCGATCAGCAAGTTGACCGGCTGGGATCGCAAGACGATTCGGAAGTATGTGCAGGCGGCGGGGTTGGCACCGGAGTATGGTCCACGCTTAGCACAGCCGAGCAAGCTCGATGCGTTTAAGCCGTATTTGGAAGAGCGGCTGCGCGCCGGGGTGTGGAACGCTCGGGTGTTGCTGCGCGAACTGCGCGAGCGGAACTATGCAGGGGGCTACACGATCCTGACGGACTGGTTGCGGCCGCAACGCAGCGCGGCACGAGTGGTGGCAGTGCGGCGCTTCGAGACCGCTCCGGGCAAACAGGCGCAAGTGGACTGGGGGCACCTGGGCACAGTGGAGATGGCCGGGCAAGAACAGAAGCTGCACGGTTTTACCTTCACGCTCGGTTACAGCCGGAGGATGGTGGCGGAAGTGGCGTTGGACCAAAAGCTGGGCACGCTGCTGCGACTACATGAAGCCGCGTTCCAGCAGATCGGCGGAGTGCCGGAAGAGATTCTGTACGACCGCATGAAGACGGTGTGGCTGGGGACCGACGAGCGGGGCGAGATCGTCTGGCACCCGGTGTTTCAGGACTTCGCCCGCTACTGGGGCTTCACGCCGCGGCTGTGCCGGCCGTATCGCGCACAGACGAAAGGGAAAGTGGAAGCGGGCGTGAAGTATGTGCGGCGGAACTTTCTGTGTGGGTTGCAAGGGCGCGAACCCAGCAGCCTGAGCGACCTGAATGCGCAGTTGCGCGAGTGGATCTGGGGTGTGGCGAACCAGCGCGTGCACGGAACGACGCATGAGCAAGTGATGGTGCGCTGGGATGTCGAGCAGTTCAGTTTACAGTCGCTGGCGGGGCAGCCGCCGTATCCGTACGTGGATGGCGAGTTGCGCAAAGTGGCGCGGGATGCCTACGTGGACTGGCAAGGCAGTCGGTATTCGGTGCCTTGGCAGTATGCGGGCCAGGACGTGTGGGTGCAGGAAATTGTGGGGGAAGTGGATATTCGCACGGGGCGCGAGCGGATCGCGATGCACAGCAAAGCGCAACGGAAACACAGCGTGTTGACGTTCGCGCCGCATCATCAGGGGATCCCGCTGGGGGTGCGAAGGGCGGAAAGCAAGATTCTGATTCATCTGCGGCAGAGCGCGCCGGAGGTGGAGAAGCGTTCGCTGGCAGCGTATGAGCGGGTGGCGAGCGGAGGTGAGCGATGAACACCCCGATTGAGCGGTTGCAGACAGCGCTGGAGACGCTGGGATTGAAAGCGGTGCAAGCACGACTAGAGAACTTGCTGGAACAAGCGTCGAAGAAAGAAACGAGCTACGCGGACTTTCTCGATGAGTTACTGAGCTGCGAGGTGGAAGCACGAAGGACTCGTTATCTGCGGGCCAGACTGCAGCTAGCGCATTTTCCCTTCGTAAAAACCTTTGAGCAGTTCGATTTCGGTTTTCAGCCCTCGCTCGATGAACGGCAGATTCGGGAGTTGCGTTCGTTGCGGTTTATCCACGAAGCCAGCAACGTGATTTTGCTGGGACCGCCGGGGGTGGGAAAAACGCATTTGAGTGTGGCGCTGGCGGAGGAGGCGATCCGCTCGGGATTGGGGGCGTATTTCATCACCGCGCACGATCTGGCAGCGGACTTGGGGCGCGCGTATCGGGAAGGGCGGCTGGATCGCCGGATGCGCGTGTACCTGGCACCGAAAGTTCTGGTGATCGACGAAGTCGGGTATCTGCCGCTGGACGATCTGGGAGCGACGATATTCTTTCAGCTGGTGAGCGCGCGGTACGAACGTGGGAGCATCATCCTGACCTCGAACAAGAGTTACGGGGACTGGGGATCGATCTTCGGAGATTCGATCATCGCCACGGCGATTCTGGACCGGTTGCTGCATCACTCGACGACCATCAACATTCGGGGTGAGAGCTACCGGTTGAAGGATCGCCGCAAAGCCGGACTGGTGCCGCCCCGAGGACAGGAAGGGGCGGAGGTCGCGGCTCGTTCCTTGGCCTCGGACTCCGTTACGCCCAAAACGCGCCAAAAGCCGGCGCTGGGCTCCACTCCGTCCGAGGCCAAGGAAGCCCAATCATGAGGTTCAGGAGTGGGGAATTTTCAACCGGTACAACGGGGAATTTTCAGCCGGAGTTGACATCTGAAAGAGACCGCGTCAGCTTGACCTGCATGTTGCGGTGAGGTTGACTGATACGGATTCTGTTGTCCTGAACTAGCCTCTCGAGTAGCTGCACACCCTGCCTAAACATCCGCTCCCAGTTATCTCCCTTCGAATACTCCACCTGAGCTTGTTGGTAGGTTCCCCACTCCTTGAACAGTGCCGCAGGGCTATCCTCGCCAGCGAAGAAGGCTGCTAACGCCTTCTCGAAGCAGCGACCAAATAGCAACGATGCCCGGTTGTCCTTCTCCCGCCAGCCATCGAGATA
>PLZN01000582.1 GCA_003152195.1 Acidobacteriaceae bacterium
GTCGACCTTCACCGGCTTGCCGCCGGCCGCGTCGACGTACCAGAGGCGCAGGTGCTTGTCGGAGAAGGCGATGTGTTTGGAGTCGGGCGACCAGCGCGGGCCGTAAAAGAAGGACGGGCCGGGGCCGAGATCGATGATCCTGGGCGGCTGCAGGCCGTCCTGGTCGCGGATATAAAGTTGGTACTCGCCCGAGGCGTCGCTGAAGTAGGCGATGGACTTGCCGTCCGGAGACCACGATGGATCGCGTTCGGCTGTGCCCGGCGTCTTGGTCAGATTGCGAATATCGCCCTTCTCCGCGGGCAGGGTAAAGATGTCGCCGTGCGCCTCCGCGACCACGCGCACCCCGGTCGGCGAGAGCGCGACATTCTGTACCTCGCTTGCGGGAATCTCCTTGAGCCGTGGAGTCAGGGAGGGCAGGTCTCCGTGGATGGTGACCGGCACGGCGTGTTCCTGGTGCGTGGCCAGATCATAGAGGTGAAGGGAGCCGAACTGCTCGTAGACCAGCGCTCCCGGGCCTGCGCTCAAGGTCTTCAAATCGTAGCCGTGGTTCTCCACGACCTGCTCCACTGCCTTGTTGTCTGGGTCGTAGCTGAAGAGCGAGACAGGGCCATTGCGGTCGGAAAGGAAGTAAACCTTGTTGCCCTCCCACACCGGGCTCGAATCATTCGAGTTCTCGCGCGGGATCTTCACCAGGTCGAGGGTCTTCATGTTCACCAGCCACACCGGGGTGGTCTGCCCCCCTCGGTAGTGTTTCCACGCGCTTTCCCATTGCATCACAGGCACGTAGGCGAGCGTATTTCCGTCGGCCGAATATGTGCCTGTAACCGCGCTGGGCAGCGGGAGAACGGTGGGCGATCCGGCGCCATCGGCATGGGTGCGAAAAAGGCGGGGGAAGTCCGAGTAGCTGGCGTGCATCGAGGCGAAGAGAACATCCTTACCATCCGGAGCCCAGCCCACGGCATAGTTGCCGGTCGGTTCCCAGGTGAGGCGCTGGGGCACGCCACCCTCTGCGCTCACCACGTATACGTCGGTAAGCCCGTGCTCGAGAGTCGAGTAGACGATCCGGGTTCCGTCGGGAGAAAAATAAGGGCCTTCCATGACCGCATTGACTGAAGTGAGCCGCCTCGCTTCGCCGCCCTGGCGGGAAACCGTCCACACGTCATCTGCGTAGAGAAACGCGATCTTGTCCGCGCTGAGGGAGGGATGGCGCAGCAGCAGCGGCGGAGCGGCCTGGGCGAAAGCGCTCAGAACAAAGCAGGCCAAAACGCCGAAGCAGCCGAGCGCGAACAAGTAGCGAAGCGAAAGGGTCCATCGAGTCATGCGAAAGCTCCTCTGGTATAAGATCACGGGAATCGTCAGGGGAGTGAACCGCAAAAAGCGGTAGGTGTCGACCGCCGCCAAAGGTTTCTAACATCTGCGGAGTCTGCCCGCAGATGTGGCATAACAGTAGCATGGCGCGGCCAGATGCCAGAGGAGATGACAGGGCCAGCAATCATGCGGGGATGGAATTCTTAGCCGGCTCCTCGAGAAGGCGGCCCTGAGAACCTGGCATTCTCCCTCGCACTTATTGCGAACCGGGGCTTTCCGGTAACACCCTTTAGTGCTCCCCCCGCGCAGCCGGATCTCCTGTAAAGTCCTGCTGACCCTGCTAGACTTACCGCACCATTGTCCAGAACGACCGTTCAGGTTTGAAGGACTGTTCCAATGTCTGCGAGCTCTTGGTTGCACATCGGACACAAAATCCGATTCGTTCTACTCTTCTTTTTGATCGCTCCGCTGTTGCCGGCCGCCAGCTGCGCCCAGAGTCTACTTCCGAACTTTCCCCACCTCCAGTTCACTTACGCCGCATGCATCGCGATGTTGTCCTTGGCCACTCGCGGCTTACGTGGTGACTGTGTAACTGAATTTCAGGCGAATACACTGCAGGTTTGCAGAAGTAGCCGTAGCCGCGCCGGGGAAGGGAAATTTTGATGACAGACTCACGCGGCTGCCGTATGCCTGTGCTCTTGAATTTCCTGCGGACGAAGAAGGCCTGGTACACGTCCGATCAGCAGTGGATGAGGGTGGCGATGGGGGCGATTCTGCCGCTCGCTGTTGGGAGCGGCATTGCGGCGGCGCAGGCCATCACTCGCGTGGCCACGATCAACACCATAGCGGGCAATGGCGCCGCCGGCTACAGCGGGGACAGCGGCCTGGCGAGCAGCGCGGAACTGAATGGTCCCTATGGCGTGGCTATAGACAGCGGGGACAATCTCTATATTGCGGATCCAGGTAACAACCGCATCCGCAAAGTAGCGGCCGGCACAGGGATTATTACGACGATCGCGGGCAATGGTACAGCGGGCTATCTTGGCGACAACGGCGCGGCTGCCAGCGCGGAGCTTAACCTACCTGCCGGCGTGGCGCTGGATAGCACGGGCAATCTCTATATCGCAGATACAGGCAACAACGTAATCCGCAAGGTCGACACCTCCGGAACTATAACGACCGTAGCCGGCAACAATGCGGAGGGGTACAGCGGAGACAGCGGCCTGGCCACAAACGCAACGCTCTATGCTCCCAGCGGCGTGGCCGTCGACAGCACGGGCAACCTGTACATCGCGGATACAAACAACGATCGTATCCGCAAGGTAACCACCGCAGGCACGATTACGACCGTTGCGGGTAACGGCACCGCGAGCTACAGCGGAGACAACGGCCCGGCCACCAGCGCGACGTTGAACAAGCCCTCTGCTGTCGTAGAGGACAGCGCGGGCAATCTCGATATCGTGGATACAGACAACAACGCGATCCGGATGGTGAACACGACAGGAACAATCTCAACCATCGCGGGTAATGGCACCGCGGGATACAGCGGGGACGACGGCGCGGCCACCAGCGCGAGGCTAAATGCTCCCTACGGCTTGAACGTCGATAGCGCGGGCAACCTCTATATTGCGGATTCAATGAACAATGTGGTCCGCATGGTGAACACAACAGGCGTCATTACGACGTTAGCGGGCAATGGCACGTATGGCTACAGCGGAGATGGCGGCGCGGCCGCCAGCGCGATGTTGAACAATCCCCAAAGTGTGGCCATCGATAGCCAAGGCAACATCTACATCTCCGACCGCAGCAACAACCGCATCCGCGAGGTGAACACGCCGGCGGGAAGTGTGGCCTTTCCTACCACGCCAGTCGGTTCGACCAGCGTAGCGGTGACGATCCCGCTGGAGGTGAACACAGCGGGGACGACGGTCACCGGCATCGCCGCCCCGGTATCGCAGGGGAGCAAGCAGGAGTACACGGTAACCGCAACCGGATGCACCCTCAATACGGCACTGACAGCCGGTACGATGTGCAATGTGACAGTGACCTTCAGCCCGGGGTTTTCCGGGCAGAGGCCGGTACCGTTGCAGGTAACCGGCTCGGCAGGGACATTCAGCTTTGGGATGACTGGTATCGGAACCGCGCCCCAGGTTGTTTTGTCACCTGGCATCATCACGACGGTGACGGGCACGAGTGGTGACGTTATTTCTGACTATGGCCTCGTGGCAGGCGGCTTGACCGTCGACAGTGCGGGCAACCTCTACTTTGGGACCAATACCGGCATGACAGGTTATAGGGTCGTCAAATTTGCCGCTGGCACGGGCGCCCTCACGGTTCTGGGCGCATTTGGTAACAACCATGGCGGCATCGGGGTTGGCGTAGCCGTGGACAGCGCGGGCAATGTTTTCGTCGCCGATCCAAACTTTTCTCAAATTTCGAAGGTGGCAGCGGGATCGGGTCTCTCCACAATCGTAGCGGGTATTCCCGGCTTTAACGAGAGCGGCGGCTACAGCGGGGACAACGGCCCCGCCACGAGCGCAGAGTTGAACCTCCCCTATGGCGTAGCAGTGGACAGCGCGGGCAACCTCTATGTCGCGGATACAGGAAACAATCGCATCCGCAAGGTCGCAGCGGTCTCCGGCATCATCACGACCGTAGCGGGGAATGGCACTGCAGGCTATAGCGGGGACAATGACCCGGCAACCGGCGCGGGGCTGAACAATCCTGAGGCGGTGGAGGTCGACAACGCGGGCAATCTCTATATCGTGGATACCAATAACAATCGCATACGCAAAGTGGCGGCCGGAACCGGCATCATCACGACCGTGGCGGGTAATGGCACTGCAGGCTACAGCGGAGACAATGGCCCTGCCACCAGCGCGGAGCTGAACAATCCTGAGGCGCTGACCGTCGATAGCGCAGGCAACCTCTACGTTGCAGATTCAGCTAACAATGTTATCCGTATGGTGAACACCGCAGGTATCATCACGACCGTGGCGGGGAACGGCACCCCTGGCGATAGCGGCGACAACGGCCCTGCCACCAGCGCGACGTTTTTCTATCCCCAAAGCGTCGCCATCGACAGCACGGGCAATCTATACATTTCGGATCCTTCAGGTTCAAATGTTCGTCTGCGTCAGGTAAATATTTCGGCAAGCGCGCTGAATTATGGGAGCACGCAAACGGGCTCGACGAGCACGCAGACTGTTGCGGTGATGAATATCGGCAACGCGCCCCTTACCTTTACCACGCCTGCATCCGGTCAGAATCCTAGTATCTCGACCAGCTTCACGCAGGACAGCAGCAGCAGCTGTCCGCAATTGAGCGTGAACTCGCCGCCATCCACCTTGGCCCCAGGCACTGCCTGCACACTGGCAATCGATTTTGTGCCGGCGACCGCGGGCAGCATCAGCGGGACGGCCAGCATTACGGACAATGACCTGAATGCAAGCATGGTGCAAACCGTTCAGTTGAGCGGAGCCAGTCAAGCGGTGGCGACCACCACGACTGTGAATGTGACCACACCCATTCTTGGCCAGACGCAGATCAGCGCCACGGTGCTGGCCACGGCCGGCATGGCGGCGCCGGTGGGATCGGTGGTCTTTACGGTGGACGGCGCGGATCAGCCGGCCTTACCGCTGAACGGCTCCGGCGTGGCCACTCTGCCCTCCGCGGTCTCCAACCCACTAGCGGCCGGTTCCCACACCATCGCAGCCGTGTACACCAGCAGTTCTGCCGGCTTTATCAATAGCAATGCGACTCGTATTTTTTCCGTGAGCCAGGCTCCACCAACGGTCACTATTGCGCCGAGCGCCACCTCGCTCACCGTCTCGCCCGGTCAATCCGTAACCGACACACTCACCATTACCCCGGTGGCCGGGTATTCAGGAACGCTGCAGTTTGCTTGTGCGAACCTGCCGCAAAACGCAACGTGCAGTTTCCAGCCATCCACGGTCACACTCACCGGTACCAGCGGCGCACAGACGGTGGTGGCCACGATACAGACCGCCGGCAGCACAGCAGGACTGCGCCAGGCAAATCCTCTCACGCCGGAAAATAATCCTGTCGTACCCGCGGCGGTATTCTGGGGATCAGGATTGCTTACGATCGCCCTTGCCTGCAGGAAGCGGAGACTGTCTTCGCGCAATTACCACCTGCTGGTTTTGCTGGCTCTATTGACGGGAACATGGATGATGACCGCATGTGGTGGCGGAAGCCGTTTGCCTCAACCGACCGCGACCAACACGACTCCAAGTGCGCCTGTTACGCCGGCGGGAACTTCGACGCTACAGATCTCCGCCACTGATTCGGGGAACAAAGTGCAATCCTTTACCGTGACTCTGACCGTGCAGTAAGTTACCGGGCGGGCGAAACTCCCAGTCCTCCTCTACCCAGGCAAGCGCCAAGTCGATGCCCGCCGAGATGCCTGCAGAGGTATAGATATTTCCGTCTCTTACCCATATCGGCTCATGCACCACCCCGACCTTGGGCATCCAGACGCGGTGGCGCCGCACCTGGCGAACGCCATGGTTGGCTGAAGTGGTTAGCGCCCAAAACTGAAGTAAAACTTAAGTAATGCCTCAGTCATGGGACGGCGGCGGCGCATGCTGCCGAGGCACCTCGCCGGCCCCGGAGCCACGCATTCATTACGGCTCAATAACATGCAGGACATCGGTGTACAAAATTGAACAGTTTCTGGAGTGGCCAAGAAGCTCGTAGCCGTGGTCTCTGGCGTGTGTTTAACTCGTGCCGCAGCGTGCGAATCAAATTTCAACTGTCCATCTACGGAACAGCCTCATCCCTGGCCGGCCCCCAAGGCATCTCAATAGCGAGGAAGTGATATATGGACAAGGAACACGTGAAAGGTGCGGCAGATAACGTTGTGGGCAATTGACAAACAGGCGCCAGAGTGCCCCACTGTGGTCCGCTTTTTTACGGTTTGAGAAAGGTGCTCGATGCCTAATGCGACGGTCCCGGGCGCCAGAACTGAGATGCTACCGGCTAAAACGAGGGTTTTAATCGTCGACGATGACGACTTGATCCGCACTACCCTCAGCCTGATTCTCGAATATGGGAATTTTGAGGTGGTTACGGCCGCGAGTGTGAACGATGCCCTTAGACTCATCGGCTCCCAAACCTTCGATGTACTGCTGAGTGACCTGCACATGCCTGGGGCCGGAGATGGTTTAACCGTG
Source organism: Acidobacteriaceae bacterium (assembly GCA_003152195.1). Classification (GTDB taxonomy): domain Bacteria; phylum Acidobacteriota; class Terriglobia; order Terriglobales; family Acidobacteriaceae; genus PALSA-350. The sequence goes on from PLZN01000582.1 coordinate 6,504, forward strand.
GTAAGTGCGATGCGCCACTCGAATCCCGCAGCGGTGACAATCATATTCAGCGGATTTCCAGAGATGAAGCAAGCGGCGGCGGCGATACTGCTTCAAGCAGACGAAGTTCTTGTGAAGCCTATGGCTCCGATGGCGCTCATTCAGACCATCCGGGAACGTCTAAAACGAGGAACGTCTAGTCGTCCCAGCCCCGCAGAAAACGTAGCGACTATCCTCGAACAGAGCGCGCAGTCTACCATCGATGACTGGCTTCTGCGGGTTGAGCTTGAGCCTCAAATCATCGGCGTCCCGTTAGGCCCCGAGGAACGTTGCGCTCACCTCCCGCAGCTTTTCCGCGACCTTGTCTTTCGTCTTCGGAACCCATTACCGTTGGGCACGCGTGCCCTCGTGTCACCGTCGGCTGCTTCCCACGGACTTTTACGCCGCGAACAAGGTTACAGCGCAGCTTCGATGGTCGAGGAATCACGCATGCTGCAAGTCAGCATATTTCAAACCCTACAAAACAACCTCTTCAGAGTGGACTTCAGCTTGTTACTCGTAGGTGTCATGGCTATAGCGGATGAGGTCGATTCACAGCTCGCTCAAGCAATGGCCAGCTATATTTCCGAATCGAAGGCGGACCTTTTGCCTGCTTGAATCGTGGTACGAGAAGACTGCTCTCTTGCCAAGTCAACATCATCTGCGCGCAGATTGCGGTCGTGTGGCTCATATAGACAAGCGCATTCATCTAGCATATGCTACGGCATAGGCCCAAGGAAATGGCAGTGTTCCCCGAACGACACGTTAAGTTTTTCAAGAACGGCCGAAAGCAGGCAGTGCGGATTCCTCGCGAGTTCGAGCTTCCGGGCGAGGACGCGATTATGCGCAAGGAGGGCGAAAAGCTGATCATCGAGCCGGCCCCGCCGAAGTCCCTGCTGGCGCTGCTGGCAACCCTCGCACCGCTCGACGAGGACTTTCCGCCAATCCCTGATCCGGCCCCCGAACTCGTCGAGCTTTGATGCGTTACCTGCTCGATACCAACGTCGTCTCCGACCTCATCCGCAATCCGCAGGGCCGTGTCGCCGGGCACATCCGCAAGGTTGGCGAAGCGCAGGTCTGCACCAGCATCATCGTTGCAGCAGAATTGCGTTATGGGGCCGCGAAGAAGGAATCGCCGCGGCTCACGGCTCAGCTTGAAGCAGTCCTTGGCTGCCTTGACGTTCTCGCCTTGGAAGCGCCGGCCGACGCAGCCTGCGGATTGATCCGCGTGCTGCTGGAACAGGCAGGCAGACCGATCGGCAGCAACGATCTGCTCATAGCCGCTCAGGCCATCGCACTCGGCTACACCATCGTCACCGACAATGAAGGAGAGTTCGCCCGTATCGATGGCCTTCTTCGCGAGAATTGGCTGCGGCAAACATGATGTTTAGGCCAGGTTCGTTTTCGAGAGCGGCATCTCCCGGATACGTTTGCCCGTTGCGGCGTGGATGGCGTTGTACAAAGCCGGAGCAAACGGTGGCACTCCCGGCTCTCCCGCACCAGCAGGAGGAGCGTCGCTCTCGACGATGTAAACGTTGGTGTGTTTCACAGCGCTGCCCATGCGCACCAGTTGGTAATCGCTGAAGTTGCTCTGGTTCACCATTCCATTGGTGACGGTGATCTCGCTGAGGAGGGCAAGACTTGCGGCGAAGTTGGCAGCTCCCTCGACCTGGTTGCGGACGTTGTCGGGCGCGACGATCGTCCCGGCGTCGACCGCTGTCCAGACGTTGGGGATCTGCACCTGGCCCTTGCCGTCCACTTCGACTTCCACCACAGTCGCCACGTAGGTCAGAAAGCTGCGGTGTGCGGCGATACCGAAGCCGTGTCCGTTCCCGCTGGGAAGCTTTCCCCAACCTGATTTTTCCGCCACCATTTCCACCACGCGGCGCAGCCGGGCGGTGTCGAGGGGATAGTGCTTCTGTTCTTCCCGCTCCTCAGGCGGGGCTTCCAGGGGGACGATGCGCGGCGGGCCAATCAGCTTGAGCAGATACTGAACGGAGTCCTCGTTGGCGGCGTTGGCCAGCTCGTCGGCGAAAGAGTTGATGGCAAACGAGTGATAGATGTTGGCAACGCTGCGCAACCATCCGATGCGCACATGGGCGTCGGCGGGGCCGTTCTCGGCACGATGGTTGGGGATGTCGAAGGGCAAGTTGTTCCAGCCGAGGCCCATTTCGTCATCGGCGTACCTGGCGTTCACGCTGAAGGTGGAACCGATCGGAGGGTAGACGGTGCGCTGCAGCCACGCCGTCGGCTTGCCGTCCGGTCCAACTGCCGCCTTCAGATACATGGCAGCGACGGAATGGAAAAAGTCGAATCGGATGTCGTCTTCACGCGTCCAGACAACCTTCACGGGCTTGCCGAGTTGTTTGGAGAGAACGGCTGCTTCCGCGACCTGGTCGGGTTTGGATTTCCGGCCGAAGCCGCCGCCGAGCAGGGTCACGTGACAGGTAACGTCCTCCTTCTTAATGCCCAGTAGACTGGCAATCGTTTCCTGCGCGGCTTGCGGGCTCTGGGTAGGGGCCCAGGCGACAACTTTTCCATCGCGGTATTCCGCGACGGCGACTACCGGCTCCATCGCGGCATGCGCGAGATGCGGAGCGTAGTACTCCGCCTCGATGATCTTGCCGCCTTTCGCAAATTCCGCGTCGACATCACCCAGATTGCGGACAACTTTGCCTGGCTGCCGAGCCGTAGATTCGAGGGTCTTACGGAATTGATCGGAGTTGTAGACCGCGTTGGGACTGGTGTCCCAATCGATCTTTAGTTCCTTGCGCCCGCGGAAGGCGGCCCAGGTGTTATCGGCGATGACAGCGACCCCGCCCAGGGGTTGGAAATGGTGCGGCGGTTTGAAGGTATCGATGGTGAGCGTCCGCTGCACGCCGCGGATCTTCAGAGCGGCCTTGTCGTCATAGGACTTGACCTTCTGTCCGAGGACAGGCGGATGCTCGATGGAGGCGTACACCATGCCGGGCATGGTGGCATCCATGCCGAAAATGGCTTTGCCGGTGACGATGTCGGGGAGATCGAAGAGGGCGCTTTCTTTGCCGATGTAGCGCCACTCCGACCGCTTCTTGAGCGGCACGTCCTCCTTCTTGGGAACCGGGAGTTTGGCGGCGGCCGCCGCGAGTTCACCGTAGCTGAGCTTGCGGGCGCTCGCCTGGTGCACGACGAAGCCCGGTTCGGTGGTGCACTCTTTCTCCGAGACACCCCATTTTCCGGCGGCCGCGGTGATGAGCATGACACGGCCGGTAGCGCCGACCTGGCGCATCTGTTCGAAGTAACTGCGCACCGAGTGCGAGCCGTCGGTATCCTGATCGCCGTACCTGGGGTCGCCGATGGCTTGGTCAATCTTGACCTTCGACCAATCGGCATCCAGTTCGTCTGCAAGCACTAGGGGAAGCGCGGTGCGGCTGCCACAACCCATCTCGGAGCGATTGGCGACAATGGTGACGGCGCCGTCACTGGCGATTCTGAGGTAGATGTCCGGTTGGAAAACGGCCGGAGAAGCACCGTCCGTGTTGGCCCAGAGCGGTTCGGGGACCAGGTGCACGCCCAGCACAAACGTCCCAGCGGCGACGGCGCCGCGCAGAAATCCGCGCCGGCTGACATTGCGGATGTTGTTCATGCCATCTCCTTCGCGGCCTGGTGAATCGCGGCCCGAATGCGCTGGTAGGTTCCGCAACGGCAGAGATTGCCGGACATTGCCTGGTCGATCTCCGGGTCGCTGGGATTTTTATTCTGGTTCAGAAGAACTATGGCCTGCATGATCTGGCCCGTCTGGCAATATCCGCACTGCGGGACTTTGATCTGCATCCAGGCCTTTTGCACGGGGTGCAGCCCTTTGGCGGAGATCCCTTCGATGGTGGTGATGCTGGTTCCGCTTACCGCTTTCATGGCGACGGAGCAGGATCGCACTGCATCGCCATTCTGATGAACCGTGCAGGCTCCGCACAGAGACATGCCGCAGCCAAACTTTGTGCCGGTGAATCCGGCGATATCGCGCAGGTACCACAGCAGCGGCATCTCGGGATCGCCATCGTAGGTCCTTTCCATGCCGTTCACTTTGAAGCGAATCATTTCTCCTCCGCGCTTACTGGCAGATCGATGCTCAGATTGTCCTATCCTGGTCACCCACGGTGCAAGGTTAAACAGCGTACCGTAAATGATCACTCGATCATGGACGTGTGCAACAAACGGACACTAGTCCCGTGACCGTGTAGAGAAGTACATACCCAGGTCTCAAAAGCGAGACCTGGGGCACCCCTCCGTCATAGAGCGCCTACAGAACCACGCGGTCACGACACTAACACGGAGCCGCTCCCACTCAGCGTCCTCCCAGCCCATCGTTTTGGTGGTAGTTGGGATAGGGCGGTATCGGCGGCGTGGGCACGGGATGCTCCTTCAGCTGCTGCAGCACGATGGAAACGGCGCGCTCGAGCTGCGGGTCGTGACCGGCCGCCAGATCCTTGGGCAGCTCTTCCACTTCAACGTCGGGCGCGATGCCGTGGCCTTCCACTTCCCATTCGCCGTTCAGACCATAGATCGCATACCGAGGCGCAGTGACCCTGCCGCCATCGATCAGCTCCGGGTAGCCGCCGATTCCCACCAGGCCGCCCCAGGTGCGGACGCCCACCAGCGTGCCCAGGTTCGCCTTACGGAAATACCAGGGCATCGCGTCACCACCCGAGCCGGCCGATTGATTGATGATCATCGCTTTGGGGCCGAAGATCGCACCCTCCGGATCGCGAACGGGCTTGCCATCCCGTTCGATCGCGCCGCTCAGCGGTTTCTGGCCAAGCACATTCACGATGTAGTCGGCGATCAGGCCTCCCTCGTTGTAGCGCTCATCGAGCACCACAGCCTGTTTATCGAGCTGCGCATAGAAATAACGGTTGAAGTTCGAGTAGCCGGCCGCGGCCGTGTTGGGCATGTAGATGTAGGCGACTTTGCCGCCGGAGAGCTGATCGACCTTGCGCCGGTTGGACTCGATCCAGTCGATGTTGCGCAGGCCATGCTCGGAGTCAACCGGCACAACCGTGACGTCGCGTCCGTCACTGCCATCTGCCTTCTTGCCCACACGCACCACCGTCTGCTTGCCCGCGGCGCCGTCAAAGAAGCTGTCGAGGTTGTCCGTGGCGTGCAACTCGCGGCCGTTGACGGCGAGCAGATACTCGCCTTCGACTATGTTGATGCCCGGCAGCGTGAGTGGCGCGGTGAGCGACGGCGTCCAGTTCTGGCCGTTATAGATCTTGGCGAATTTGTAGCGGTTGTCTTCGACGGTGTAGTCTGCGCCGAGCAAGCCGGGCTTTGGTCCACCCTTTGGCGGCTCTGGGCCGCCTACGAACATGTGGCCGACTTGAATCTCTCCCAGCATCTCCTCCGAGAGATAGGTAAATTCCTCTCTTGAGGCGAGCCCGTCCAGGTATGGCTCGTACTTTGCTTCAACCTTGGCCAAGTCAAGCCCGTGCAGGTGCGGGTCATAGAAGAAGTCGCGTTCGATGTGCCAGGTCTCGCGGTACATCTGCTTCCACTCGGTGCGCGGGTCGAGCATGGCGAACATGCCGCCGTTGTTCACGGGCTTGCCTTGCGGAGCGTCCGGCGAACCGGGCTTGAGATCCGCAATGGGAGCGAGAAACCAGCTGTCTTTGCGCGTGTAGAAGAGCTTTTCACCGTTGCGGGAGACGATATAGGCGTTCAGCCCACTGAGGATCTCTTCCGTCTGGCGCTTTTCGGTGGTAAAGCGCCAGAGCGAGCGGATGGGCGGACCATCCTCAGAGGAGGCGCGCCCGACTGCATCACCTTCCGCCAGGAAAAGCACGCCGGTCTTGCCGACGGAAAGACCGATNNATGACGGTTGGCTTGGGTTTCTCTTCCTCCTTCTTCTTGGTGTCGTCTTTTTTCTCGTCTCCCTTAGCCGCAGCTTTATCCTGACTGGCATCTGTCTTATCGTCTTTTTTGTCTGCGTCTTTCTTGTCTTCGTCCTTCTTCTTGTTCTCGTCGTCGCTCTCGGGCGGCACGGGCGAGACGCCGTCACGCGCCAGCACGATCACGTATGCACTGCTGTTGGTAGCGCGGTCGAGCGAAGAAAGGTCGATGCCGGCGTCGGAGGGGCCGTTGTTGGTTGAGGCGGTGAAGTAGAGGTACTTGCTGTTGGGGTCGAAGACCGGGTGCGCGGCGTTGCTCATGCCATCTGTGATCTGCGTGGAAGTATGCGTGGCGAGCGAATAGAAGAAGACCGCGTGCAGCTGGTTTTCCAGGTCGCGGGTGTAGGCGATCCACTGCGAGTCGGGTGACCAGGAGAGCTCGGTCGAGGCGCCGAAGCTGCCCCGCAGGCCGGTGTCGACCTTCACCGGCTTGCCGCCGGCCGCGTCGACGTACCAGAGGCGCAGGTGCTTGTCGGAGAAGGCGATGTGTTTGGAGTCGGGCGA
>PLZN01000441.1 GCA_003152195.1 Acidobacteriaceae bacterium
CGTGGCGGCAAAATGGTTTCTTAAATCCTTCGGGTCGCCCCGAATCGAGGTTTTTGGGCAGGATGCTATTTTGCCTAAAAATCGATGCGTCTGCCCAAGAAATACGTTTTTTTTACCAATTTATAGGCAAAGCCGGGGCACCCCTTCATCCGGGAGCAAGAGCTACTTCACGAATCGATAAGGCAAATACCGCGGTTCCCAAACGTTGGCGCGAACTGCTTGCTCGAGACTGTCGCCCGGAGGGAGCAACGCCAGCCCTTCTTTCCGCGCCTGTTCCGCGACCGCCTTGGCGATGGCGATCGAAACCGAGCGGATCTCGGTGACAGGAGGCAGGAGCCGCCCTTTCTTATCTGTTTCCGCAGGAGAGAGTTTCGCCAGAGTTTTGGCAGCCACCATAAACATCGAGTCGGTAACGCGGCGAGCCTGCGCCGAGATGATGCCGAGGGCAACCCCTGGAAAGACATACGAGTTGTTGGTTTGGCCGATCGGGATCGATCGGCCCTCGCGCGAGACGGGCGGAAAAGGGCTGCCGGTGCCTACGATAGCCGTGCCATTGGACCAATTGAGCAGATCCTGGGGCGTGGCTTCGCTGCGCGACGTGGGGTTGGAAAGGGGGAAGATGATCGGCCGCTCAGCATATTGGGTCATCGCGCGTACTACCTCTTCGGTAAAAACCCCGGCCTGCCCCGAGACTCCTATCAAGACCGTCGGCTTGGCATGGTGAATGACATCGAGCAGACCGATCTTGTCCTGCTGGGCAAGCTTCCATCCTGCAACGGCCGCGCGTTTTTTGACGAACGGCAGCTGGGTAGGATGAAGATCGGAATAGCCTTCGATGAGAAGTCCGTCCTTATCCACGGCGTATATTCGGCCGCGCGCCTCGTCCTGGCTCAGGCCGGCTTCCTCAAGCGCCGTGACCATCAGTGAGGCGATGCCAACGCCGGCTGACCCGAAGCCGAGTATGGCGATGCGCTGCTCCTTGAGCGGCTTGCCCGTGACGTTGATGGCAGCAAGCAAGGCCGCGGTGGCTACCGCGGCTGTTCCCTGGATGTCATCGTTGAAGGTGCACAGCCGGTCGCGGTACCTCTCCAGCAGCCGGGCGGCATTCCCGCCGGCGAAATCCTCCCATTGCAGCAGGACATGCGGCCAACGCTCAGTGACTGCGCCCACAAAGCTCTCGACGAAGTCGTCGTACTCCTGGCCCCGGACCCGCTGGTGGCACCAGCCGATATAGACAGGATCGTGCAATCGATCCTGGTTGTCGGTGCCCACGTCGAGAAGAATAGGCAGAGTCGTGGCTGGGTGTATCCCGGCCAGCGCGGTGTAGAGCGAAAGCTTGCCGATCGGGATGCCCATCCCCCCGGCTCCCTGGTCCCCCAGACCGAGAATGCGCTCCCCGTCGCTAACCACGATGCAGCGAACCTGATCAAATCTGGGATGCGAGAGTATCTCGGCGATCCGATCCTTATGGGGATAGCTGAGAAAGAGACCGCGCGGCCTACGCCAAATCTCGCTAAAGCGCTGGCAGCCTTCCCCCACCGTCGGGGTGTAGACAATCGGCAGCATCCGCTCGATGTTGCCGGCCAGGAGCGCGTAAAACAGCGTTTCATTCGTGTCCTGAAGCTCGCGCAGAAAGGCATACTGCGCAAAACCCAAGGGGAGGCCGCGAAGCGCTCTGAGGCGCCGTTTGATTTGGTCTTCCAGGGCTCCCACATGGGGAGGCAGTAGGCCATGCAACCCAAAGCTATCCCGTTCTTCGTCGGAGAAGGCGGTGCCCTTGTTCAACATCGGCTGGTTGATCAAGTCATAGCCGGAGAGCGAGGTCTCGATCATCTGCTGCTCGACGGGTCTTTCCGGTGCGGGTGTACGGTCCACGATCTTTCCTTTTCAAGCAGGGTGCCGTGCGGTCAAGGTTTGCTGGACACGGTAACGGGAAAACGGTATAGAACATACAACCACATTTCCCCTTGAACCGGCGCCCGACAGCATAGACACAACAAATCTTTTCTGGAGGATGATCCGGACCGATGCCTAGATTCCTGGCAACCAAACCCCTCTCGACACTCACCAAAGAAGCCAACGAGGTAGGGGAAAACACGCTGAGGCGCTCTCTCGGCCCGGTGAACCTCATCACGCTCGGGATCGGCGCCATCATAGGTGCCGGCATATTCGTGCTCACCGGCCAGGCGGCTGCGCTCCACGCTGGCCCGGCGGTTGCGCTGAGCTTCGTCTTCGCGGGCATCACCTGCGCCTTTGCCGGGCTCTGCTATTCGGAGTTTGCCTCGATCATTCCCATTGCAGGCTCCGCTTACACCTACGGCTATGCCACCTTAGGCGAGTTGGTAGCCTGGATCATCGGCTGGGACCTGGTCCTGGAATACGCCTTCGGCGCCGCCACCGTGGCTTCCGGCTGGTCTGGATACTTCGTGAGCCTGTTGCAGCAACTGCATATTTACCTGCCGCCGCAGTTCACCACCACCTACGGCAACATGCTCTATTTCTACGGCGAGAAGTGGGTACCTGTGGCGTCGCTTCCTTCCACCGTCAACGCCGCAGCCCTGCACCACGTCGCCGGCGTCTTCAACTTTGTCGCCTTCTGTGCCATCCTCATCGTCACCGCGGTCCTGGTGATCGGCATCAAGGAATCGGCCAACCTCAACTCCGCCATTGTGATCGTCAAGCTGGCAATCGTGGGCATCTTTCTGGTTCTGGGCTCGAACTTCCTGCTTCACCATCCTGAGCTCGCCAAGCTCAATTGGCATCCCTTCATTCCTCCCTCGCAAGGCCCGGGCGTTTTTGGCTTCGGGGGCATCACGGCGGGCGCGGCATCGGTTTTCTTTGCCTACATTGGCTTTGACGCTGTCTCGACCGCCGCACAGGAGGCGCGCAACCCGCAGCGGGACATGCCCATCGGGATCCTGGGCTCGCTGGTGGTCTGCACCATTCTCTACATCCTGGTCTCAACCGTGCTCACCGGCCTGGTCAACTATCGCAGCCTCGATGTTGGAGACCCGGTGGCCGTGGGCATCGACGTCACTGGCGTCACATGGGGTAGCATTCTGGTGAAGATCGGCGCCATCTTTGGCCTCGGAACCGTGATGCTGGTGATGCTGCTGGGCCAGTCTCGCGTGTTCTATTCCATGTCAAAGGATGGCTTGCTGTGGAAATGGGCTTCGGCCATTCATCCCAGGTTCCGTACTCCCTGGATCTCTAACATCGTGGTGGGCACGATCGTCGCATTCCTCCCCGCACTGCTCCCTATCGATAAGCTGGCGGCGTTGGTCAACATGGGGACGCTGCTCGCCTTCACCATCGTTTGTGCCGGGGTCTGGATTTTGCGCCGGCGCCATCCTAACCTTGAGCGGCCGTTCAGGACGCCGCTGGTACCGCTGGTTCCCATCCTCGGTATCTGTAGCGCCTTCTATCTCATGATCAAGCTTCCGCTACTTACCTGGGAGGTGCTGTTCATTTGGCTCTTCATCGGCTTGGGGATCTATTTCAGTTACAGCATCAAGCACAGCAAAGTGCAGGCGATGAGCCCGGCGGAGACGACTGGCCGCACGCGCTAGGACGGGGACATCGGAAAAGTTAAAATGAGTACTCGTATTTACTGCACATCGTCTGGCAATGCCTTATACATCGTTGGCCTAGGAGGAGGCGTCCATGAATAAGTATCTTGCGGAACTGGTGGGCACGTTCGTCCTGGTTTTCGGGGGCGTCGGCAGTGCGGTACTCGCGGGGAGCCATATCGGATTTGCCGGTATCTCCTTGGCTTTCGGACTTTCACTTCTCGCAATGGTGTACACCATCGGGCCCATCTCCGGCTGTCATGTGAACCCGGCGGTCACGCTGGGAGTTCTTCTGGCCAAGAAAATCAACATACGGGATGCAGGTATGTACATGGTGGCGCAAGTCATTGGCGCGGTCATTGCCTCTGGAGTGATCCTGTTGATCGCCAACGGCGCGCCTGGAGGCTACAGTGCCCCAGTGAGCGGTCTAGGGGCAGACGGTTACGGTCTGCACTCCCCCGGATCACTATTCGCTGGCTGCTGGCCTGGTCGCTGAAATAGTCCTCACCATGTTTCTTGTGCTCACTGTCCTTGGATCGACCGACATCAGCGCTCCGGTCGGTTTTGCCGGACTGGCTATCGGCCTGGTGCTGACCCTGATTCACCTGGTCGGAATTCCCATTACCAACACTTCCGTGAACCCCGCGCGGAGTATCGGGCCGGCCCTCTTTGTCGGCGGGTGGGCGCTGCAGCAGTTATGGATGTTTATCGTTGCGCCATTTGTTGGCGCGATCATCGCGGCGATCGTCTATTCCGCCATGCGTCATCCGGCCATACTGATCACCACGCGGAAGGCAGAGGAAGCGCTACCCGGGGAACAAATAGACAGGATCGCGTAGAGCGCTTTTCGCGGCCAAATTTTAGATTGCTTTTCGCGCCAGCCGGCGTGTCAGCTCGGTGGTGACGCCATAGATGACGTGCGTCACCACTTCACTGGCGTGCTCGCGCGCAGGCTGGTCACCGGGGCTTTCCGTTAGACCCATCATCGGTAATGCCGATACATGCGTGATCCCGCAAAGGGCTAAGCCAAAGCTGGCTCCGAGACGCCGCGTGACGACAGGCTGATACTCCGCTAGGGCTCCGTACACGCCGCCCGCCAAAGCCCCAAAACCCCAGTGGATCGCCTGCACTGAGACCTCCTCTTCCGTCTCGCTGAGGGAACGCCCAGCCATTCTATTGACCAGCACCGCGGGGGGAGCGATCTGCCCCTGTGTACGCGGAGGATAGACTGCTTCGGCTGCGGCCTTTGCGGCCGCGCCCACCAAGCCACCGATGGCTCCGGCGAGGAACCCTTTCAACAGCGACCGGTGGCGAGGAGGAGCAATTTCCTGCGTTGTTTCCATATAGGTTTTTATCCTCAAGTCGACGCGCATGCGGCACGCGAGTGTGAGCTGCAGGTTCCCGCCTTTGGTTTATCCGATGCTAACCTATAGCGTCACAGCGGGCAACGAAAGGGTAGCGAGGGATCCTGACCATCAGCAAGCAATGGACCGAATGGCATCTGACGCCTGGCGGCTGGGTTTCCGGATCGAGCCGCCGCGATGGTGAAGGGAATGTCTGGCGCGATGAGCCCGAAGAGCGGGTCGTCACCTTTGTCTATCAAGAGCAGATCGATAAGAGTCATTCTGAGCCGGTTGCCACCGTGCAGGAATCCTGGCGATCCAAGGTTGCGGGGGTAGTGAGCAGTATCGACCCACTACTCGCCAAGCATGGCCCATGCCCGAAAAAGCTTTAGGAGAACCGTGGGGACCTGCCGTTTCTCCCCCTTAAGGAGAACTCCGGATGCCCCATCCTTGGCAAAAAACTGCGAAGGGTGGGGTCCACATCAGTTTGACCTGCGACCTCACGCGACCGAGTGCCTCTCGATGGCTATGCCGTGGTCTTGGTGCACAGCTCGTTCATCGCCCGGGTCAGTTCCTGGGCGATCATGGGCGCGGTGGCGGTCTCGATGGCTGAACGCTGCATCAGGTAGACCAGCTTGCCGTCGCGCAGAATGGCAATTGCCGGCGAAGTGGGAGGATGACCCTCGAAGTAAGACCGGGCGCGCTCGGTCGCTTCGCGGTCCTGTCCTGCGAACACGGTGATCGCCTGATCGGGCAGGGTCTTGTTCTGGAGAGCGATCCTGACGCCCGGGCGCATCTTGCCTGCCGCGCATCCACAGATCGAGTTGACCACCAGCATCGTGGTGCCCGGCGTTGCCAACGCCGCGTCGACTGCCTCCGCGGTCCGCACTTCCTTGATTCCAGCGCGGGTAAGCTCTTCGCGCATCGGGATTACCATGATCTCGGGGTACATGCTTGCTCCTCCAGTTACTCTCCTATTGTAAAGACTTGACGAGGGTTTCGCCAGTGCGGTTGTAAAGGAAGGGAGCGACGTTTTCGTGGTCTTGTCTCAAAGAAACCCCATCCCACGATCTTTACGCGTCACTGTGAAAGCGCTCGAGTGTGGCCCGTTCGTCATATGCCTTGGTACTCGAGCGGTTTCACGAATACTGTTTCCGATCCAGCCTCAGCGAAGTGGGGCTTTTCTTGGTGAAAAGCCCCGTGCGGGGCATCTTCACCGGCTACACTTATCGTCAAACCGCTCCAGCCCTGATATACCTTGATGGAAAATGCAGTTTCTCGAGGAAGTACCGCTCGCGCCCTACACGACCTTTCAGATTGGCGGCCCTGCCCGTTGGTTTGCCGAAGCGGAGAGCGAAGACGATATCGCTGCCGGCATCGCTTTCGCCAGTGCGCGCCAGTTGCCGCTCTTCATTTTGGGTGGCGGCAGCAATCTGCTGGTTTCCGACGCCGGCTTTCCGGGCCTCGTCCTGCGCATCGCGCTGCGCGGTATCGCGTGCAACCAAGAGGGCAGCCGCTCGATCTTCTCCGCCGCCGCTGGAGAAGACTGGGACGGGTTCGTCGCCCACGCCGTAGCCGCAGGCTGTTCTGGGGTCGAGTGCCTCTCCGGCATCCCCGGCACGGTGGGTGGCACGCCGGTGCAGAATGTCGGCGCCTACGGACAAGAGGTTTCGCAAACTATCGTCACGGTACGCGCTTATGATCGAAAGACAGCGCAATTTGTGACCTTGCCGGCCGCCGCCTGCGGATTTTTCTATCGACGGAGCATCTTCAATACCAGCGAACGGGCGCGCTACGTCGTGAGCCGCGTCGATTACGCGCTGCGCAAGGATGCTTCCGCCAGCGTTGCCTACGCCGACCTGGTCAAGTACTTCGCCGCCCGCGACGTGCTCTCGCCCACGCTCGCCGAGGTTCGTGACGCAGTGCGCTCCATCCGCGCGCAGAAGGGTATGCTGTTGGTGCCCGGCGATGCGGACTGCCGGAGTGCCGGCAGCTTCTTCAAGAACCCGGCCGTGCCGGTCACAGCGCTCGATTCTCTGGCGCAAGGGTTGGGTATTGACAAGCAGCGAATCCCCGCATACCCCGCGCAGGATGGCGAGGTAAAGATCTCCGCTGCGTGGCTGATCGAGCGGGCTGGTTTTGCCAAGGGTTACGCGCTCGGCAAAGCAGGAATCTCCAGCCGCCACACGCTTGCTTTGATCAATCGAGGGGGCGCCAGCGCGGCCGAAATGATTGCCCTGCGCGATCAAGTCACGGAAGCCATTGCAACCCGCTTCGCCATTCGTTTGGAGCCTGAACCGGTCTGGCTGGGATAGGTCATTTTGCGGCATCTGAGACGCTGAGGCCCACTCCTCCGCAACGCTGGCGAAGATGGGAATATCGGTTTCCGATACGGTGCGCATGATGTTGGTGCGTGTAGCGGCGGAGAAGGCGCTCCCGTTCGAGGTGCGCGTCCCAAATGCCACGACGGTCAAGGCCACGCAATCCGCCGATTAAGAAGCAAGGCAAGCGGTTCCGCTCCGCTAAGGCATTGTTCGAGGACCTAGGCATCTGACGTGCGCGAGATC
>PLZN01000412.1 GCA_003152195.1 Acidobacteriaceae bacterium
AGGCCGGGGATTTATCCCCGGCGTAAATGCAATGTAATCAATGCGGGCTTTAGATTCTGAGGTATGCTTTCCCCGGATTTCACCCGAATCCAGGGTTTTTCCGCAGCCTGTGAGCGGCCCCGGCATTGACGCCGCGGAGGCTGCTTATATGAATGAACTGAACCAGAAGGACATGTACTACCTCATGTTCGCGTTGCCAGACGGCATGACCGGCAGAACTGCAATGATGGCGAATGCAATTCAGGTCACCGCGGACCCCCTTGGCGTGGATCCGAACACTCCTCGCGATCTCAAAAAGTTTCCCAATAATGTCGACGGAGGCATCCGGCCCTTTGCCTTCCCCCTCTTCGCCGGATGGGTTACCGCGCTGCGCAGAGCCGAAGGCAGAGAAAAAGACGACATGATGGCGACGCCGACGATCATTGCGACGGCCATCCAGGACAAATCAAATTTCCGCAAAGCCTACGAGCAGGCGCGAGATTGGGCTGAGTTTGAGTCGAGCGGCCTCGACATTTCAAAGTACGTCACGCCACAGGCCTACATTCTCAATCAGATGGAATCGGATGTAAGTTGGATCCTTGAGCGCTCGGAGCCCGCCGACATCCCCGACCCCGGCGCCGCCACCCGCGGCCTCTACAACCAGTTCGTAAAGACCTTCGGAGAAAAGGAAGTCATCGCAGCCGCGAGCGCCGTCCTGCACACCCCAAAGAACTCCATGGGCGGACTAGCCAAGCGCGCCGACGTCACGGTCGGCACCTACCTCGGAATGCCGTCGCCCGATCCGTTCATGCTCTTCCTCACCGAATTGACCAACAGCTCTGCCCGCACCTATGCCGTGGCCCTTTGCATGGATCGCAACAACCTGCTCAGCGGCGAAGCCACCGCGACTTTCAATAAGAAAGAGCATTGGGAAAACGCTCTGTCCATGTACGAGAAGGTTGTCGCCAAGTATGGCGAGGCCAATGTCCTCGCCGCTGCCGCGCGCATCAAGGACGCGCCAAAAGATTCCAACGGCATACGTGGAGATACCGAGGCAAAAGGAACCATCATCTGGTTCCAGGCGCTGCTCAAAGAGCCGAAAACCGAACTCCCTGAAGCCGGCCTCTTCAAGGCAAGCTCTTACGATCCTCACTGGATGGACAAGGAGGTCGAAGTCCGCGGCACAGTTTCCCGCGTCGATCTCGACAAAGGAAAATTCCCTCCTTACGCGGCCATTCACTTCAAGGAATCGAATGGCGACCGCCTCACCGTGTATACGCCCAATTCCGATATGTGGCAGGACAGTTGGGGCGAATCCTTCGCGGGCCTCATCGGAAAGCCGATCGATGTATTTGGTCAAGTAACCGAATGGCGCGAAGGATCTGGAGTGCGGGTCCTCACTTCAGACCAACTCAAAGTCATCGATGCCGCTGGGCTCGCGAGTACACATGAGTCTCATCCAAAATGGCTCACCGCGCCCATCCCTACGCAGGTTGTCGTCGATGCCCCCGAGTATCTCGGCTGGAAGAAATATCCGCCCGGCTCAAAGGCCAATTTTGAGAATCGGCTCCTGATGGAGTACAAGCCCGGCACAAATCAATTCACGCGCAACAAAATATCTCACTACACCTTCCAACTCGATTCCATCGACAACGACCGCGCCGTCGTCTCCATCGATACGACAACGTGGCACATGAGCGGCGGCCAAACTCAGTCCACCGACAAGCTCACCTACAAAGCGAAGAAACCTCCGACACCTCCAAGCGATGACCGCGTGGTTACAACCGGGGAGGAAACGCTCACCATCAACGGCAAGCAGTTCGCATGTAAATGGGAGAAAGCCGCTTCCGCCAAAGACCCGGAAGAGGCCTATACCAAGACCTGGCGAAGCGGCGAAGTGCCCGGGGGCCTGGTGCTCATGCAATTCCATTCGCGCAGCATGGCCACCGGTCCGCGCAGCATCACGGAAACCATCTACGCGCCCATCGACGGCGTCACGCCCGAGCAGGACTCCAAGGCCGTCGCGGAATCGCCGGCATCTCCCACATCTCAACCCGTGCAAGCGAACCGCGCCATAAACAATGCAGGAGCCGCCAAAGGCTCGAGTTCCGGGAATGCCACACCAGCCATGCAACCCGTAGGCAGAAGGCGCGGTGCCGCAAGCGCCCCACCGCCAGTGGACTACACAAGCACAAATGCATCCACTCCCACTCCACAGGCGCCCGACGCAAGCAGCAACGCAAACACAGCGCAGGCAGTAGACTACACGAACTCCAATTCGACACCGACAGCTACCCAAACGACTGCGGACCAGCCAGCCAGTCAACCAAATACCAACGCGCCCGTCACGCAGCCAACCGGAAGGACCACTACCGCCGGCAGAAGCCAATTGCCATTTCGCGTTCCCGGAATTCCTCCAGTATTCGGCGGCCGCAACCGCCTACCAGCCGTTCAGCCCCAATCCCAGACAGACCAGATGGCAATGATCGAGCGATACAACGCAGCGATAATACGCATCGGTCCGGCGAGGAACGGATTGGCCCAGCTTCAAAGAGCGGGCAATGGCTCCCCCGTCCCTCTTCCCGACGAAGTTCGTGCCGCCAGCGATCGCTTGCTTCCGCAGCAACGTGCAGTCACAATCGCAATGCGCTCGCGCGACAATGCCTCCGCCAATCAAAGCCTTCAGAAACTGGAAGACTCACTGAAGGTGATCGAGGACTTTCTTTCGGGCAAACCGCGCTTGTGAAGAGGAGCGCATCGCCCCGGCGAGTAGACCAGAGATTGACTTTTCAGCCGGTGAAAACAGGCTGTACCCCTCAGAAAGAGGTCCAACGATCCTTTCTTGCGGATTCCGGGAGGATCGTGGGCAACTCGGAAATAACCAAGTTGTTAACAGCCCAGCGGCTCGCTGGCTGCGCGCTCCCAGTCCAGTAGGCCGGAGGATGCTTCGCTTCACCGGCTGGATGCGTCTGGAATGGGCGGTCTCATCATCACAGAAGGTGACTGAATCGACTGGAATCAGCAATTAACCTCGATTCTGAGCAAGTCGGCCCGGGGCGGTAGGGCATTGAGCTTCCACGAGAGGGCCCAGTCAGCCATTGACGCAACTGTTGCCCATCCTCAGCTTTCGTCCCTTTTGATTTGCCGGCCATCGGAAGATCTTCGGGGATGTCAACTAAAGACTCTGTCTGAATAGAATGCGATCGTCGGGCGATTCAGGGCTGTACCGCCTGCGTAACTCATATAAGGGGTAGTAGCCACATCCAACCGAAAACCTCCGTTAAGGAATTTGATCTGGCCCTCATTCAGTGGAAAACCAGGCTCGATGCCTTGCTTCTTCCCAGATAGGCCAACATAATGGCTGGCCGGATTACTTCTGGATCGCCGACAATCCACCCATTGACACTTGGGCGCGGGCCGCGCAAAGTTCACGTTTATCAACAAAAATGGCGGTGCGCACGATCGTGTGTGAGAGATGTTCCCCGAAATGCAGGCTGCCGGTCCAACCCGTTAGGAGCCGCTACGGTCTATCTCTCCAGTCAGCTTGCCAAACAGCCAAGCCTTGGCCATCTTCCAATCGCGCTTAGCGGTCTCCGGCGAAATTCCCAGGACCTCCGCAGTTTCCTCAATACTCAATCCGCCAAAGTAACGCAACTCTACCACTCGGGTTTTGCGAGGATCGACCTCGAACAATGACGTCAGAGCCTCATCAAGAGCCAGTACGTCAACCCGGTGTGTCTCGGCCGCAACCACTTCCTCATCCAGCGGTATCTGCACGGCGCCTCCACCTCGCTTGGCATACCCACGATTGCGCGCGTGGTCCACGAGAATGCGCCGGATGATTTGCGAACAGAGTGCGAGAAAGTGCACGCGGCTTTCGCAGCGGACGCCCCCTGCGCGCACCAATTTGAGGTAGGCCTCATTTGCCAAAGCTGCCGACTCCAAGGTCTGGCCGGGCGGGCGACATCCCAGGTGCCGCCTGGCAATTCGCCGCAGCTCGGGGTAAACGAGAGGCATCAGGCTGTTGAGCGCCTGTTCATCTCCTCCGCCCCAGGCGGCAATCAACCCGCTAATATCCCGTGGACCCTCGACGGTCATGGCGCTGCCGCACTTGCCATAAAAAACTCCGCTCTGGTGACCCTTTTTCCCTCCCGTTCACGGAATACAGGTAGGAGGAAACTAACTTTAGCCTTTTGACCCACGAAGTTGAATTAGCGCATACCCGTTGTTCAGGGCAGTCCTTGATTTCCAAGCTGTCACCCGTCACTTGAAGGAGACTTATGAAAACCATTCGTATTCGGACACTCTTCGCCTCGGTCGTTGTCGCGATTATGCTCCTACTCAATATCTCATCCGCCCTGGCCGGCGGCCAGCGTGAGACATCGGGAGACAAAGGGAGATTTCGTGGTCGCGTTGAACTCATCTTCACAAAATGGATAACAAACTTCCCAAACATGGCAGGCCTCGTCAGTGGCGATGTCGGCGGCGGCACTTTTGCCGGGGAAATTCTCAACTACGACCACACGACCGCCGTTGACAAGATCGAGGCCCTTTACCACATCAACGGCGGGGCCTACCACTTTACCGCGCACAACTTTATAACCCAAAACAACCTAAAAGGCACTGCCGTGATCGACGGGTTGGTCCTGGATGGGCCGCTGAAAGGCGAGCGAGTGCGTGGGGAATACCAGGTGATCAGTCCGTGCGGTGTAATTAACGCACAGAACGGCTCGAGCGGCGACGTGTGTTTTCAGGGCACCCTCAGCATCAGGGTAGGTTCTGGAGACTAAAATCTCCGGCAAGCTGCTAAGGCCGCCATAACCCCTAACCCCGTTCGGCTTTTTGCGCTGAGCGGGGTTTCAATCTCTTACGAGTTTGGGGTCAGTATGGTCCAGGGGACCTCTGAGTTCACCGCCGTAGCAGACGTGCCGCCCACATGGCGCTTTATATTGTCGATGGAACTGTGCCGTTCGCCTATGGCTCGCGTCGGATGCAAGA
Source organism: Acidobacteriaceae bacterium (assembly GCA_003152195.1). Taxonomy (GTDB): domain Bacteria; phylum Acidobacteriota; class Terriglobia; order Terriglobales; family Acidobacteriaceae; genus PALSA-350. The sequence goes on from PLZN01000412.1 coordinate 4,978, forward strand.
TTCATGGGACCGGGATCCGATACAGATTGCGCTGAGTCGTGCTGCGATAGAACGCGTAGAGGTCAGGAGACGGACCGGGCGCCCCTGCGGTGTCGATCCTACGCGCTCCAGGCAGACGGGCCACTTCCTGTTCGGAACGAAATCCGCCCGCCGGGATTCGTGGCAAGGACTCGCCCCGCCGCAGCGGAATGATGTAAGTCCGACCATCGGCAACCGCTCCGCCGGAGACCCACAGAGAGTCTCCACCCGGCGACCACTGGAACCAGGCATTACCACCGATGATGACCGGAGACCCCCCGCCGAGCGGAAAGAGTTGGACGGCCGACGTTTTGTTGCCGGGAAGCGAAGACCATGCCTCGATCCACCGGCCGTCCGGCGAGACACCAGTCAGAGCGAAAACCGGCTGCTCCAGCGCCTTCCGCAGTCCCGTCCCGTCCGGTCGAACGCGGTACACAAAACCCGAGGATCCCTCCGTGCGGCGAAAGAAGATTTCGCCGCTTGGCCCAAATATAGCTTGCCGACCCTCCACATTCGGGACCTGTCGCGGCGCCGATCGTCGTTCAAATGGCGCCAGCCAGATCCGCGGCTTCCCTTCGCGGTCCTCGACCTCCATCACCACCTGCTTACCATCGGCGGAGATATCATAGTCAAGCGGCTGAAAGCCAGGCACCAGGGGCTCGGAATGTCCGGATTCCAAGTCCGCCACCCACACTTCGCCTGGATCTCTGTTAGTTCCGAACCTTGGAACTGCCTTTACAATCCGGTAGCAAAGCTTTTTACCGTTCGGTGTGAACTTCGGGTACGCGGCGTTACCTTCAAGCAGCGAAATTTGTCGCTCGTCTTTCGCATCGTGAACCCACACCGAAGTGTTCTCCAGCGCCACTGCCGTGACAAAAGAGTGACCGTCCGGCGCCATGGCGATGCCCTCCTCCTCCGTTAGCCCAGCGGTCAACTGCTCCGGTTGGCCGTCAGGAAAACGCTGCCTCCAGATGTGATAGAGCCCTCCGGCCTTGGAGGTGAGATACACCCATTGGCCATCGGGCGACCATGCTCCAAAGGTGCAGCCCCCGCTCGATGGCCCCACCTGGCCGCCAGCCAAACCGCCGTCGATGGGAACGACGCGGCAAGGCATCCAGTTGCCGTAACCGCCCAGTTCTGCCAGCAGTACCGATTTCCCATCGGGTGACACCTGGGCACGGTGTGCCATTCCGCGGTCATTTAGGGGGAGGTATACATCATGCTCTCCAATGCGGGTCTCCTGGGCCGTTACGATCGCCATATGCGGGCTGTTGCTGATCTCCGAAAATAGCACCCGCCCCGGACCCGCCCAGACTAGATCGGCGGCGTTGCGCAGCCATCGTTGCGGCTCTCCGCCACGCACCGAAACCACCCAGGTGTCCCAGTTAAACTGCGGGTCAACCACGGTATACGCGATGCGCTCGCCGTCCGGTGAAAACACAGGACTCATCTTCTTGAGGCTGTCGTGCGTCAGTTGTACGGGCTCTCCATCCGGCAATTTCTTGACGTAAACCTCGCCCACCGCAAAGAAAGTGGAGTGACTGCGGACAAACGCGAGCATCCGCCCATCCGGGGAAAGCGCCGGCTGGCTCACCGGATCGGGCAGCTTCGTGAGCGGGACCCATTGCGAGCGGTCGGGCAGGCGTGTGGGTCTACGCAACCACAGGGCAGCGCCAATGGCCAGCATCGCCAGCACCGCTGCTGCAATCGCGGCGACTCGCCAGCGGTTCCGTCCGCGCTGTGCCTTCTCAATGGTTCGGCGGGCGTCCGCGACGTTGTGCAGACGGCGGGCCGGATTCTTCTGAAGACACTGCCGCAACAGTTCGCGGACCGGGGCGGGGGTTTTCGCAGGTAGGGCCTGCCAGTTCGGCTCGCGTTCCAGCACAGACGCAATCGTGTCCTGTAGAGTCTCGCCCGGAAAGGCACGCTTTCCGGTTAGCAACTCGTATAACAGACATCCGAAGGCCCAGATGTCAGTCCGCTTGTCCACGTCTCTTCCGCGCGCCTGCTCCGGACTCATGTACCCAGGCGTACCGACAATCTGCCCGGCGACGGACTCCACGCTCTTCACGGCCGCCAACTGTGAGAGGTCCCGGTTCCCCTCCGGCCACCAGATCGCTTTTGCCAAACCGAAGTCCAGCACTTTCACCGTGCCTTGGGGCGTGACCTTCACATTGGCTGGTTTCAAATCGCGGTGAATGATTCCTTTGTCGTGCGACGCTTCCAGTGCCGACGCCACCTGGCATGCGCGGTCGAGCGCGGTTCCAATAGGGAGAGGACCGCGCAACATTTCCCCCTCGACCAGCTCCATGACGAGACAGTCTGCCTCCTCGGACTCCTCCAAGCCATAAATCGCAGCAATGTTGGGGTGGTTCAGGGAAGCCAGCGTGCGCGCTTCTCGGCGGAGGCGCGATAGCCGCTCCGGGTCGCGCGCGAACTCATGAGGCAGTGTCTTGATGGCGACATCGCGGCCGAGCTTACGATCGTGCGCCCGATATACCTCGCCCATGCCGCCGGCACCTAACGCAGACACGATCTGATAGGGTCCGAATTGCTGCCCCAGCAGGGACCCCGCGACCGTCAGTATGACAGGCATGTTCTCAATTGCAGGTCGTTCCAGGAAACTTCCGGCTTGTTTTTCTTTCGCCAGCAGTAGATCGACCTGTCGTCGCAGGTCAATGTCTCCGTTGCAAGTACCGTCGAGAAATGTCTGCCGCGCATCCGGCGTCCGCTCCAGCGCCGCGTGAAAGAGTTCCTCGACTTTTCGCCAAAGTTCCTGTTCCATGGCCGAGTCCTGTCGAGCGGACGATATACGACAACCTCATTCAGTGTGCCAACCAGGCGTCCTGCAATGCTACGGAACCTGTCGATCGCCGGGAGACACGCGCCAGATCCGGATGGTCCTCCCCACGAATGGCCTGCCTTATCGTTGGTCGGAATTATAGGCTCAAACCCCCAATGGCCGAGAGCTGACAACGAACAGCAATTCTTGGCCGGCGCGCCAATGCACCAATGATCACCAACATTGCCACACGAACAGGACTGCTCTTTTCATTGGTGCTCCCAGACAAGGGACGTACGCAAACGGTGGAGGAGCGCCAAATTCATAGCTATGCGCGCAGCATCTGCTGTGCCCCCGGGGCCAGCGAAGCGCTACCTCTCCCAACTTACACACAGTCGGCTACACGCAGAAGCGACCTTGTTCGCAATCGATCATCTACGCCTCTCGGGATCACCCCCGAGTGACGGGCAAGCCGGAAGTAATGACCCCGGATAGCTCATTGCGCCACTCTGTTTACTAACCCTCTTGCCACGGTCTCTGCTGAACCTTGGGATTTCCACCCTGCGTCTCGGAATACAATCAAACTCCAATGGCTATCAGCGTCTGCTCACCTTTGAGGTCCCGGGCGGCGGCTTTTCCTGGTTCGGGGCGGCTCCCGCCAATAAGATTCTCACCGCCTACGGCCTCATGGAGTTCAGCGACATGGCGAAGGTTTCGGAGGCCGACCCCAGGCTCATCGAGCGCACCCGCGACTGGCTCGCCCGTCAGCAGCAGCCTGACGGCAGCTGGAAACCAGACACCTCCGCAATCAACGAAGGCGCAACCGACCGCTACAACTCGAACGTCCTCCGCATCACGGCCTACATCGCCTGGTCGCTGGTCAACACTGGCTACCGGGGGCCCGCGGTCGAGAAGGCAAAGCGCTTCATCCAGTTGCAATCCGGCGGGAAGTCCGATACCTACACGCTGGCCATCATCGCGAACTTTGCCGCAGACTACGGCGAGGACCGCGACTTCACTCGCCAATCCATGCAGGCCCTTCTCGACGGCCGCAGCGAAAGCGGCGATCAGGTCTCCTGGACCAGCGAAAAGACCGGCGTCTACTCCACCGGCTCGAGCGCGGCAATCGAAACGACCGGCCTCGCCACCCAGGCCCTCTTAAAGTGGGGCCAGGCCTCCGAGACTGTCCGCAAGGCCCTCGACTTCATCTCCTCCAAAAAGGAGGCCTCGGGCAACTGGGGCACCACACAGGCGACCATCATGGCGTTGCGTTCTCTTCTTCTCGCCTCACAACTCAGCACGCCGGATGTCCGCGGAGCAGTTCAGGTCATCCTCAACGGAAAACCTGTGGAGACGCTCAGGCTGACTGCGGAGAACAACGACCTGCTCCATCAGTTTGCCTTCAGAAACATCGATACAGAGAAGCCCAACCTGATACAGCTCAAGTTCGAAGGCACGGGGGGCGGCCTCGCCTACCAGGTCGTAGGCCGCTACTTCACTCCGTTGGGAGGGAAAGCCCGCCGCCGAACCCCTCTCCATCGACATCGTCTACGATCGCACGAAGCTTGCCCAGAACGATATCGTCACCTCTACCATTACGATTCGCAACCACCTCCCCAAGACCGCGAACATGGTCATGGTCGATCTTGGTATTCCGCCCGGCTTCGACCTGCTCAGCGAAGACCTGCAATCTTTCCAGGAAAAGACCACCGGCGACAAAGCGGGCCGTCTGGAGAAATTCAGCTTCACCGCCACGCAGGCGATCCTCTACTTCAACGCGCTGTCTCCGGAGCAAACCGTAACCCTGAAGTATCGCCTGCGTGCCAAATACCCCATCCGCGCCCGTACTTTCCAATCCCGTGTCTACGAGTACTACGATCCAGAAGTGAACTCGACGGCGCGCCCAGTGCAGCTGGAGGTGAGGGGACATTGATGTGGCCAACGCGGCCACGGTAGAGGTCATCCCGCAGTCCACACAACCGGCTTCCCGGCTGGCTGACCTGCCATCTCCATGATGAAAGATTAGCCTATGGGTATAACATCCATAGGGCGCTCTAAATCAACCCTTCGTTGGTGCCGGCAAATTTCAGTGGAGTTGGAGCGGTACGCATGACTGTAGAGCAGACAACTTCGGTAGTCAGACTGCCAAACGAAGAGGACTAGTGCGCAACTCGAGCAAATTTCTTTGATCGCGATACGGAGAAGTAAGAACGCCATGGATTCCAGCAAACGGCACGCGGCCATATTCATCGCTCTGCTCGGGGGCGTCTACTCTTCGCCTCTGCTGCATGCGGATCAGCGCAACATCGATCCCACCTTTCTGTATCGCAATACTTCCACGGTTGGAGAAAAAAAGTCTGATCTCACAACGACGACCTGCCATTACAAGCCTTTGTTTGGCCAGGGAGACCCGGATACCGCTGCCGTGATCGGCGTAGCCCGTTATGGCGAGGCGGTGATCGACCCCAACGGCGTCTGCGCCACGGTTCAATATCCAGACGAAGACCAGGTGTACGTTGTCCTCGATGGGAACGGATCCGTGAGTTACGGAAGTGAAATCGTGTCCCTTGACAAGGAGGACTATCTCTACCTCCCGTCGACGATTCCGCATACATTGCGTAACAGGTCCGGGTCGCTGCTGACCGTGGTTGTTATGGGTTTTCACACACAGGGATTTGAAAAAACTCAACCGCCGCCGAGACCCTTAAAAGCTAACATTGAGGACGTGCCCACGCGTACTGTGGATGGCCACCCATCTTCGGCACTCTTCCGTCTGCTGATGGGAGATTCCGACAGTAAGCGTGACCGCCTGGCAGCGGGCAGTGTTCTGACCAGCCTTTTTCTAATGGAAATCGCGCCGGGCGGCACTAACTTTCCCCACCATCACGAGCGCGAAGAGGAGATTTACCTGGTTTTGAGTGGTCATGGAGTTATGGTTGCAGGCGGAGGAATGGACGGAATCGCAGGAAGGCATCCGGCCAAAGCCGGGGACGCCTATTTCTTCCGGCTCAACTGCACCGTCGGATACTACAGTGCCGCCAACGTCAAATCACGTATTCTCGCCGTGCGCTCGTGGTATCCGGGCATGCAGCAAAAGGGCGCAAAACACTGACCCGAATTTTAATAGTGCTCACTATCTCCGCTCAATCAATTTCGGTACACACCTGTGAGAGCACCTTCAGTTAGTGAGTGAGTTGGCAATTTCGCTCCATAGTAAGGCTCCAATGTCATCTGGCCAGCGAAATGCGGAATGATTGCCGGCACCTATTTGGACGAAGCGCGTCGCCGCCTGATCGTTCGATCGAAGGCAGCTTGAAGTTCAGCGAAGACTGAACGTCGGGGTGCCGGCGCGCCCAGATGTATGCTGCGCAGCTCCGCCATGAAGGCCTCCCACATCGGTTCTCCACCCTTTTCCAGAAGCTCTGCGCGAACTGACAGCTCATGCGAAACCGGTGTGTGTCTGCGTCCCCACGCTCCCATGTGCGCGAGCAAGGGAACCAGTTGAATGGCGGGCTCGGTGAGGCTATAGATGGTTTTTTGTTTATGCGTGGGATCGTCGCACCGCGACAGTAGGCCTGTTTCCACCAGACGCTTCAGCCGATCGGCCAGGATGTTCGAGGCGATGCCTTCTTCTGAAAGGTTTAGGAGTTCCCGGTAGTGGCGGCGATTGCCGAACATGACATCGCGGATGAGGATCAGGCTCCAACGGTCGCCGAGCATCTCGAGCGTGAGGTTGATGGGACAGCCGGATCGATAGGTAGCATGCGCGGGCATAGTCGTGCGTGCGGATCAAGAACCACTTGCCATATGCAGACAGTATTACTATAGTGAGACTGTCTGCAATATGCAAGCAGATAAATGTTGAAAGGAACCTTTATGTCCAGGCTTCGTGTCCAGTCCTTCTCGATGTCCCTCGATGGCTACAGTGCCGGTCCCGACCAGGATCTCGACCATCCGATTGGCGTCGGTGGCCTCGCCCTATTCGAATGGCAATTTGCCACGCGTACCTTTCACCAAATGCATGGCAAGGATGGCGGCACGACGGGGATTGACAATGACTTCGCGGCGCGTGGCTTCGATGGCATTGGCGCGTGGATCCTCGGCCGCAATATGTTTGGACCGGTCCGCGGGCCTTGGCCCGACGACACCTGGAAGGGTTGGTGGGGCGACAACCCGCCTTACCACACTCCCGTCTTCGTGCTCACTCATCATTCACGTGCATCGATCACCAAATCACCGCCGTGGTTGTAAACCCCGGTGCCTTCCGCGGTTGTCGAAGCGCATCGCGCAAATCCGCCAGCATCTCGTCCCTCCAATCCTGTCTGTGGTCCTAGGAGCCCCGCTTTGCAATACGAGAACAGCTGCCCGCCGGTTCCCGGCAACCGTCCGTCTCGCACCAAAGAACTCAGGCTTGCTGGAACAAGTCAGTCATGGCTTCATCTTCAAGCCAGCATCTACCAGAGAGCCAGTGGCGAGTTTCGGCCCGGCGAACAGAATGGGTTCAGCGATTCTCCGAGAGGCGGGGGGCTCCAATATGAGAACAGGAGACTGACATTACACTATCCGAACTTCGACTTAGACCTGTTACATATCGCCGGAGACAGGTGGAAAGGCCGCGTGCACAGAAAGGAGTTTGATTCCGAGGTGACATTAGCCCGGCCCGGGGCTGAAACATCAACGAAGAGAGAATGGTTTGTGGGTTCCTGGCGATCCACGGACGGGCCAGGCGAGAGCTGTGTCCATATCGAGCAACAGGGTCCAAGCGAATTTATCGCATGGGCGGATTCTCTACTTACCTGGGGGGCCGTTCGGTTCGCGCCGAACGTGGGAAGGCTTCTTACTCGCTGGTGCACTATGGTGAGCTCGCGAAGGTCCACGCTTCCGAGAACGGGAATGCTGAAATCGAACTCCACGCTTATGCCGGGAGTTGCTGCCCCATCTCTTCTTTGCGACCCCTGCGGAGAACGGCATGGCAATGAAAGCCAGCTGGCCTGCCGGCGCAAATCAAGCTTCTCATAAGACCGAATGGGAAAAGATGCCCGGTGACACCTGCATACCTTTAGGTTCGCCGTAGCGGGAATCGCCCGACATTGCTCGATGATGCGGATATGCCGAAGGCGCCGCGGTCCTTCGGCATCATCATTCGCGGTTTGTACCCTGACTTCCCGATCTGAGAGTAACGGCCAACAGTGGTTAAACCTTCAGTTCGCGATAACAGGGTATCGCACTCACCGACATCGGTGGGGCGGTTTCGGTCAACACAAGCGCGATCGGGATTAATCATCAAATAAATCCAAGCGGTGGAGGGCCCTTCAAGGCCCTTCATAACTGTGCTACGCTAACATCCTTCTGATCCAAAAGATCGGGCAGGCCAGTTGGAGCTAACCGTTTTGCGAAACTGGATCAAAACCGTCGAAGGTGTCCATCCATTCCTGCGAAAGAGGAATTTCAATATGCCATTCAGGCTTATCGCTGTCTTCATGCTGTGTGCTTGCGCTTCGTCGGGCCTTGCCCCGGGACAACAGGCTGGGCCGGAATCGGATGTGAGCGGGAGCTGGATGCTGTCCGCAGACCTGTTTGGAACCACAATGTATCTGCCGATGGAGCTGAAGCATGATGGCGATAAGTTGAGTGGTACGTACTCGCGCGACAAGCTCACTACGGGGACAGTGAGTGGCGACGCAATTCATCTGTTGGCCACGAGCGACGACGGCACGATCTCCGAAGTGCATGCAACGGTTAAAGATGGAGTTATCACAGGGAACGCGGTCGAGACCGACCCCAATGACACAGATCATCCGTTGAAGTACACGTTTACGGCGACGCGGGTGATGACGGTGCAGCATAGGGCGCCGCAGCGGCATGAGTTCACGCCGACTGTGTTCTATCGGCAGTTTTCGCCGAGCAATAAGCCGGTGCTGACGATCGCGCCGGGAGATACCGTGCACACCACGACCGTGGATGCCGCCGGCACCGATGAGAAGGGTGTAAAGCGCGTGCTGGGCGGAAATCCGCAAACCGGGCCCTTCTACATCGAGGGCGCCGAGCCGGGCGACACACTGGTGGTGCACCTCCTGAAGCTGCGGCTGAACCGTGACTATGCGGTGAGCGATGACAGTGTGGATGAGAGCGCGATGAATAGCGAGCTTGCGCTGATGATGAAGGATGGCGGGAAGACGGTCCGGTGGCACATCGACGTGGCGAAGGGTGTGGCGTATCCGGAGAGCGCGGGGCCCGGCCTGGCGAATTACACGGTCCCGCTGAAGCCGATGCTGGGATGTATCGCGACTGCCGTGGGGTTAACGCAGGCGCCGCCGCCGACGGGCGATTCGGGCGGATGGGGCGGCAACATGGACTTCAATGAGATTGGCGAAGGAGCGACGGTCTATCTGCCTGTCGCAAACCCTGGAGCGCTGTTGTACCTGGGCGATGCGCATGCGGAGCAGGGTGATGGAGAGCTGAATGGCGACGCCCTCGAGACTTCGATGGACGTGGAGTTCTCGGTGGATGTGATCCCGGGGACGCATCTGTTTGGACGGCGCATTGAAACGCCGACGCACATGATTACGATGGGCTTGTCGGCGTCGCTGGACGATGCGCTGAAAAGCGCGACCGACGGGATGGCGAAGTGGCTCAATGAGGACTACAAGCTGACGCCCTCAGAGACCGCACAAGTGCTCGGGACGGCTGCGGAGTACAAGGTGAGTGAGGTTGCGGACCGGAACTCGGGGGTGGTGTTGAAGATCGATAAAAGCCGATTGATGGGATTGGTAAAGAAGACGAAGTGAGCCTCGCTGACGCCCCGGACAACGAGATAACCCGCCGCCACTCGGGTCGCATCTGAACGACTGGACTGAACTCATCGCACATAGGAAAATGTGCCGCATAGATCAGTTGAGTTCGCGATCGCATCCGGCGTAAAGACCGGCATTTTTTGTCCCGAGAAAAATGCAAGATGCAAAGTGCGTCCTGCAACGTAAGCAGCCATCCACTGTGTATCCTCAGCCCCACACAGAGTATTTCGGTGCAGAAACCTTTTTGAAGCCGGTATGCTCAGTCTGTAGAGGCTGCCTCCCCCACGGGCACTGCTGTCGAGATCGAAAGCCGCGCTTACCTCGCCTGGCTCGAGATCACGTATCTGAGCGATCGGAAAACTGGAAAAGTCGATCGATATCTTCGCGTCGGAAAATGCCACGTCGCCTGTGATGGACTGGGCCGCCGAGTTCGCTGCACGCCAATCTCCTTTTTCCTGCGCTGTGGCCGGCACACAGCAGGCCAGCACCGATCCCAAAATGGCGCAGAATAATCTTTCTCGCTTCATGTCTTGAGGATGACATTCATAGAATCTTTGAGCAACCCTTGGCTGTTTTATCACACCATCGGATGGGCTCAGCGGCATAGCACCTGTGAGCCAATCCCTCCTGGCGTTAGCAAATTGTCAAAATGAGCCGCGCACACTCATCAGGCAGAATGCCGCTTTGCTCACCGCGAGAGGCTCAGCATGAAGTTTGCGGCCGCATGCCAGGCGTGCGTGTGTCCCAGCGGAATCTCCAGTCTGTGCAGGGTCCACGCGAACGGCGCCGCAAACATCGTCGCCCAATGTAGCCGGCGCAGGCTTATCAGGTCATACATCGCCGGCAGCAGGAGAAACGCCGTATAGATCCAGAGAGCCCAGCCTTCGCTCAGCCCCCACGCTTGATACGGCCAGCGGTCAATCCCCGCATCCATCATCGAAAGTGTCGCATACAGGGCCAGCCGCTTGTGCACATCCGGCCGGCGCCGCACCGCATAGGACCACGTAATCAGCGTTCCGAACATCACCATGCCCATGACGGACACCAGGGAGAACGTGCGCGGATCGATATCCAGCATATACGGGGGCCCAGCGGCCAGCTGGCGCCGCAGCTGGTCCGCCGCCGCCACCAGGCCCAGCGGAATCATCAGCGCCGCGAGCCCGTACGCCACAAGCCCCAGCCGCATGTGCCACCGCACCCTGCGTGCCGAGATCAGCGCCGTCTGCACCAGGAACAGCAGGAGAAACAGCGAGAACACCGCGCCGTGCACCTGGATCACCCAACTCGACAGCGCTGCGGGACGCGCACCCAGCGGGAAGTACGTCATCCTGAAGCCCAGCAGAACCGCCGCCAGCATCAGCAGCGCCATGCCGCCAAAAAAGACCCGCTCTCGCATGCGGTTTACCGGCCGCACGCGCCGCACAGCCTGACGCCCCAGCACTTCTGTGGTCATCCGAATCGTCTCCAGGAACTCTGGGAGAAGGCTCCCTAACCCGTCACCAGCTCGCAGCGAAGGTGGCCTCCGTAGGGCGGAGAATAGAAACCGATACCCATGGACACTTCTTGCCAACCTTTGTCATCCCGGCCGGAGCGTACCCGGATTTTCTACCACCCAGCACCGGCAATGGCCTCGTGTGGGGCTTTCCGTAAAGAAAGCCGCATGAAGTTCGCCAACGCCACCAAGCTCGACAGAAAATCCGGGGTAGCGAAGTGGAGGGACCCGCGGTTTCTTTTCCCCAACGTGCCGATGCACCATGATGGATGCTATGTGCAAAGTCCGGCGTTGCCGGCGCGCACCATCTGCTTCGGACCGCGCTTTGCACCAGAGCTTGGCAAGGATTGGATGGTTCCATGTTATGGCAGAAGGACGTATGAGGCGGAGATAATCGACTACTACAAAACGAAATACCTGAAAAATCGCAACGCTTTGGGCAGGAGGATGACATAACCGTACTGAAGCTTAATCGTAAGCCCATCCAAAGCCTGCTCTGAGCATCACGGAAAACAGGGTCTGGCGCGATAGTTAAGCGGAAACGGTCTCCAACTCAGGCGCTCATCCCAGCGAGTCCTGGCCGCAGTGGGTCGGCGACGCCGGTGGACGACTGAAAAGAAACAAACCCGTTTCATCCCCTGCGGTTCTCTCAACCAGCATCTGATTCGGATCGAAGCTCCGCCCTCCCTTTGTCATCCCGACCGAAGTGGAGGGATCTGCGGTCGGCAACGCCGGTGAATGA
>PLZN01000584.1 GCA_003152195.1 Acidobacteriaceae bacterium
CGAAAAGGCCACCCGGCAACAGGGCAGCCTCTTCTTAGGGAGAATAGTTCCAACGGAGGCAAAGCCATCAGAACTTTCTGGCGAAATCTTATGGTCGGCTCCCGAGGGTGTCAAGGCAAAATCAAGAAGCCATTAAGTCCTTTATTATGAGTTTTTTGCCGGGATCCTGGTTTTGATGGCGCGCAAACACTGCCCCGCGGGCGACCGTAGAATAACGGCCCCAAGCCACTGCAACCTGAGCACTTAGGAGCTTCTCTGCACTCCTACTGGTTCAAGTTATCGAACGAAATTCACGGCTTGAAAAGAGTAACCCCCTGAGTCAGGTCCCTTCCCGCTCCTTTCCCGGTAAGGAGCTCTTTACGGCTTGTTAGTCCTCAAGGTGAAGTTGGATAAACTCTGTTTCTTCCTGGAAAGCAGATGCGGGCTTGCCGCGCATAACCCGGTAGAGCGCGCGGCCTCCGCCGAGAAAGAGGCCCAGCAGGATCGCGGAGCCACCCAGGATCCCCACTAAGGCGAAGATACCCAGGATGAGACGGGCGACTTTCGATCCCTCGCTCACGTAGCCCTGCGGGTTGTTCCAGACAACGTCGGCCTGGTAGTTGACCTGGTTGAGGAGTTTGTGTGCCGTGGCGGCCGGGAGCGATCCGCTAATGACTGCGACGATGGGACCGCTGCGGCGGGTGAGCAGAGAGCTGGAATGGCTCTCAGCAAGCGGCTGCGGCCAGGTGGCCTGGCTGTTCCCCGCCTTGAGGAAAGCGTCGATATCACGCAAGCGCGCCGCTGCCAGTTGCGGGGTGGGGTACATCAGTAGCGTTATCTGCCCGTCTCCGCCGCGGGTCGCATAGTTGGCGGTGACCGCTTCAGCACTGCTGGAAGCGAAGTCCACCAGCGCCACAGGAAGCACGCCGCCGCCGCGGGCATAGGCTTCCGGCCCGATAGCGTAGTGGGTGAGGCCAGCAGACAGGTCTTGATGGGGAAGATAGACGGGCAAAGGAGGAGCGACGTTGGCCGAGCTTGCAGGCTGGGGCAGGTCCTTGGCCAGCTCACGCAGCTCCGCTGGAGACATGGCGGTAACCTTGTCGAAGGTGGCGTCTACCAGGGTGGCGCCGGCCCAGAACAAGACGTGGCTGCCATCCCAGGCAGCGCCGTGACCGATCTGCTCCTCGATACTGCCGGGCCGGCGGTAAAACGTGAATGCGCCATACGCGCCGCTTGCATCCTGAAAACGGATGGCGCGCAGGCTGAGATTGTTATCCCCGTTCACGTAGTGCCCTGAGGCAAGCTGCTGGAAGCCGTATTCCTTGAGGACCGGAGCGTTTGCGGCGTCCGCAACCTCGGGAGCGTTGCTTTGCTGAGCGGGTGCGCTCAGACTCCAACCGGCGAAGTCCGTGGGCAGCAAAGGCGGGGCGGCTGGGGCCGGAGTGGACGGAGCCGCCGGCTTGGCCAGCGCCGGCAGCACCAGCACAGACAATAAGAGAACCGAGGCAGGAAGCGCGCGAAAGACGGGGAGAGAAAACGGACTGCGCAGGGCACGGAGCATACGCACCTCTTGAAAGACTAACACTGCGGGGATGGAATCGGCGCGATGTCAGTTGCCGTTGGGATGGCCAAGACTTTGCGCCAGACGAACGCCGCTCAGGCCGCTGATGTATGTTGCGACCCCGCGATAAAGCGACTCGGCGATGCGCCGGCGGTAGGCAGGCTGTTGCAGCTCACGCGCGTCTTCTTGATTGGTGAGGAACGATATCTCGGCCAGGATAGACGGCATGTTAGCGCCGATCAGCACCACGAAGGGAGCCTTCTTGACCCCGCGATCCCGGAGTCCCGGGTTCCCATCTTCCAGGTCGTCATAGAGCGACTTCTGCACATCTGCGGCGAACTCGCGCGATTCGTCGATCTTGTCCTTGAGAGTGATTTTCTTCACCAGGTCGGAGAGCTCATGGATGGACTCGTCAGAGACCGCATTTTCACGGGCGGCTACTTCCAGCGCGTCGGGCGAGGTAGTGAAGTTGAGGTAATAGGTCTCAACACCCCGCGCGGTGGAGTCGGAGCTGGAGTTGGCGTGGATGGAGAGGAAGAGGTCGGCCTGCGCCTTATTGGCGATGGCTGTACGGGTCTCCAACGGAATGAAGTTGTCGTTATCGCGGGTAAAGATCACGTCCGCGCCCAGGCGCTGCTTGAGCAGCCTGCCGAGACGCAGCGCGACATCGAGAACAATTTCCTTTTCCTCGATACCGCCCGGTCCCAGGGTGCCGGTGTCATGTCCGCCATGGCCAGCGTCGATTACGATGCGACCGATCTTGAGACCGAGTGTGCGCACCAGAGAGCGCTCGCCGGCGGCGGTTGGCTCGGCCTCACGCATGACCGGGGGGAGATTGTCATCCGCCACGGCGACTTCTGAGGTCACGGGATGAAGGGGGCTTGGCTTCTTGTGGCCGCGGTTGCTTCCCAAGGGCGTGGTGGTCGAAGCCAGGGAACCGTCGTCCGCCTGCGGTGCCGGGACCGTACCGGCAACGGAGTCTGCAATCGGGCGGGTGGTAGGACGATCCGTGGCCTGAATGCGATCCGGCTGCTGGTCGAGCGCGGCGATCTCCTGCGCCGGCCCGCTACCGGACCGATGACCGGCGGGTGTGGCTTCTGCTGTGCTCGTGGTCTGTCGTTGGTTGGCTACGGGCGCTTGGCTGACGGAAGGCGCGGCCGCCGGTGGAGCTTGCCGGCCAGAGAAAGAGTTTGTGCTGGAGCTTGCGCTGCGTGCCGGTCCTGCTGGGGGAAGGCTAGCCAAATTCGTTGTCGGGAGCGCGCCGTACTTAAGGCCATGAATGTCGATGATCAGGCGCCATGGATTGGGAAGAAGGAAGGCTGAGTAGTCGGATACGGAACTTACGTCGAGCACAATCCGGGTCACGTTGTTTGAGAACTGCGCCGCACGGATGCGTTTGAGAAAACCGTCATCGATGACTTCGACGGCCTTGCCGTTCAACCCCGGCTCCAGGCGCGCGCCATACAGGTCAAAGTAAATGCGGTCAGGCCCGGGAACGCGAGCCGCCTGATAGGCCACCTGATCTTGCAAATCGATGGCGATGCGGGTATAGACGGGCGTGGACCAGTGGCGGATTCCACTCACCAGCGAGACGTGCCCGGGGCCTAGGGGCGGAGGGGATGCGATGGGAGCGTTCTCGCTCAGCGAGGAAGCGGCCTGGGACGGCGGATTCGGCTGGATGGCCGCCGGCGTCATCGCGGGAGCTATTTGCGTTGGCGGGCGGGATGGCAGCGGCCGGTTGACCGCGGTCAGAACAACGTTCCGTCCCGTAGATCGGTGGGCCTGGCGCTTCGCTGCATGCTCCTCTGCGAGGATGTCGTTCAGCTCGATGCGGGCCTGCTCGGCGAGTGGGTTCTCCGGGTAGCTGGTCAGAAATAGCTGAAACCTCTGCTTCGCCTCATCGCGATCTCCAATGTCACGCCGGTAGATTTCACCCTCAGAGAGCAGAGCGGAGAAGCGGTAGCGGGTCCCTGGATATTGAAACCGCAGGAATGCATACTGGCCGATGGCGTCGTGCAGGAGTTTCTTATCGGAGAAGACGCGGCCTTCTTCGCCCAGCAGCTCGGCTACGGCCAGGACGCTGGCATCGGCTTTGGGCGATGCAGGATCGTCGTGGTAGATGGCGCGAAAGGCATAGAGAACTCGGTTGTAGCCGAGGCGGCTACGCTGGGACTCGGGACGGGCGGCCAAGTTTTCCCGCATGCGCTCAGCGTGCTCATAGCCGGTGGAACTGGCGTAAACAGAAACGGTCAGGAGGAGAAGCGCGATACAGGTGACACGCTCCAGCCAAGCCGGCGTTCTGCGGCTTGGAGAGCAAAACGCACGGACCGAACGCGCGGCATGGAGCATAGTTGCCTAAGCGGATCTGAACCCATTTCCTGCCCGGCGTCGTGCCGGCATGGACACAAATGTCTGTTGTCTTGCAGCCACAGGAAAAATGGTCCCGCACGCCAAAGCTAACCCTATTATAGGTCGGCAAGTTGCGGGCAGCAACGAAGGATACCGGCTAAGGTATCCGGATGAACCTTGAAAGTTGCAGAGTTGGCAGGGAAACCGCCGATCCCTCCTCTGCCTAGGAACGCTAGACGCTAAGCGCAGTCTTCCCAAGCAGTTCGCGAATTACTTCGGGAGCACTCGCCAAGGCCGAGTTCAGCGCGGATGCGTCTTTGCCACCGGCCTCTGCCATGTCCGGCCGGCCACCCCCTGCGCCGCCGACCTTGCGCGCAAGGAGG
The DNA here is from genome assembly GCA_003152195.1 of Acidobacteriaceae bacterium. GTDB lineage: Bacteria > Acidobacteriota > Terriglobia > Terriglobales > Acidobacteriaceae > PALSA-350. The sequence continues at coordinate 4,273 of PLZN01000584.1, forward strand.
GTGATGATTTTCCCCGCGGGGAGGCGGCCCGTCAGATCCCGGGTGACACCCGCGATGAGGGCGACCGTACCATCCCCCTGCACGGAACCCAAAACCACAACCCCCGAGCCGAGCTGGTTGCGGAGATTGTCCACCAGGGTGCGCAACTGCCCGCGCTCCAGCGAGTCGACCCGCTGCGCCAGCACCTGGACTCCGTCAACATCAACGGCTTGGCTGGCAGCCGAGGCGACCGAGGAAGCAGCAGACTTCATCCGCACCTGGTCGAGCTCACGGCGCAGCTTCTTGATCTCTTCTTCCTGCGACGAAAGCTTGCTGCGCAGCGCGTCGGCAGGAGAATGATGCTCTGGCGCGGCGAACTGCCCCGCGAGTTGCACTACTTCCAGCCCGCGCCGGAACTCGCCCAGGGCGCCAAGGCCGGTCACCGCCTCCACACGACGAACGCCAGAGGATACGCCGGCCTCGCTGAGCAGCTTGACCACCCCAATCTCGCCGCTGGCCCCGGTGTGCGTGCCACCGCAGAGCTCGGTGGAGAAGTCGCCGATCTTCACTACGCGCACCTTCTCGCCGTACTTCTCACCGAAGAGTGCCATGGCGTGATACTCGTTCACCGCGACATCGATGGGCACGTCCTCCAGGGTCTCGACTTTGCTGTTGGCGAGAACCTGCCGGTTGATCAGCTCTTCCACGTCCATCATCTCTTCGTCGGCAACGCCGGTGAAGTGGGAAAAATCAAAGCGCAGATGCTCAGGATCGACGCGTGAACCCGCCTGCTTCACGTGCTTGCCCAGAACTTCGCGCAAAGCAGCGTGCAACAGGTGGGTGCCGGTATGGTTGCGGCGAATCGCAGAGCGGGTTTCTGTATCCACCACGGTATCGACATAGCTGCCCAGCTCGATCGGCTGGCGCAGGTAGACCTTGTGCGAACGGACGCCCTGCACTGGCTGCACGCAGCCTAGAACGTCGGCGACGACGGTGTTGTGGTCGTCTGAGTAGAGCCAGCCGGTATCCCCAACCTGGCCGCCGGAGTCGGCATAAAACGAGGTGTGGCCGAGCACGATCTCGACGCTCTCGCCGGGGTTCGCCTGGGGCACGCCGATGCCATCCTTGACTATCGCGAGCACCTCGCAGTGCCGCGAGGTGAGTTGGCGATACCCTTCGAAAAGTGTCTTGGGCAGCGAGCGGAAGGCCGGGCTGGCAGAAGCCTTCGATCCCCCTTTCCAGGAAGCGCGGGCGCGCGTTTGCTCCTCGGCGCGGGCACGTTCAAAACCCGTTAGATCGAACTCAATATCCAGATCGTGCGCGGCATCCATCATGAAGTCGAGAGGCAGGCCAAATGTCTCATACAGGTGGAAAGCTTCCTCTCCAGGAATAACAAGCCTCTTGCCGTAGACGTTTTTGATGGTACCCAGCTTGACTGAACGAAGAACCACAGGATCTATAGGCTCATCTGGTGGACTTGATGGGAGCTGTTTACCGATAGATTCATCGATAAGCTCTTCCAGTTTCTGGGATCCGATCTCGATCGTCCTCAAGAATCGTTCCTCTTCGACAGCCAGCACATCCTCGACTCTTTCTCTATAACCCAGCAATTCTGGGTAGGCTTGCCCCATGACGTGAACCACAGGTTTGACCATCCCAAAGAAAAAGGGCTTCTTTGCGCCCTGCAGCCTCCCATGCCAAATTCCACGGCGGATTATCTTACGGAGCACGTATCCCCGGCCCTCATTCGAGGGAATAACTCCATCTGCAATCAAAAAGACGGCAGCGCGAGCATGGTCCGCGATCACATTAAAAGAGGAAGCACGAGATCCATCTTCTATGTCGGCTAACTCGGATTTCCCAGCGACTTGAGACACCAAATGCACTGCTGCGTCCTTAAGATCCGTGAAAAGATCCGTGTCAAAGTTTGAGATCTTGCCCTGCAGCACCGCCGCCATGCGCTCGAGCCCTGCTCCGGTATCAATGGAAGGCCGCGGCAGCAAGTTGAGCTCCCCCTGCTGGTCGCGATCGAACTGCATGAAGACCAGGTTCCAAATCTCCACGTAGCGCGAATCGTCCTGGCCGAAAGGCTTGTCCTCTCCGCTCTCCGAGGCGGCCAGTCCCATGTCATAGAAAATTTCCGAGCAGGGACCGCAGGGGCCGGTCTCTCCCATGGCCCAGAAGTTGTCTCCCATCCCGAATTCGTGGATGCGCTCCGCCGGAACACCCTGAGCGCGCCAAAGCTCAAACGCCTCCTCATCGCGGGGCACGCCCTGCTCGCCCTTGAAGATGGTGACGTAGAGCTTCTCCTCAGGAATACCCAGCCATTCCGGCGAGGTAACCAGCTCCCAGGCGAACGCGATCGCATCCCGCTTGAAGTAGTCGCCAAAGCTGAAGTTGCCCAGCATCTCGAA
>PLZN01000606.1 GCA_003152195.1 Acidobacteriaceae bacterium
GGTTATGTTCCACATCACCGGGGTCAGGCCAAGTTCCGCCGCGGTCCGTAGCACGTCCGGGCGGCGGGCGCCGAAAGGCGGCCGAAACCATTTCACAGCCTCGCCGGTCGCATCCTCGATGGCGGAGTTGCAGCCGGCAAGCTCCTCCCGAACCCGCGCGGGCCGTTCCCAAAGCAAGGATGGATGGGTCATTGTATGGTTCCCCAGCAGGTGGCCGGCTTGACGGATGGCACGGGCAATTTCGGGACGCCGGCGCACGAAGCTGCCAATCAGGAAAAAGCTCGCACGCACCTGANNCGTTGGGGCCATCATCGAAGGTGAGAGCGACTTCCTGGATCTCAGAGCCGGCGAGGACGGTGCGACCGAAGATCTGCGACGTGGGCCAATTCGCGGCATAGGCAAACCCCCCAGCCGTAAGCCCGGTAATCAGACCCGCGGAGACAAGCTGGGTGAGCATGCTCCACGAGTTTAACTGTTGGCTGGCGGCATGCGCCGACTCGTGTTATCTTCGGCTTTTCTTCGCTTGCCCGAAGGTAGGCGAAAAAGGGCATCGTCATGGCAGAGCTTTTTGAGGGGCCCAAATTCATTGCCATCGAAGGACCGATTCGCGTCGGCAAGTCGACGCTGGCCGGGATTCTGGCGGAGACCCTGCACGCGCGGCGCATTGTGGAACCGGAGAACAACCCCTTTCTCGGCCGCTTTTACAAGGAACTGAGCGGCATGGCCCTGGCCACGCAAATGTGGTTCCTGGTGGAGCGGTACGAGCAAATGCGCCAAGCGGCTAGAGATTTGGCGAACGAAGCGGCCAGCGAGCCCTCGCCGGTGGTGGCCGACTACCTCTTCGAGAAAGATAAGCTCTTTGCTTACATCAATCTCACCGATGCGGAACTGGATCTCTACAACCGCTACTACCAGGTCTTCCGTGAGGAAGTGCCCACGCCGGACCTGGTCATCTATTTGCAAGCTTCTCCCGAGGTGCTGAAGCAGCGCCTGAGGCGCAAAGGCGTAACCCAGGAGCAAGCCATCAGCGACGTGTATCTCGAGCAGGTGGCGAAGGCGTATGAACACTTTTTCTTCCACTACACGGCCAGCGACCTGCTGGTGGTCGACACCTCGAAGATCGATTTCGTGAACCGCGATCAGGATCTGGCGCTGCTGCTCAAGCGGCTCTCCGAACCGATCAGAGGTAAACAGTACTTCCTTCCCCCGGAAGCCCAGGAAAGCGGCCCTTCCAGCTGACTTTGCCGGGAGGGCATGCGACGGCGTATACTCTGCGACGGGCAGCATCCCGAAATGGGAGCTGCACTGGAGTTTCCATGAGCCTCACGCAATTCCGCAGCGCGGACGAGTCCGCGCCCGCAGTCCGGCCCAGCCGGGTAACCATCCAATCCCTTCAAGATAAAAAGTCCCAGGGAAGACCCATCGTCGCCCTGACGGCGTACGACTATGCCACCGCACGGCTGGTGGACGAGGCCGGCGTCGACATGATCCTGGTCGGGGACTCTCTGGCCATGGTGGTGCTGGGCTATGACAACACCCTCCCCGTCACCATGGACGAGATGATCCATCACACCCGCGCCGTCCGCCGGGCGGTCAAGCGGGCGATGGTGATTGCCGACATGCCCTACGGCTCCTACCAGGTGAACACGGGAGAAGGGGTAGCGAATGCCGCGCGTTTCCTAAAGGAAGCGGGCGCCGAAGCGGTGAAAATCGAAGGTGGCGCGAGCCGCATGGACCTGGTCAAACGGCTCACGGATGCAGAGATTCCTGTAGTGGCCCACCTTGGCCTGACACCCCAATCCGTCCATCGGATGAGCGGCTACCGGGTCCAGGGGAAATCGGTGGCGGCCATCCATCACCTGGTGAAAGACGCTCTCGCCCTGGAAGCCGCCGGCGCCTTCACGGTGGTGCTGGAAGGGATTCCCACGGAAGTGGCGCAGCGTATCACTGCCGCTCTGCGCATTCCGACCATCGGCATTGGCGCCGGGGCCTCCTGCGATGGACAGATCCTGGTGCTGCACGATCTCATCAACATGTCGTTCTCCCCTCCCGCCAAATTCGTGCGCCGCTACGGGGACGCCGCGGCCCTGATCACCGATGCGGTCCATTCCTTCCGCAAGGATGTGGAGGAGCGTCATTTCCCCAGCGAAGAGGAAAGCTACCACCTGGGCAAGGACGCACTAGCGGCGCTGCTCCAGGAAGAAAGCCTGGGCAAGCGCAAAGCTTAAGGCTCTCTTATTCGCATGCTCCTGCTGAAAACCATCGCTGAGACCTGGAACGCGTGCGAGCGCATGCGAACGGCGGGCAAGACATTGGGACTCGTGCCCACCATGGGAGCTCTGCACCAGGGCCATCTATCCCTGGTGCGCGCCGCGCAGGCGAGCTGCGATGCGGTGGCGGTCTCCATCTTTGTGAACCCGACTCAATTCGGTCCCAAAGAAGACTTTGCCGGCTATCCCAGAAGCCTGGAGCAGGATTGCCGGACACTCGAGGCGGCAGGTGTTGACCTGGTCTTTACTCCCTCGGCGGCGGAGATGTATCCCAATGGCGCCAGCACTTTCGTCGAAGTCGCAGGCCTGAGTGATCGGCTGGACGGGGCATCGCGCCCGGGTCACTTTCGCGGGGTAGCCACGGTGGTGGCCAAGCTGCTGCACATTTTCGCTCCCGAACGCGCCTTTTTCGGGCAGAAGGATGCCGCCCAGATTGCTGTGCTGGGCAAAATGGTGCGCGACCTGCAGTTCCCTGTCCGACTGGAGGTGTGCCCCACGGTGCGTGAGCCGGACGGACTGGCGTTGAGCTCGCGCAACAGCTATTTGAGCGATGAACAGCGGCGCCAGGCGCTGGTTCTTTACCGCGCCTTACTGGCCGTCCAGCAACAGCTCCATGGCGGCGAGCACGACCCCGGCAAGCTGATCGCCGCAGCTATGCGTATCCTTGACGAGGAGCCCGCGGTGCGGGTGGATTACTTCTCCATTGTCGATCCTGAGACGCTCGAGGATGTGCTTGACGTGCGCCCCGGTGCGGCTCTGGTGGCGGTGGCCGCGCTGGTTGGCGCTACGCGGCTGATCGACAATCTGCCGCTTTGATCAGGGTNNCCGGCGAGCACGTAGCGGGCGGGACGGGCTGCCTCCTTGCTTATGCCGATGCGGGGCGTGACCAGCACTTCCTGGGCAAGAGAGCCGTCATCCTGAATCTGCAGCTCCGATGCGGGTGAGGTAAGATCGGCGCCGTTGTCACGCGCCCGCGTGACCCCGAAGGCCTGGCATAAGCGCCCCGGGCCGGAGGTTAGCGCCTTGGAACCCGGCACGAACATGCCGTGAGCAGGCAGCCCGCGGG
>PLZN01000242.1 GCA_003152195.1 Acidobacteriaceae bacterium
ACAAGGCTACCGAGAAGACGGCAGCTGCACCTCGTGCGAACGAGAATAGGGCAACCGAGAAGACGGCAACCGCCACTCGCCCGAATGAGGATAAAACTGCTCATGTGCAGGGTGCTCATTCGCAGCCTGCAGCAGCTTCTCAACCCCGAACTCAGGCCCGCGCCGAGAGCGCTCCTGAGAGAAAATCATCCGCAGGTGAAGAACAGCCTCGTCAGTAGCGAATTGAGTACGAACTTACCGCTTCAGGCAGCTTGAGGTATAAAAAAGTCGGTTAGCTTTTATATTCGTGCGGGTCAGGTTTTCGTCCCACGTACCCCGGATTTCCTGTCGAGGTTGGCGTTGTTGCACTGCATGCGGCTTTCCTTACAGAAAGCCGCACAGGCAGTCCATCGCAAGTGTCTCCTCGGGGGGAAACAGCCATCGCGATAACCATCGTCTATCGATACTTGGCAGGGTGAGATCTCACTGCAACATCAACATATCCGCTCCGAAATATCTCCTTTCCACATTGTTCCAGGTTTTCGCAACGACAGTTTTGCATCATCCTCTTGAGCAAGCGCCGCACTGACTCTATGCCACTCGTCAAATCGTCGAGCTCGGATAGCTTTCTGCGGGACAGCTCGTTCCAGCGTTCTGAGGTCCGGCCGACATTGCGAAACCCGAAGAACAGTTGCCGTATTTCATCCAGCGTGAAACCAAGCTGTCGGGCTCGTTGAACGACTGCCGGCCGATAGAGTGCCGTCGCGTCGTAACGCCTCTGGCCACTCATTTGTTGCGCAGGAGGAAGCAATCCGATCTGCTCGTAAACGAAGCTCTCGGATGCGCTGAACCGGCCCATCACGTTCGTTGACGTACCATAGCAGGCAATGCGAGAAGCGCTGCGCAGTTTTCACATGCCGGGTTGGCAGGCAGACGGGCTCATCGAGGACTACGCGCATTATCGCCGCGGCGAAGCCTCCGACATCTCCTCCGCCGTCAAAGATGTAACCGGCCTTACTCCCTACTCGTTTTCGGCGTTTGCGCACGACTACCGCGATGCCTTCCTGAACAGTGGAGAGCGCAACTCCCAGGCTTGGGGCCCCCATCAAGCGCTCTCATTATGAGGGAAATTCTCGCAAAACGGGAGCTTTGCCCCGAAAAGCGTTATCTTGTACAGGTCTGACAATAGAGCGAATCACGATACGCGTCCGAAGGAGCAGTCAGTGGGAAAAAGATACGCCAACATCCTGGAAACAGTCGGCAACACGCCGGTGATCAAGATCAACAAATTGGCCCCGGCCCACGTCAACCTTTTTGTCAAAGACGAGGCATTCAATCCTCTTGGTTCCGTTAAGGACCGTCTGGCGCTGGGTGTGATTGAAGATGCGGAGAAAACGGGGCGGCTCAAGCCGGGCCAGACGGTTGTCGAGGCTACGAGCGGAAACACAGGGATCGGCTTGGCCATGGTGTGTGCCCAAAAAGGATATCCTCTGGTCCTCACGATGGCGGAGACGTTTAGCGTGGAGCGGCGTAAGCTGATGCGCTTCCTGGGGGCGAAGGTTGTGCTCACGCCTGCAGCAGGTCGAGGCTTTGGCATGGTCGCCAAAGCGATCGAACTCGCGGAGGCTCATGGCTGGTTCCTCACCCGCCAGTTCGAGAATGAAGCCAATGCCGACACGCACTCACGAACAACAGCCCGGGAAATTGTGGAGGACTTCAAGGGCGAAAGATTGGATTACTGGGTGACGGGATTCGGCACCGGGGGCACGCTCAAGGGCGTAGCGCGGGTGCTCGCGAAAGAGCGGCCGGAGACGAAGATCATCCTCTGCGAGCCGGAGGTTGCTCCGTTGGTTTCCAGCGGCATTCAGCAGCAGCGTAATCCGGATGGATCGCCGGCCGCCCCCCATCCTGCGTTTCAACCTCACCCGTTGCAAGGCTGGAGTCCCGACTTCGTCCCGAAACTGGTGGGGGACGCGATGGACATGAAGCTTATCAGCCAGATTTTGCGGGTCGAAAATGCGGACGCCATGCGCTGGAGTAGGGAACTGGCCCGCAAGGAAGGAATCTTCGTTGGCATTTCGTCCGGTGCGACCTTTGCAGCAGCGTTGCGGGTGAGCGCGGAGGCACCGGCGGGATCGACGATTCTGTGCATGCTGCCCGATACGGGCGAACGCTATCTGAGCACTCCACTGTTCGCCGACATTTCCGTCGACATGACCGCGGAAGAGCTGGAGATCTCGCGCTCGACGCCGAGCGCTTGGTTGGTACCGGCGCCGTAGGATCGGTTCGCAGACGGGATGGATCCACCACCGGCAGCGAGTTGGGAGGGCCAAGCAAAGGCAATGGTGGGAGCTTCGCTCCGTCCTTTTTCGTCCCACGTACGCCGGATTTCCTGTCGAGGTTGGTGGCGTTGTCGAACTTCATGCGGCTTTCCTTGAAGAAAGCCGCACACGNNGAAATCCGGGTACGCTGGTGCGAACGTGGGGCACCCAGCGCTTCCCGTCCGTTTTTGAGCGGTGACGGGAGTTAGGTACTAAGTGCCGGTGTCGAGGTGGAAGGTCTTGTTGTAGGGTTCGACCGGGTAGCCTTTCGCCTTCCAGGCGGTCAGCCCGCCCTTGAGGAACTTTACTCGCGAAATATCTACATTGGGCACCACGCCCTGTGCCCTATGGGCGATGGCGCGGCTCGTCTTATCGCTCGGGCAAGTGCAGTACACAACGAGTTCCTTATCTATGGGGATAAGCGTCGGATTCGCAGTCACCTCCTCGGGAGAAAGCCTCTGGGATCCGGGGATGATTTCTGAGTCGGTCAACAGGTCCAGGGGCTGGCGAACGTCCAGGATCAACACTTCATGGTTCGCAATGATGAGGGCATGGAGCGCTTCCGGCGTGATGCTGAGCCGCTCCATCTCGCGGCGGGTCCTGATTCGCCTTATCCATATCACAGCCAATGCGCCCCACATAACGACTGCAACGACGGTAAGAATCAGATTCATCTCCGGCCTCCCCTTGGTAAAGGTTCGTGGTCGTTAGATTAGCAAGCAACGGGAAATGATTCGAGACTGTTCTCAATAACTCCAATCTGGGAAGGATCGGGGAAAAGCGAGATGTGGCTCAGATTGCCGCTCCGGCTAAGGTGGCTTCCTCCACCCGCAGGGCGCCGGCGAAAAAGGTCACCGTCTTTCCTGGAACAGCGGCTGGCCGTTCTCCCGGCACGACAATGCCTGCCAGATTGAGCGGGTCCGCCGCCGCCACGGTAATCTCCTCATCGGCATTTGCCGCCGAACGCATGCGCGTCTCGCGCAGCGATGCCACCGCTTCCGGCACGGCGAACTGCTCTCCGCCAAACCCGTTCACGAATCGGCCTCCGCGCACGCTTCCCCGGGCCTCGAGCCGGCGGAACATGCCCAGCAGTTCCCGCCAGCGGGGTATGGTCGTCTCCCGCTCCAGGACGTCGCGGAAGACCACTCCGTAACGCCGCAGAAGCATCCAGCAGGCGGACTCAAGCTCGGCCTCGCGCCGCTCCGCCTGGGCGCCTGCACTCTCAGCGGCGCCGGCCGCCGGGTTGAGCAGACTCCACCGCCCGACGGTATTGCGCGGCCGCTTCACGCTCTTGATGCCATCCTTCAGAGCCCCCTGAAAGATCGCCCTGCGCCGCGGGTCGATGAGCACCCGCAGGCTGTCAAAGCCGTCGGCAGTGACCAGGCCGGCCGCCACCAGCTCCCACAGCGCACGGTTCACCTGCTCTGCAGGGGCACCTAAACCGCGTACCAGGTCGCCGGCGAAAACCGCTCCGTATTGCGCCAGGTGGGCGCGCGTCTGCCATGCTAATTCGCTCAGGCAGGCCTGTAAGGCGGGCTCGGGAATTGCGCGCTCGGCCAGGCAGCGGTCCATCCACAATGCCTCCTCGCGCAGGAAGAAGGTGACCGGCGCCATGCTCGTGGGCACTACCCGCTTAGGGGCCGAGAAGTCGACCCCATGGGTGGCAAACGCCGGGTGGGGGGAGATTCGTCCCCACCCCACCACTCCCTCCAGGCAAAGGACATCCAGCCATCGCGGATCGTACCCGGCAACGCGCTGGGGCAAAAGAGTCCGTTCCCACTCGATCGCCGGCGCCTCGAAGCCCTCGAGCAGGCGTAACGCCTCCAGCACTCCCGATTCGCCGCTCAGTTGCGAGCGCGGCGCGACCCGCTGCCAGCGCAGCAGCCATTGCATATAGACCGCTGGGGTCACCGGCTCGATCTGCTTGCGCAGCCCGGCCAGCGTCCTCTTATGGATCCGCTGCAGCAGCCTGCGCTCGCACCATTCCACATCCTCTTCGCGGACGGCCTCAGTTCCGGAGCCCTCAAATACTCCGCGCAGGATCGTGCCCTGCATCTCCATTACCAGCATGGCCGCCCAGATCATTGCCGGCTCTATCCCCAGCCTTGCGCCCAACGTTCGCGAAGTCACCGGACCGAGGAGCGCCATCCATCCCTGCACACTCTTGCGTACCACTTCGCCGCTTAACAATTCTTTTGCTTCCGCGGGGCAGGAAAGTTCCCGCTCGAGGACGATTGCCGGCCACAAGAGGCGAAGGTGCTGCACCCTTTCCGCCGCCGCCAGGTATCGGCGCCCGCCATGCTCGGCCATCATGGCCCGCCCCTGGGCCTCAAGCCGCTCAAAAAACAAGGGCCAGTGGAGCGCCCCGTCTGCGGCCTGGATCTCCACCGGCACCACGGCCAGCGAACAGATCAGATCATGCAGCTCGTGCTCATCGCGCAGATCGGGCCAGCACTCTTCGCGCAGCTCGGCAATCGCGGCGGGATCGAGCCGGCCCGCCTCGCCCAACAGCTTATCCGGCACCATCCCGCGCATGCTGACGGCGCGGGCACGGCGCTCCTCCAGCGGCGCATCATCGAGAAAGGCGTATGGATTGGCATTCAGCAGTTCATGCGCGAAGGCGGAGGGCGTCGCGCTATCGACCGCAAGGCAACGAATCGTACCCGTGCGGATCCCTGCGAGCAGCTTGATCAGTCCCTCCAGATCCATCGCCTCGTTCAGCACGTCTTTCATCACTTCGCGGATGAGAGGGTGCGAGGGGATCTCGATATCGCCCTTGATGTTTTCCTGGCAGGCGGCGACCTGGGGGAAGACGCTCGCCAGCAGGTCATCGGAGCGGGTCCGCTGCACCTGGGGTGCGATACGCTTGCCATTATAAAACCGTANNTGCTCGGTGAGAAAATCGAATACGTCGCTGAGAGGGAAGCTGTGCTGCTCGGCCAGCGAGATGTTGAGCCCGTTATCGGTTGCCGCCGCTTGCAACTCAAAATTGAAACCGCGGCAGAAACGTTTCCTGAGCGCCAGTCCCCATGCCTTGTTGATTCGGCCGCCAAAGGGAGCGTGCAGAATCAATTGCATCCCGCCGCCCTCGTCGAAG
>PLZN01000524.1 GCA_003152195.1 Acidobacteriaceae bacterium
AATGTTTCCTTGCAAAAAAGTTGTCATCCCGGCCGCAGAGTTCCCGGATTTCCTGCTGCGCTGCCGTAGATAGGGCCGCGTTTGCGGCTTTCCTTAGAGAAAGCCCCATGAAGCTCGCGGAACCCACTCAATTGAACAGGAAATCCGGGGGAGCGGAGTGGAGCGACCTGTGGTTTCAGCGATTTGTGCCACTTCGAAAGAGGTTGAATTCCGGTATGAACTTCTGAGTCTGTACCCTAGAGCATTTTGATCGAAGAAACCGGGCTACCGGCTGCGGATCCGCCCTACGCCTTGGGCGCATTCATCTTGTACGTCAGCTTGTCCGATTCAAACCTTCCGCTGGGTACTGCAATGCCCGCGTCCTTGAGCTTTTGATCGTCTGCCGGGGTTGCGCTGGGCCCGTCATAAACCACATGGAATTCGTAGGTTCCGTGCGCGTTGGTGTCCACGCCCATGGCCAGCGGCCGCCTCGCCTCATAATTCTGGCCGGGCTTCAGCACCAGCCAATTCTTCGCCCGTTCGCGAATGTCGGGTAGCCCGCTGGGGTCTACTTCCAAACCGCAATCGGTGGCCGGCTGCGGCTGGCTGGAGTTCTCAGGGATGAACCGTACATCGAGCGACAGCGCCCCAGGCGCGCCCTTACATAGCAAGGGCGGGTCGGGAATGCGCAGCAAATGGCCCGACTCGTTGATGATGTGTATCACCAGGATCGGCTGCGATTCCGGCGCCGCCATGTCGACGGAAGCCGTCAACCTGAGATCGGGCTTGTTTGTCGGCTTGGCGCCCAGGCTGAGTGCCAGCAGCAGCCCCATCAGTCCGACTGTCAGCAGAGTTCGCATGCCCACCTCAACCTATGATCCTAGTACATTCATACCGGGAGGCATAGATTTCTACAGGTTCCCGCGTTCCCCCTGTTCCCGCTCGATCGCCTCGAAGAGAGCTTTGAAGTTGCCCTTCCCGAAGCTGCGGCTGCCCTTCCGTTGGATGATCTCGAAGAACAGGGTTGGCCGGTCTTCCACTGGCCGGGTGAAGATCTGCAGCATGTAACCCTCGTCATCACGGTCGACGAGGATACCCAGTTTCTCCAGCTCCTCCACTGGCTCATCAATCCGCCCGGTGCGCGCCTGCAACGCCGCGTAATAGGAATGCGGCACGCGCAGGAACTCGATGCCCTGCTTCTGCAAGCGGCTCACTGTGTGCAAAATGTCGTCGCTGGCGAGGGCAATATGCTGTACGCCCGGCCCGTGGTGAAACTCGAGGTATTCCTCGATCTGCGACTTTCTCCGCCCTTCCGCTGGCTCATTCAGAGGGAACTTTACGCGCCCATTGCCATTAGCCATCACCTTCGACATCAGTGCCGAATATTCGGTCGAAATATCTTTATCGTCGAAGTGCTGATACAAGGAGAAGCCCATCACTGAAGCGTAAAAGTCTACCCAGCGGTTCATCTCATTCCACCCCACATTGCCGACTACATGGTCCACGTGCAACAGGCCTGTGGGGCGGGCCAGGGTGTCTTCCGCTTTGGCCTTGTAGCCGGGCAGAAACGCACCATGATAATTCTTGCGCTCGACGAAGGTGTGGATCGTATCCCCGTAAATGGCGATTGCCGCCATCTTGACGCTTCCGTGTTCGTCCGCAATCTCGCACGGCTCCTGCACGCTGCGCGCACCTCGCCGGGTGGCTTCCTTCCACGCCAGCCTGGCATCGTCGACCCATAGCGCAACGTCGCGAACGCCATCGCCATGCAGGTGAATGTGTTCTGCCACCTCATTGTCCGGCTTCAAAGGGGTGGTGAGCACAAAGCGAATCTTGCCCTGCTGCAGGACGTAGGAGGCGCGCTCGCGCCGGCCCGTCTCCGGGCCAGCGTAAGCCACCAGGCTGAAGCCCATCGCCATGCGATAGAAGTAGGAGGCTTGCCGCGCGTTGCCGACATAAAACTCGATGTAATCCGTGCCGTTCAGTTGCAGAACATCTTGGGTTGTCTGTTGCTCGTGATGTGTAAGCGTAGTCATAAATCAGGCGTTACTCCTTTGGGTCGCCGGTATCTCTACGGGCCGGAAGAAAGATATACCTTCGGGGAGGTTCTTGGATAGACCCGGAAGGTACGATAACTTTGGGGGGCGCCAACGTTACCCCATTACCTTTTATCGGCCGTCCAATCCTTTGGATGCGCGGTCCCCCTATTTGACGTTTCTCAGGCGGAGATGAAATGCTCTAACGTTTTCACCCCTGCCGGGCGCCCGGGGACAAATTCCAGGCAGGCGCCGCCGAGGAGGAGATCATGGTTATCCGTTCCCCATCCTTGGGGGCAGCAGAGCCCTTTTTGATCCAGCAAGACTGGCAGGCCTACACGCCCGAGCAGCATGCCACGTGGGCGGAGCTGGTAGGCCACCGCATGCCCCAGATCGAAGCCCACGCATGCGAGCAATATTTGCAAGGCTTTCACCAGATCGGTCTTAAGACCGACCTGATCCCCAACCTGGCCGATGTGAACCAACGGCTTCGGCCCCGGAGCGGCTGGAGCGCCACTCCGGTGAGTGGCTTTCTGCCCCCGGACGCCTTCTTCGCCATGCTCGCCGCCCGGAAGTTTCCCACCACCACCTGGTTGCGGAGCAAGGAATCTCTCGCCTATATCCCCCAACCGGATATCTTCCATGACGTTTTCGGTCACGTTCCAATGCACGCGCATCCGGTTTTCGCCGATTTTTTACAACACTATGGCGCCGTATGCGCGGCCTTGACAGACAAGGATGCCCTGGAGCGGATGGGGCGCCTCTTCTGGTTTACTGTCGAGTTCGGAGTGATTCGCCAGAAGGGAGGCTACCGGCTCTATGGCAGCGGGCTGATCTCGTCGCAGGGCGAATCCAGCTATGTGATCGGGGGTGGGCCGGAGATTCGGGACTTTGACGTCGACCAGGTTCTGAACCAGCAATTTTCCACCTCGGAGATGCAGCCGGTTCTGTATGCGGTCGAGTCCTTCGACCAGATCTACGAGGCAACGCACGAAGCCGAGCGGAGGCTTTGCCATGGCGTCTGAGGCCTGCTGCGCGGCCATAGACAGGGGTGCGTGTGCGGCTTTCCGTAAAGAAAGCCGCATGAAGCTCGCGGGACCCACTGAATTCAACAGGAAATCCGGGGTAGCGTAGTGGAGGGACCTGCGGTTTCCTTCATATTTCGCTGAACTCGGCCCAAGTAGGGTTCGTTTGCAACCGACGGTTTGGCGGTGACCCGACCCCGTTTCGGGTCCAGAATACTCGCATTTTCTTCAAATTGTCACAGGCGATGGTGCACAATTTCTATACCAGGGGGGTTCCTTGCCGCGTATCCACTTCCAGCAGCAGCTGGCCGCGCTCAAAGACAAGTTGTTGGCCATGGCTGCGCTTTCCCAGCAAGCGGTGATCTCATCGGTTGAGGCCTATCTGCAACGGGATTCCGCGTTGTGCCAGTATGTGCGGGAGAACGAGACCGCCATCAACGCGGCGCAGCGCGAGGTGGATGAGATGGCCTATGAGTTACTGGCTCAGGAACAGCCCATGGCCATCGATCTTCGCTTTATTCTGGCTGTAATCAAAATTAACGGGGATCTTGAGCGGGTGGGTGACCAGTCGATGAGCATCGCGATTCGAACCCAGGAACTGCTTGCCTATCCGGCCGTTGACCTGCCGGTGGACATCGCGTCCATGGGCGAGCATGCTTCACGCATGGTCCGTTCAGCCATCCAGGCGCTGCTCGATGCCGACGCTCAATTCGCGGACGCGGTCGTGGTCATGGACGATGAGATCGACCTCATGAATCGTGTCGCCCGGACCGAACTCATGAAGGTAATGGAGGAGAACCCGGATGTGAGCCTGCAGGCGCTGAACGCAATCATCATCGCTCGCGCCCTCGAAAGAATTGCCGACCACGCCACCAATATCTCCAGGGATGTCATCTTCTGGATCCGCGGCGCCGACATTCGACATCAGGTAAGTAGCGCAATCGATTGAATTAACCGGCGCGTTACCTGTGCGTCTCTTGACTTAGGCCAGCCCCGGGATTACGGTTTATCTATGTCTCTGTACTGTCGCCGTAGCGCTGGTTGTCGCGTGTTCCCATCACGCCGCACGGGTCCGTCCTAGAAGAATTCAGCCAGTCATTATCTTCGGAAACCCGGGTGTCGGCGACCAGCGACACCCGGGTTTTTTCGTTTGAGTTCCAATTTCTGTTCGCACCCGAGGAAAGGCAACGATGGCCGAGGTTAAGGAAAACAGGGCCCAGCGCATGGAGCGGCTCAAGCGGGAAAAGAATCCCTGGGAGNNCCGAGTGGGCCGAATTCTACTTCAAATGGTGGGGCGTCTACACCCAGGGAGACGGCGCCGGCGTGCTCGGCGGCAAGGGTGGGGAAGGCAAGGCGACCGAGTATTTCATGATGCGCATCGGGATCCCCAACGGCATCGCCACCTCGGATCAAATCGAGGTCATTGCCGATATTGCCGCGAAACATGGCCGCGATCTGGTGGATATTACTGTGCGTCAGGCGATCCAACTACATTGGCTGACGATTGAAGCTCTTCCCCAGATCATCGACCGCCTGGACGCCGCCGGGCTCTCCCCGCGAGGCGCCTGCGGTGACGTGGTTCGCAACGTGACCGGCTGCCCCCTGGCGGGGCTGGCCGCGGACGAAGTTCTGGATGCTTCGCCCATCGCCTTAGCTGCGTCCGCAGCCGTGAAGGGTAACGCAGAGCTTTACAACCTGCCGCGAAAATTCAAGGTTTCGATCACCGGCTGTTCCGCCTGGTGTTCCTATCCCGAGATCAATGACATTGGCTTGACCCCTGCCGTGCGTAACCAGGGCAACCGCCGCGAAGTGGGATTTTCGCTGCGCGTCGGGGGCGGTCTCTCTGCCGATCCGCATCTGGCCGTGCGCCTGAATGCATTCGTCCAACAGGACCAGGCCGTCCTCGTAGTACGCAAAATCACCGAGCTCTTTCGCGACCAGCAGGGATTGCGCGAAAGCCGCGATCGGGCGCGCATGAAGCATCTGTTTCTCAAAGAAGGGTGGACGGCTGAGTCATTCCTGGCCGAGCTGAATCGGCGGCTTGGCTACCAACTCGATCCAGCGGTAGAAGAAGTAGTTCCGGATGACATTTACCGCGATCATGTTGGCATCCACCGGCAGAAGCAGGAAGGGCTTTGCTATGTGGGTCTCTCCGTGCTGCGCGGGCGCATGACAGCGGCGCAATTGAGCGCCGTGGCTGCCTTGGCGAAGCGTTATGGAAATGGCCAGTTGCGCACTACCGTCACGCAGAATCTGCTGGTGGTGAACGTGCCCGCAAACCAAGCGCAGGAGCTTGCCCGGGAACTGGAAGCCATCAACTTGCCGGTGGAAGGGTCCTCGTTCTGGAGAGGCGCGATTGCCTGTACGGGAAGCGAATTCTGCAAGCTGGCGATCACTGAGACCAAGGGCTTCACGCGTTGGATTGTCGATGAGCTCGAAGACCGGCTGCCCGGATTCGACCAGCAGATCAAGCTGCACGTAACGGGCTGCCCCAACAGCTGCGGGCAGCATTGGATTGCCGACATCGGGATGGAAGGCAAGAAGCTCAAGCATCAGGGCAAGATGGAAGACGCGTACTACTTTTGCGTGGGCGGTGCGGTGGGCCTGCATCAGCAGACGGCCAGGCCAATCGGATATCGTTGCCTGGCAACGGAAGTGCCCGATGCGCTGGAGCGGCTGCTGAGCGGCTATTTGCAATCCCGCCGCCCCGGGGAAAACCTGCGCGCCTACTTTGCCCGTTCTAGTGACGAGGAGATACGCGAGCAGCTCGCCGGCGCAGTTCTGGAGCCGGTGACCCGGGACGCTGCCCCGAGCGGCGGTAAACACCTTGAGTGACCCTACCGTGAGTTTGAGTGACCACAGCGTGAGCCTCTTTCCCTTGTTCCTGAAGCTTGACGGGAAAAAATGCCTGGTGGTGGGTGCGGGACCCATCGGCCTGGAGAAGGTCGAAAGCCTGCTGCGCTGCGGCGCCTCCATCCGCGTAGTCGCTCCCTTGGCGGTAGCGCGCGTGCAGGAGCTCAGCTCTAAGGGAAAGATCGAGTGGCTCGGCCGCCGCTATGAGCCCGCGGACGTGACCGGATGTGACCTTGTCATCGCTGCCACCAACGATCGCGAGGTCAACCAGGCCATCTTCGAGGAAGCCTCGCGCCGCTCCATCCTGTGCAACACTGCGGATGACCCGCCCTTGTGCGACTTTTTCTTCGCTTCGATCGTGCAGCGAGGCGAACTTCAGATTGCCATTTCGACGGCTGGCCAAAGCCCGGCGCTGGCCCAGCGGCTGCGACGCGAGATCGACGCGCAGCTCCCGGCGGACTTGGGCCCGTGGCTCGGCCAGCTTGGACAACTGCGCCGTGAGGTCCTGGACGCAATGCCGGCCGGGGCGGAACGCAAGGCCCTGTTGCACGAGCTGGCGCATCGCCAGGTCTGCGGCGCACCGGCCTGTCCAGCGCGAGCGCATGCCGCCGCCACAGCCGCACGCCTTGAGGAGGTGCCGCGGTGAGCAAGGCGGAGGCGGGCAAGGTCTACCTGGTTGGCGCCGGCCCCGGCGACCCGGAGTTGCTTACCGTCAAGGCCACGCGGCTGCTGGCCGAGGCCGGTGTAGTGCTGCATGACGATCTGGTCACCCAATCTATCTTGAATCTCGTCGGCAAAGAAGCTCTGGTGGTCAGCGTAGGCAAACGCTGCGGGCGGAAGAAGATCACCCAGGCAGCGATCCACGAGCTGATGATCGTATCGGCGCGGAGAGGCCTGGCCGTGATACGGCTAAAATCCGGAGACCCCATGATCTTCGGCCGTGCCGGCGAGGAGATCGATGCGTTACGCGAGGCCGGGGTGCCCTTCGAAGTGGTGCCCGGGGTGACTGCGGCGTCGTCCGCGGCGGCCTTTCTGGAGGCTTCGCTCACAGACCGCAGAGTCTCTTCTAAATTGATCGTGTTGAGCGGGCACCATGCCGCGCGAACCGCACCAGGGCTGGCCCTATGGCCCGGGACCTTGCCGGAAGATGCGACCCTGGCGATCTACATGCCGGGGCAGAATCTAGCTGAGGTGGCGGTCTCTTTGCTGGGCAGCGGCGTGCCGCCTATTATGCCGTGTGTGGCGGTGAGCCATGCGTCCCGGCCCCAAGCTGCATACGCAGCTTCGCGGCTCAGCGGGCTGGCTCATCTGCCCACTCCCTTCGCTCCCACTTTACTGTTCGTTGGCTACGCGTTCGAGGCAGTGCTGAACCGGGATGCGGAGCCGGAACGCGGCTGCCTCGATCACTTGGCCGCGCTCGCCTCCTCCATTCGCCCGGACTCCATCGAATAGATCTCCCACCACCTCAATGCAGGCTGAGTAACGGAGGGGTGCCCCACGTTCGCCCCAGCGTACCCGGATTTCCTGTTACGCGGCACCAGACAGGACCGCGTGTGCAGCTTTCTTCAAGGAAAGCCGCATGGAGTTCCTTGATTCCACCAAGCCCCACAGGAAATCCGGGGGAAGCCCCACCATTGTTTCTGCATATAAATGTTTTTGCCCGTAAAAACCCGCTCTGGTTGGAAAACCGGGATAAGCACGAATCAGAGATCGCGACAGTCCCGGCATAGCCGGGACGGCTGAAAGTAGCCCAGCACGAAGTGCTGGGTCTGGAGTTTCTAC
>PLZN01000371.1:0-494 GCA_003152195.1 Acidobacteriaceae bacterium
TTTTAAAGCAGCGCCGGGTTGCCGGCAACCTGGGCGCTGCTCACTCGCCTAACGTGCAACCCGCTCACTTACAGCGCAGTGGTCAAGACTGGAATACTAGAACTTGACCATGACTGCGACCGTCGCGGCGATCTGGCCGGTGCGAAGGTCAGGGAACCACACGCTGCTGATGCCCCCCCCGCAAGCAACTTCCGCGGCTGCCAGCACGTTGGTTCCGGCAGAGCTTCCTGAGGCGCACGCAAAGCTTCCAGGCGAGCCATTGTTGCCGCCCGGAGGGGTGATGCCGCCTCTACCCGTCCAGTAAGGAAAATCCGTGTGGCGATAACCCATTTCCGCTCGGAACGTAATGAACTGGCTGGGCATGTAATCGTAGGTGATCGTCGTATCGTAGCCATGGTACGGTTGCCCCGGATTCTCCGTGTAGTAGGGCGTGCCGGTGACAGCCGTGGCTCCGTTGATCGGCGGCAGAAGCACCAGGTAGCGGCCGGGATTGT